>JBFISC010000208.1:0-6217 GCA_041608775.1 Pseudomonadales bacterium | reverse complement strand
GCTGGAGCTGATGCCCGATGGCGGCCTGCGCGGCGAGGTCCGCCGCCTGGGGGGCGAGCCGCTCAACATCGACATGTCCGACAGGGCCTGATTTTCATGGCAGAAGCGAAGTACTCCGCCGAATCCCTGCAGGTGCTCTCCGGCCTCGAGCCGGTGCGCCGGCGTCCCGGGATGTACACCGATACCACGCGCCCGAACCACCTGGTTCAGGAGGTGGTGGACAACAGCGTCGACGAAGCGCTGGCCGGCTATGCCCGGGAGGTCGAGGTGACGCTGTTCGCTGACGGTTCCGTCGAGGTGGTCGACGACGGCCGCGGCATGCCGGTGGACGTGCATCCGAAGTTCAAGGTCACCGGCGTGGAGCTCATCCTCACCCGGCTCCATGCGGGCGGAAAGTTCGACAAAGGCAGCTACGGCTACGCCGGCGGGCTGCACGGCGTCGGCGTTTCGGTGGTCAATGCTCTGTCCGACTGGCTGGAAGTGGAGATCAAACGCGACGGCAAGGTCTACCGGCAGCGCTACGAGCACGGCAAGCCCAAAGGGAAGCTCAAGGTCGTCGACAGCGTCGGCAAGCGCAACACCGGAACCCGGCTGCGGTTCATGCCGGATGCCGGCTACTTCGATTCGCCGAAGATCACCGTGTCGCGGCTCAAGCACCTGCTGCGCGCGAAGGCCGTGCTGTGCCCCGGCCTGCGGGTCAGCATCAGCGTGGAGGCCGATCCGGAGGAAAGCGCCAGCTGGTTCTACGAGGAGGGTCTGCGCGGGTATCTGGAAGCAACCCTCGGTGCCGCCGACAGCGTGCCGGCCAAGCCCTTCATGCATCAGGCGGAGGGCAATGACGAAGCCGTGGAGTGGGCGGTTCTCTGGGTGGTGGACGGTGGTGAAACCGTCACGGAGTCGTACGTCAACCTGATCCCCACCCCGCAGGGCGGCACCCACGTCAACGGGCTGCGCGGCGGCCTCACCGAGGCCATGAAGGAGTTCTGCGAGTTCCGCGGTCTGCTGCCCCGGGGCGTCAAGCTGACGGGAGACGACCTCTGGGAGCAGTGCGCCTACGTGCTCTCGGCCAAGCTCGCGGATCCTCAGTTCTCGGGGCAGACCAAGGAAAAGCTGTCGTCCCGGCAGTCGGCGGTATTCGTTGGCGGTGTCGCCAAGGACGCCTTCAGCCTGTGGCTGAACGAGCACCCGCAGGACGGCGAAAAGCTGGCGGAGCTGGTGATCGCCAATGCCCAGCGCCGGGTTCAGGCCAGCAAGAAGGTGGCGCGCAAGAAAATCACCGCCGGCCCTGCCCTGCCCGGCAAGCTGGCGGACTGCTCCGGTCAGGACGCGGACCGCGCCGAGCTGTTCCTCGTGGAAGGGGATTCCGCCGGCGGCTCGGCGAAGCAGGCTCGGGACCGCGAGTTCCAGGCGGTGATGCCGCTGCGGGGCAAGATCCTCAACACCTGGGAGGTATCGCCGTCCGAGGTGCTCGCTTCCCAGGAAGTGCACGACATTTCCGTTGCCATCGGCGTGGACCCCGGTTCCGACGATCTCTCCGGGCTGCGCTACGCCAAGGTCTGCATCCTGGCGGACGCGGATTCGGACGGCGCGCACATCGCTACCCTGCTGTGCGCCCTGTTCGTGCGCCATTTCCGGTCGCTCGTGGCCGCCGGCCATGTCTTTATCGCCATGCCACCCCTGTACCGGATCGACATCGGCAAGGAGGTCTACTACGCGCTGGACGAGTCGGAGAAGGAAGGGGTGCTCGACCGGATCGCCGCGGAGAAGAAGCGCGGTACCGTCTCCGTGCAGCGCTTCAAGGGTCTGGGCGAGATGAACCCGCTGCAGCTGCGCGAGACCACCATGGACCCGAACACCCGACGACTGGTTCAGCTCACCATCGAGGACGACAAGGGCACGGACGACGTCATGGACATGCTGCTCAACCGCAAACGGGCGGCCGACCGACGCTCCTG
Organism: Pseudomonadales bacterium; assembly: GCA_041608775.1. Taxonomy (GTDB): domain Bacteria; phylum Pseudomonadota; class Gammaproteobacteria; order Pseudomonadales; family Azotimanducaceae; genus UBA7803. Next base: position 4,262 of record JBFISC010000208.1, on the reverse strand, counting down.
GCTTGAGTCCAAGGGCGATCAGGCCACACTTGTTGAATAGGTTGGCGCTGGATCGCGCGGCGGAAAGCGTGCTTCTGCCGCGGCCACGCTTCCAACCACGGTAATCAGTACCAGCAGAGATCCGATGGCAACCGAAAATCAGGACTTCGAAACCCTCCCCCTCAAGCAGTACACGGAGAAGGCGTACCTCGATTACTCGATGTACGTGATCAACGACCGCGCGCTGCCGCACCTGGCCGATGGGCTGAAACCGGTGCAGCGCCGGATCATTTACGCCATGGGCGAGCTCAACCTGAATGCCGCGGCCAAGCACATGAAGTCGGCGCGCACCGTCGGCGACGTGCTCGGCAAGTTCCATCCCCATGGCGACAGCGCGTGTTACGAGTCGATGGTGCTGATGGCGCAGCCGTTCTCGTTCCGCTACCCGCTGGTGGATGGGCAGGGCAACTGGGGCGCGCCGGACGACCCGAAGTCGTTCGCCGCCATGCGCTACACGGAGGCGCGGCTGTCGCGCTACGCGGAGCTGCTGCTGGCGGAGGTCCGCCAGGGCACGGTGGACTACCTGCCGAACTTCGACGGCACCATGAACGAGCCCAAGCTGCTGCCTGCCCGGGTGCCTTTCGTGCTGCTGAACGGCAGTACCGGGATCGCGGTGGGCATGGCCACCGACATCCCCCCGCACAACCTCAACGAGGTCGTTAGCGCCTGCGTGCATCTGCTCGACAATCCCAAGGCCAGCGTGCGGGACCTGATGACCCACATTCGGGCGCCGGATTTCCCTTCCGAAGCCACGATCATCACCCCCGAGGCGGAGATCCGGCAGTTTTACGAAACCGGACGCGGGGCGATCAGGGCGCGGGCTCGATATCACAGGGAAGGCGGCGACATCGTCGTTACCGCGCTGCCCCACCAGGCCTCGCCGGCCAAGATTCTCGAGCAGATTGCCCAGCAGATGCAGGCGAAGAAGCTGCCCATGGTCGCGGACCTGCGCGACGAGTCGGATCACGAGAGCCCGACCCGCCTGGTGCTGGTGCCGCGGTCCAACCGGGTGGATGTGGATCGGCTCATGTCCCATCTTTTTGCCACCACGGACCTGGAGAAGAGCTATCGGATCAATCTGAACCTGATCGGCCTCGACCAGCGCCCCCGGGTCAAGAACCTCAAGGAGATCGTCGCCGAGTGGCTGGAATACCGGCGTCAGACGGTGACCCGCCGGCTGCAGTTCCGGCTGGACAAGATCAACGACCGGCTGCACATCCTCGAAGGCCTGCTGATCGCCTACCTGAACCTCGACGAGGTGATCCGCATCATCCGCGAGGAAGACGAGCCCAAACCCGCGCTGATGAAGAAGTTCAAGCTGAGCGATCTGCAGGCGACGGCGATCCTCGACCTGCGGCTGCGGCAGCTCGCAAAGCTCGAGGAGATGAAGCTCCAGGGCGAGAAGGACGAGCTCGAAGGCGAGCGTGCCGACATCGAGAAGACCCTCAAGTCCAGAGCCCGACTGAAGACCCTGATCAAGAAGGAGCTGCTCGCCGACGCGGAGACGTTCGGCGACCCGCGCCGGTCGCCCCTGGAGGCTGCGGGCGAGTCCACGGCCTTCAGCGAAGAAGACGTGATCGGCAACGAGCCGATCACCGTGGTTCTCTCGGAGAAAGGCTGGGTGCGGTCCGCCAAGGGCCACGATCTCAACCCGGCGGACCTCAATTACCGCAGCGGTGACCGCTTCGGCGATGCGGCTCGCGGCCGCAGCAACGACAGCCTGGTGTTTCTCGACTCCAGCGGCCGCAGCTACGCCGTGCCGGCGCATACCCTGCCGTCCGCTCGCAGCCAGGGAGAGCCGCTCACCGGCCGCCTGAAGCCGCCGGCCGGCACGCGGTTCGTCGGCGTCGCCCTTGGCCCGCCGAGCGCGAAGGTATTGCTGGCCGGCGATGCCGGCTACGGGTTCGTCTGCTCGCTGGCGGATCTGGTCAGCAAGAACAAGGCGGGCAAAGCGGTGCTCTCGGTCGGCAAGGATGGTCAGGCGCTGCGGCCTGCGCGGCTGCCCGAGGACGACGATCTGCTGGTCGTCGCGGCGACGACTCAGGGGCGCATGCTCGCATTTCCGATTGCAGAGCTCCCTGAGCTTGCCCGGGGCAAGGGAAACAAGATCATCAACATCCCCGGCGCCGCGTTCAAGGCCGGCGAGGAGTCGCTGGTGGCCATCCAGGTGGTCGGTTCAAAGGACGAGCTGCTGGTGCTGGCCGGACAGCGGCACCTTCGGCTGAAACGCGCGGATCTGAAGAACTACCTCGGTGAGCGGGCCAGGCGCGGCCGCAAGCTGCCGCGGGGGTTTCAGAAGGTCGACGGGCTGGAGGCGGTGTCCCGCTGACGTTTCAGCTGCTCGGCCTGCTGCAGCACCAGGTTTGCGAGCGGCGTGTCGAGCCCAGTAGCCAGGCGGCAATCCGATTTGGAGGTCGTGAGTTCCTCCAGCAGCGGGTTGTCGAGCGGCCGGGTGTGCACCCGACCGCCGTTGTCCAGCAGGGCTGCGAAGCTCGCCGACAGGGCGAGCGAGGTGTCCTTCGCGAGCGCCGACAGCAGCGCGGCATCGGCGATGCCGTCGTGGTCCAGGTGCAGGGTCTCGTTGGCGGGATGCACGACGAGATTCAACCCGAGCCGATAAGTCCCGAACGGCGCCTCGTCCTGCAGCAGCCGGGCCAGCACGAACGCCGCGCACAGCACCTGAAACGGCCGGTCGCCGTCATCCCCGTGGTGGAAGTCGAGCAGCGCGCCGACACCGGGCAGCGCGACCACCTGGCCGCCGTAGACCCCGGCCACCGACTCGGCCAGCTCCATGCACAGAGAGAGCTCGAACTCGCGCTCCTGGCGGGGCAGGGAGAGCTGGTTGTAGAGGTTCACGGCGAGCAGGTAGTGACGGATGTCGTCGGCCTGCTCGGGTGGTTCCGGAACCGTGATCGGATCGCCCGCCGGCTCGGGCTTCGACCACCAGGCGGGGGCGGTCGGCAGCACCCCGGCGAACGCGCCGCCGCGGGCGGAGCGGTAAAGGCTCCAGAGCGCCCCGATGAGCAGCGGCAGAATCAGCATGGCGATGAGGAGCGCGCCGTTGCGCACTCGCATCGGCCTGGCGAACGCTTCGGGCGCCAGCGCCAGGCGCACGTAACCGACGATGCTGTCGTCGATGATGACGGGCTCGGTATATTGAGGCCCGTGCAGGTCGCCGGTAGTGGCCAGAAGCTGGTTGTCCGTCGAGTAGCTGGCCACCCCGGTTACCTGAGGCAGCTCCGCGAGCCGGTTGCCGAGCACGCCCAGATGCATTCTGTCCTGACGCATCAGCGGCTCGACGGCGATCCGCGCGAGCATTTGTGCCGTAACCGCGCCGAAGTCGTCCATCCGCTGGCGGTCCTGACTGGTCAGCGCGACGATGAGCAGCAGCACCAGGCCGGTCAGCACGACGCTCACTACTGCCACGGCTAGCACCGTGGCATCCGGTTTGACGAGGTCCAGGGGAGACGGTAGCTTCACGCGGTCGTCTCGGGCCGCAGCACGGCGGTCAGAGTCATGTGTGGCACGGCACGGTTGCTCCGGCGGTTCGGGTCAGTGAGCACGACACGCGGTTCTGGGCAATTACGGGGCGGATCACTTGGCCAGCGAGATAGTTCTGGTAAACATCTCCGGGGAAGATCGGCCTGGCCTGATGGCCATGGTGACATCCACGCTGGCGCGTTATCAAGTCCGGGTGCTCGACGTCGGCCAGGCGGTCATCCATGACGAGCTGAATGTGGGCATGCTGGTGCAGGTGATCGACGCCGCCGATACCGCGGACGTGATGAAGGATCTGCAGTTCGAGACCCGCGAGTTCGGCATCACGGTGCGCTTCACTCCGATCAGCGAAGACGATTACGCCGAGTGGGTCGCAAGCCACGGCAAGCCCCGTTACATCGTGACCCTGCTCGCCGCCGGCTTTACCGGGGGTCAGATGGCGGCGGTGACCCGCATTGTCCACGACCACGGCCTCAACATCGATTCCATCCGGCGCCTGTCCGGCCGGGTGCCGCTGACTCAGGGCGTCGGTCTCGCACGTACCAGCATCGAGATGAGCCTGCGCGGCAACCTGGCCGATCCGGAGGCGCTGAAGGCGCAGCTGCTGGCGGCCGCAGACAGTCTGGTGTTCGACTTCAGCGTTCAGGAGGATACCGTCTACCGGCGCAACCGCCGCCTGGTGGCCTTCGACATGGACTCCACCCTCATCGACGCCGAGGTGATCG
>JBFISC010000207.1:0-6260 GCA_041608775.1 Pseudomonadales bacterium | reverse complement strand
GAAAAATCAGCAGCTTAAAGACGTGTCCGGGTACTCTACATTGGGTTCGAGTGTTGGTTATAATCCGCCGGCGCTGGACACCTTGGGAAGGGGGTTGGTGGCGGATCTCATGGGTTTGGGAGAATCAAGGATTGCTTCGCACGGGAATTAACCAGTCATTGGACTTCAGGAGTTCCGGCTTTGGCAATCTCGTTGCAGCCCTCGAATATGCAGCCAGGGGCGAAACGGGCATCAACTTCTACGATGGCCGCGGCGAGCTGGAGCACGTTCTAACCTACCGTGACCTGTGCGCGCAGGCGCGCTCGCTCGGCCGTCGGTTTCTCGGGCTCGATCCGCAGCGGGGCGCGCGTGTCGCCATCGTCGCGGAAACCGACCCGATGTTCCATCAGGTGTTCTTCGCAGCGCAGTACGCGGGCCTGCTGCCGGTGGCGTTGCCGGCCGGCGTGCAGCTGGGCGCCCACGATGCCTACGTGGCGCAGCTGCGGCGCATGCTGCAGGGCTCGGGCGCGGGCATTGCGGTGGCGCCGCACACCCACATCGGCTTTCTCCGGGAGGCCGCCGAGGGCCTGCCCGGGGTGCGGGTCGGCACCCTCGAGGATTTCCAGGCGCTGCCGGAGAGCGACTGCGAGCTGGTGCCGCTGCGGCCGGAGGATCCTGCCTACCTCCAGTACACGTCCGGCAGCACCCGGTTTCCGCGCGGCGTCGAGATCACCCAGAGCTCGGTGCTGAACAACCTGCGGGAGATCGCGGAAGAAGGTCTCCACCTCGGTCAGGGCGACCGGTTCGTGTCGTGGCTGCCGCTGTACCACGACATGGGCCTGGTGGGCTTCATGCTGCTGCCGCTGGCCTGTCAGCTGTCAGTGGACCTGCTGAGCCCGCGCACTTTCGCGATGCGGCCGCGGCTGTGGCTGAAGCTGATCTCCGAGAACAAAGGCACGGTGTCGTCGAGCCCGCCGTTCGGCTACGCGCTCTGCGCAAAGCGGCTGCGGCCTTCGGACACCGAACGCTACGATCTGTCCTGCTGGCGCGCGGCCTGCGTCGGCGCGGAGCGAATCCAGCCGAAGCCGCTGCGTGAGTTTGCCCGGGCACTCCGCTCCACGGGTTTCGATCCGGCGAGCTTCGTGCCGTGTTATGGCATGGCCGAGTGCGCCCTCGCGGTGAGCTTTGCGCCACTGGGCGACGGCTTTCATATCGACCGGGTGGGCAAGCGGGCCATGTCGGAGCAGCTCCTCGCCCAGCCGGCGGAGGCAGGCGATGCCTCCGATGTCCTCGAGTTCGTCGATTGCGGCGACGTGCTGCCGAGCTACGAGTTCGCGATCCGTGACGCCGACGGCCGCGACCTCCCCGATCGCCACTGCGGGCGGGTCTGTCTGCGTGGCCCCAGCGTCATGCGCGGCTACTACCGCGATCCGGAGGCGACGGCGGAAGTGCTCACCCGCGACGGCTGGCTCGACACCGGCGACATCGGCTACCGGGTGGGCCAGCGGCTGTTCGTCACCGCCCGCAGCAAAGACGTCATCATCATCAACGGCCGCAACATCTGGCCCCAGGATCTCGAGCACCTGGCCGACGATCTGCCCGGCGTGCGGCAGGGCAACGTGTCCGCTTTCGCGGCGCCGCTGCCCACCGGCGAGGATCTGGCGGTGCTGGTGGTGGAGTGCCGCGAGCGCGACGGCGACAAGCGCATGGCCCTGGTCCACGAGTTGGAGAGCGCGGTGCGCAGTCACTTCGGCATTCACTCCTACATCGATCTGGTGCCGCCCGGCACCCTGCCCCGCACCTCGTCAGGCAAGCTGGCGCGTTCCCGCACCAAGCAGGACTTCCTCGAACGGGTGAAGCTCGCCAACGGCAGCTGGTACTCGAAAGCGGCCAACGGCTGATCGCTCCATGTCCCCGCTGCCGTCTCCGGTGCTGCTTACCGGCGCCACCGGGTTCATCGGCCAGCGGCTGCACCGTTACCTGCTCGACCAGGGCGTAGCAGTGCGGGCGCTGGTGCGGCCGCAGTCGGCCATCCGCGCCGGCCTCGACTCCCGCTGCGAGATAGTCTTGGGCGAGCTCACCGATCCGACCGCCGTCGCCCGGGCCGCGGCGGGGGTCGCGGCCATCGTCTATGGCGCCGGCGCGGTGCGTGGCCGGAAGCGGCGTGACTTTCAGGTTGCGAACGTGGCCGGCGTCTCCACGCTGGTGGAAGCCCTCGGGCGGCCCGGGTCAGCGATGCCGCGAGTGCTGCTGATCTCGTCGCTGGCCGCCAGCCGGCCTGAGCTGTCCCGGTACGCGCGCAGCAAGCGCGCAGGCGAGCGGGTGCTGGAGCAGATCGAGGGCATCGATTGGACGATCCTCCGCCCGCCGGCCGTGTACGGTCCCGGCGATCGGGAGCTGCGGCCGCTGTTCGAGCTGATCCGGCGCGGCGTGGCGCTGCGTCCCGGTCCCCCCGGGCAGCGTCTGGCGCTCCTTCACGTGGACGATCTGGTGCGTGCGGTGGCGGCCTGGCTCGCAAATCCGGCCCCCTGCCGGCATCGGGCGTTCGCCGTCGACGATGGGCGGGATCAGGGCTACGACTGGGACGACATCGCCGCCGCGGTTACCCGCAGGCGGGTCCGCGTCGTCGGCGTGCCCGGCCCGCTGCTGGCGGGCGTCGGTCGGATCAACGAGTTTCTCGCCGCGTTCTTCGGCTACGCGCCCATGCTCACCTCTGGCAAAGCCCGCGAGCTTCAGCAGCCGCGCTGGCTGTGTGATAATCGCGCGTTCACTCAGGCCACGGGCTGGCAGCCGGACATCGACCTGGAGCGGGGCGCGGCCGCGCTGTTCCACGACCCTGCGGCCCCGGGAGTTGATACTTGAAGGCCGACCAGTCTGAGATCGAAGCCGAGATCACCAGAATCCTCGCCGCTTTCCTCGAGAAGCCGCCGGTGCTCACCGGGGCGACGGATCTGGTTGCCGATCTCGACCTGGAGTCGGTGCAGGTGATGGAGTTCGTCGTGGAGGTCGAGGATCACTACGACATAGCCATCGATCTGGAGAGCCTGTCCAACGTGCACACCATCTCCGAACTGGCGGCCGTGGTCGCCCGCAGCCTGGACTGACATGGACCTGATGGACAAGTTCACGGTGCTGCGTGAGCGCCAGCAAGAGCTCGCAGATGACGGCGCCGATCCCACCCGGGTGGTCATGGAGCGGCTGCTGTCGGCGACCGAGGCCATCGTCGACGGCCGGCGCACCATCCTCGCCGGCACCAACAACTACCTCGGCCTCACCTTCGATCCGGAGTGCATCGCCGCCGGCCAGGCGGCGCTGGCGGAGCAGGGCACCGGCACCACCGGCTCGCGCATGGCCAACGGCAACTACCAGGGCCACGGCGCCCTCGAGCGGGAGCTCGCCGAGTTCTACGGCGTGCCCCATGCCATGGTCTTCTCCACGGGCTACTCGGCCAACCTCGGCACCCTGGCCGCGCTGGTGGGGCAGGACGATTGCGTGCTGCTCGACGCGGACGCCCATGCCAGTCTCTACGATGGCTGCCGCATGACGGGCGCCGACATCTACCGCTTCAAGCACAACGATCCGGACAGCCTGGAAAAGCGGCTGCGCCGCCTGGGGGATCGCTCGTCCCGGACCCTCGTGGTCACCGAAGGCCTGTTCAGCGTGCTTGGCGACGAAGCGCCCCTTGCCGAGATAGCGGAAGTCACCGGGCGATTTGGCGCCTATCTGTTCGTTGACGAGGCGCACTCCCTCGGCGGCTATGGCGAGCACGGTCGCGGGGTGGCCGAGGCGGCCGGCGTGCTCGATCAGGTGGACTTCGTGGTCGGCACGTTTTCCAAGAGCCTGGGCGCCACCGGCGGCTACTGCGTGAGCCGGCACGATGTGCTCAGCCTGTTCCGCTTCGCCAGCCGGCCTTACATCTTCACCGCGTCGCCGTGCCCTTCGGTGGTGGCCACCACCCGGGTCGCCCTGCGCCACGTGCGCGAACGGCCGGAGCTGAAGACCCGACTGTGGGACAACGCCCGGGCCCTGCACCAGGGCCTGTGCGATCTCGGTCTCACCCTCGGTGCCGACGCGAGCCCGGTGGTAGCGGTGCGCTTCGCGGAGAAGCCCCGGGCCCTGGCCACCTGGCGACGGCTGCTCGAGCTCGGCGTCTACACCAATCTCATGCTGCCGCCGGCGTCCCCCGACGGCAGCAGCCTGCTGCGGTGCAGTGCCAGCGCCGCGCACACGCCGGAGCAGATCGGCTGCATCGTCGAAGCGTTCCGCCGCGCGGTGGCCGATACCGACGAGGCGGACTGAGCCGCTAGCGGAACGCACCCCGCCGGTAGAGACGCCACAGCAGCGGCCAGGCGAACAGCAGCGGGTGGCGCCGCTGGCGGGCGGTGGGCTCGAGGTAGATGCCCGAGTGCCGCTCGATCTTCCACAACAGGTAATCCAACGGGTCGTCGAAGGTTGCCGCCGCCTTCACCAGCCGCAGCACGCTGAGCCCTTTGCCCTGAACCCGGCGCAGCGCCCAGCCCAGCCGGGTCGCGCCGAACGGCGCCCGGCTGCGGCCGGCCCGCGGCCGATAGCGGCCGCTTTCATCGGCGACGATGACGTCGCTGCCGGATTCGACGCAGGCGCGGAGCACGGCGTCGAAGTGGTCGGCATCGTGCTGGTACACCGAATCGATGCCCTGCTCGGACTCGGCGCGCAGTTCGCTCGCGTAGGTCAGCGCGAGCCCGCTCTGCCACAGCGCCTTTGCGCTGAACGGTGCCTCCAGCGTCGGCGCGGTGCGGGAAACGAAGGTCTGAACTGCCTGGGCCACCGCATCGACGACCCGCGCGGCGATGGCCGCGTCACGGGTCTGCACCATCCCCACGGGCTGGGTGAAACGTGACCAGAAGTAGCCGTGGAAGTCGCTCATGCCGCGCTCGAACTGCTGCACGGTCATGGTCGCGTACTTGGCGCGCACCGCGCCGTGGCCGCCGCCGGTTTCTTCGGACAGCGCCAGATAGTAGACGTTGGGTGGCAGCAGCCGGTTTCCCAGGGCCTGCAGCCGCGGCAGGGCGCCTGCGAAATCATCCAGCAGCACGTAGAAATCCAGCAGGGTGTCGCGCTTGCCGCGAAGGTAGGAACCGTACAGGAGCACGGCGGCGACGTGATCGCCGTGGCGGCGGTGGATCTCCTGGAGCAGCCGCACCACGTCGGGGTCGGTCGCATGGGCGCGTCGATTCAGCGCCGCTTCGATCAGCCCATGCAGCGGGGTGCGCGGCGGCGTGTGCGATGACGCGTCACGAGGCTGCATAGGCACTTTGGGTGCCGGAGAACAGTCGGTATGCGCGCTGATGTCTGGCCGCCGCGGTCTCGGGATCGGCCAGCCACGACTGCAGCGGGCCGGAGCGCAGCCGCGCGACCAGACCCTGCAGCAGCCGCAGGATCAGAACGGCAGAGGTTCCCGCGGTCCACAGCGCCACGGCCACCAGCCCCCAGTCGGGTCGGCCCACCACCAGGCTGGCGCTGAGCAGGATTATGCAGGGATTGCGCCGGGCGGTGATCAGCCGGAAATAGGCGTCGAACGGCCGCCAGGAGAAGATGCTGGCATCGCCGAGCAGATGGAACAGCCCTTCCACCGCACGGCCGACGATATAGCCGCCGATGATCAGCCAGTTCAGGTCTGCCAGGCTCATACTCAGCAGGGGCTGGTAGCCCACCAGCGCGGTGCCCCACAGGTAGTACCAGAACGGCGGGTGGATCAGATCCATGCCGTGGTCGAGCACGTGGCCGACCCGGCTGGAGCGGACGGTGACCCGCGCCAGCTTGCCGTCCACGGTATCGAGAAACGTCATCACCCAGCCGGCGGCGAGGCCGAGGGCGAACTGACCATGGGCGAACAGGTAGCAGGTCCACAGCATCAGCCCGAGCGACAGCGTGGTGACCATGTTCGGGGTGATGCCGAGTCGCGCGCACAGCCGCACCACGTGGCGCGCGGGTCGCGGCCAGACGAATTTGGTGACCAGATCGGTGATGCCTTTGTACGAGGTGCCGTAGAGCAGGCCTTCGAGGGCCTGGCGCCGCGCCTCGCTCACCGGCTCTAGCAGCGGCGCCTTGGCCTTGCGGAGCTGGTGGTCGAAGGCGCCGAGGTCTTCCGGCGCCACGGCGTCGATACCCTGCGGCAGCGGCGCGTCGCCGAGCAGCACGTCGCGCAGTTGCGCGGCCGTGGCCCGGTCTGCCAGGGCGGCAGCGCTGCTGTCGGTCGGCGGATGGCGCAGCACGGTGCCGGGACGCTCCAGCAGTGTCGT
>JBFISC010000206.1:0-6349 GCA_041608775.1 Pseudomonadales bacterium | reverse complement strand
CCGGGTCCTGCAGCAGCACGCGAATGGCGCGGACGGCTTCGAGCGGGCGAAGCTGGTAAGGGTTCGCGGCGGCGGGGCGGATGGCGGTTTGGGCAGTCACGGATTTGTGTCAACATTGATGTAGATAATTGCGAGTGTAGCGGTATCAACAATGATGTCAATAGTGGCGGGCACTGACGCATGAGCGTCCGCCCGCGAAAACGCCGGTCGTCTGAGGAGGCGCGCCGCGAGATCCTCCAGGCGGCGGAGGCGCGCCTGCGCGAGCACGGGCTCGCCGGCCTCAACGTGGTGGCGGTTGCCGGCGACTGTGGCATGAGCCATGCCACGGTGATCCATCACTTCGGCAACACGGCCGGCATGCGCCAGGCGCTGGTCGCCCACATGACCGAGCGGCTGCTGCGGGACATCATCGCCGCGCTGCAGCGGGAGCCGGCGCCGGAGCCGACGGCTATGCTCCGGCAGCTGTTCGACGCGCTGTCGCGGGGCGGCCACGCCAGGCTGCTCGCATGGCTCAGCATCGGCGACGAGGCGCTGAGTGAAGATCTGGAGCCGCCGGAGCACCTGCGGGTGTTGTTCGCCGAGCTGGTGCCGGTGCTGGCGGCGCGGCTGCCCGGGCACGGGGACCGCGAGGCGGCGGCAAAACGCTTGATCTTCCTCATCGCCACGGCGGCGATCGGCTACGGGATCGCCGGCGCGCGGTTGCCGCGGATGATCAGCATGGACGAGGCGGAAGCGGCCGCGTTCCCGGAGTGGCTGGGCCGGCAGATCGATCAGTTGATGGCGTAGCGGAACTCGACGATCCCGAGGCGGGCCGGTGACAGCTCGAGGCGGGTCAGCATGGCCGCCCAGCGCGGGTCCTGGTGCAGGCTCCGGTAAAGCGGATTCAGCACCGCTTCGGCCCAGCCGGCGCCGCCGGACCCGGCGGCGAGATCCTTGTCGATCCAGGCAAAGGGCGGCGCATTGCCGAAGCGCTCCGGCCTGTCTCAGCGGTTGCGGCCCAGCTCCTCGTGGCTGCTGACCCATTCCTCCGAGACCACGGCCGCCCCCAGCGACAGCTCGCCGCACAGCACCGTGGCGGCGACGATCTCGGCGAGCTTTCTGACCTTGCCGCTGCCGTAGCAGCCGAGAACCTCGAGGCATTCGCGTTGGGTCGGCAGCCCGGTGCCGCCGCCGTATGAGGCGACGATGAGCGCCGGCATGGTCACCGAGTAGTAGTAGTCGCCCTCTTCGGTCACTTCGGCGAAGGTGAATCCGGCATGCGCTTCCGCGACGTTTGCCTCGTCCTGCCCGGTGGCGATGAACAGAGACGCGATGCCGTTCGCCGGGTGCACGGTGTTGTACACCGCTCCGGCCAGCATCGTGCCCAGCGCCGAGGTCTGGCGGGCGGCAAACATCGCCTCCGGCGTGACCCGCATCCGCTCCTCGAGCACCTGCCGCGGGATGGTGATCTCCGCGATCACCTTCTTGCCCCGGCAGCGCATGGCGTTGACCGCGGAGTGCTTCTTGTCGGTGTCCATGTTGCCGGACAGCGTGTAGGTACCCTCGCCGTGGTTCGCGGCGATCCAGTGGCAGGCGGCCAGCGTGGCCTTGCCCACCATGTTCTGGCCGCCGGCGTCGCCGGTGGTGTAGTTGAAGCGCAGGTACATCATCCGGCTCGCCGGATACTGCTCGATGTCACGGAGCTTGCCGCTCCTGGTCGTGGTCTCGGCGGCGGCCTTGATCTCGCTGAAATGCTCCGTCACCCAGGCGCCGAAGTCTCTCGCCTGGCGGGCGTCGCCGAACTTGAACACCGGCGCCCGCTGCATGGCGTCGTCGACCACGGTGGTGGTGATCCCGCCGGCCTCCCGCGTCAGCCTCATGCCGCGGTTGTAGCTCGCGACCAGGGTGCCTTCGGTGGTAGCGAGCGGCACGTAGAACTCGCCGCTGGCGTGCTCGCCGTTCACCCGCAGCGGTCCCGCAAAGCCAATCGGCATCTGCACGACGCCGGTGAAGTGCTCGATGTTGCCGGTGAGCACGCCGGGGTCGAACGAGTAACTACTGACGTGTTCGAGCTTCGCGCCGGTCTGGTTCTCTATGAACCTTTGCCGCTCGGTGGCTGCCTCGCGGGTGTAGTCGTCGTTCTGGTCTCGTGGAATCTTGCTCATCGCCCGTCTCCCAGGTTTTCCCCGCGATCAGTGTACTGCTATGAGCAGGCGGCCGCGCGACATGCCGGACAACGGGCCGTCAGACGTCGGTCATTTCCAGCTCGGCGATCTTGCGCGTCAGGGTATTGCGGCCCCAGCCCAGCAGCTCGGCGGCGTCGCGTTTGCGCCCGCCGGTGTGCTTGAGCGCGGCGCGGATCATGATGCGCTCGAACCGCGGCACCGCCACGTCGAGCAGGGGGGCGTGGGCCGGCTGGGAAAGCGTCTCGTCGGCCCAGCGCTCCAGCGACTCCTCCCAGTTGCCACCGGTTCCGGTGCTCGCGGCGCCGCTGTCGGCGCGCAGCTCTGGAGGCAGGTCGTCGATGTGGATCTCCCGGCCGGAGGCCATCACCGTCAGCCAGCGGCAGGTGTTCTCGAGCTGCCGGACGTTGCCAGGCCAGGGCAGAGAGATGAGGTAGTCGCGGGTTTCCGGGCGGATGATCTTCGCTTCGCCGCCCAGCTCCTCGGCAGCCTTGTCGAGGAAGTGGCGGGCCAGCAGCGGGATGTCGGACTTGCGCTCCGCCAGGGTGGGCACGTGCACGCTGATCACGTTCAGCCGATGGAACAGGTCTTCGCGGAAGGTGCCGTCGTTGACGCGCTCCTCCAGATCCTGATGGGTTGCGGCGATGATGCGGACGTCCACCTTGATGGGTGAATGCCCGCCGACCCGGTAGAACTCGCCGTTGGACAGCACCCGCAGCAGCCGGGTCTGGGTGTCCGGCGGCATGTCACCGATCTCATCCAGGAACAGCGTCCCGCCGTTGGCCTGCTCGAACCGACCCACGCGCTGGGCGTTGGCTCCGGTGAAGGCGCCCTTCTCGTGGCCGAACAACTCCGACTCCACCAGCTCGCGCGGAATTGCCGCCATGTTGAGCGCGACGAAGTTGCCGTCCGCGCGGGGGCTGTGGCGGTGCAGCGCCCGTGCCACCAGCTCCTTGCCCGAGCCGGAAGCACCTCGGATCAGCACCGTCACGTTGGAGTTGGCGAGCCGGCCGATGGCGCGGAACACCTCCTGCATCGCCGGCGCCTGGCCGATGATCTCCTGGGCGGCCTCCGGCTCCGGCGGCGGTGGCGGTGGCGCTTTGGTTTCTTCGGCGAAGGTGATTGCCCGGCGCACGATGGCGATCGCCTCGTCCACGTCGAAGGGTTTCGGTAGGTACTCGAAAGCTCCGCTCTGGTAGGCGTTGATGGCGCTGTCCAGGTCCGAGTGGGCGGTCATCACGATGACCGGAAGGTCGGGGTAGGCGTCGTGGATGCGATCGATGAATTCCATGCCGTCCATGCCGGGCATGCGGACGTCGGTGATCACGGCGATGGGACGCTCATCGTCCAGGTGGTGCAAGGCGTGGTCCGCCGAGGCGAAGGCGGTGATCGCGATGCCGGCCTGGGACATGGCACGCTCCAGCACCCAGCGGATCGAGCGGTCGTCGTCCACGACCCAGACGCGATTACTCATGGGGTTGGCCCTCGATCGGCAGGAACACGGAGAAACAGGTTCGGCCCGGCCGGCTGTCGCATTCGATGATGCCGCCGTGCTGGCCGATGATGGTCTGAGTGATGGCGAGCCCCAGACCGGTGCCCTCGGCTCGGCCGCTGATCATGGGGAAGTACATTCGCTCCAGCATGTCTTCAGGAATTCCCGGTCCGTTGTCGGTGATGTCGATCTGCAGGACGATGCGGTGCAACCGGGCGCCGATGGTGAACTGGCGCATGATCCGGGTGCGGATGCTGATGGTGGGATTCGGCCGACCGGCCGTGGCCTCGGCCGCGTTCGCGACGATGTTCAGAATCGCCTGGATCAGCTGCGCCTCGTCGGCGTGCACGTCCGGCAGGCTGGGGTCGTAGTCGCGGCTGAAGGTGATGCTGCCGACCCGCTCCGCGTCGATCAGGCGCACCACGTGCTCGATCACGGCGTGAACGTTCACGGGCTGCTTGTCGGGTTCCCGGTTCGGCCCGAGCATGCGGTCGACGAGGGCCTTCAAGCGATCGGCCTCGTCTATGATCACCTGCGTGTATTCCTTGAGCCGGTCGCTGTCGAGTTCGCGTTCCAGCAGCTGGGCCGCGCCTCGCACGCCGCCGAGGGGGTTCTTTATCTCGTGGGCGAGCCCACGGACCAGCGCGCGGGTCGTTGCCTGGGAGAAGACCGCGTGGTCGTCACGGTTGATCCGGATCAGCCGGTTGATGGGCTGGAGCTCTACGATCAGGTGGCCGCTGTTCTGTTCCAGGGAGATGGTCAGGTCTGCCGTCACCTCACTGCCGTCGCGGGTGCGGAAGCGGCTGCCGCGACGGGTGATGGATTGGGTGGTGGCCGCCACGTCCTCGAAGCCTTCGAACAGCTCGTCGTTCTCGGGGCTGAGCAGCTCGGTGACCAGGGCACCGGTGCAGCGGCCCTCGCTGGACCCGAGCAGCGCCTCGGCGGCGGAGTTCAGGTAGCAGACGCGGAGCTCGTCGGTGAGCACCATGACTGCGGTGCTCAGGTAGTCGAGGACGTCCACCTTGTTCAGTGTGGTCATGCGCAATGTTCAGTAACCGCCGGCGGTCGTTGTGACGGAGCAAGAAGCGGTCCAATTCGTGAACGACCCTGGACCGCCCCTGCCGGGTCCGGCGTGGCTGCCGGCCGTCACGGCTGAAGGCTTTTGGAATCAATTGGTTAGTTGCGCGTTGGGACGTTTGTCGGATCGTGCCCGTGCCCGCGTCCGGGCACCGCGCATCACCTTGGCTCAGCGCTTTGCACCAAAATAGTGCGAAGCGGTCGGCGGGTCAATGGGCGTTGTCGCGTTGGCGCGATCGGCCCCCGCCCGTCATCGCGCTGATGCGGAGACCTCGGAACCGGGACGATTAGTTGGACGCGCGCCGGTTCGGCTGCAGGATCACCGACCGTCGCTGCAGGTGGAACACCGTCGGCTTGCTGGTGATCAGCGTGTTGCCACTGGCGTCCACCACCCGCAGCTGCAGGTTGTGGGTGCCGCGGTCGAGGCTGGTGAGCTGGAACGACGTCGCGTGGCCGCTCTGCAGCAGGGTGCCATCCAGATAGACCTGCATGACATGGCCGTCGGCCAGCTCCGGTTCGATGGCCGCCGTGACGGTCACGTTGCCCGCGTTCTCGCGAATGCCCTCGTCGTTGGCCGGCGAAGCGACCTGGAGAGAGCGGTAACTGGTCGCAGCCGCTTCTTCGCCGTCCTCGGGCGCAGACTCGCCGTCGTTGCCGAGCCACTCCGCCACCGTCTTCCTGTTGCTCTCGACGGGTGGCGGCGTGAACGAGTTGGGGGTCTCCACGTCCACGGCGTCTTCCTGCCCGGCCTCCCGGGGCGGCACGTCGGTGAACACCACGTTGCCGTCCTCGTCCACCGTTCGGTAGATCTTGGTGGCGGCTGAGGCGTCCGGGGCGGCGAGCCCGGCGATGACGACGACGGCGAGCAGGCAGGGTAGCGGCAGATAGGCTTTCATGAGGGTGCTTCCATTGGGACGTGCAGTTTCGATAGCCACATACAGTCGCCATTAGACCAGCAGTTGGACAACGGGAATGCGAAAAAAAGCCCCAATTCGTAAACGAACTGGGGCCGTCGCGGCGTGGCCGGCAGGCGCGGTTTGGCGTACCTGCCGGCGAGCGATGGCTCAGACGCTGTAGTACATCTCGAACTCAGCCGGATGCGTCAGCATCCGCAGGTAGTCCACCTCCTCGTGCTTCAGCGCGAGGTAGCCGTCGATGGCGCCATCGGTGAACACCCCGCCGGCCTTCAGGAACTCGCGATCCTGGTCGAGGGCGTTCAGGGCTTCCTCGAGGGAGTGGGCCACGGTGGGGATGTCTTTGAGCTCTTCCGGCGGCAGGTCGTAAAGATCCTTGTCCAGCGAGTCGCCGGGATGGATCTCGTTCTGGATCCCGTCCAGGCCGGCCATCAGCATCGCGGCGAAGGTCAGATACGGGTTGCCGGTGCTGTCAGGGAAACGGACTTCCACCCGGTAGGCGCGGGGGTTGCCGCCCTGAATGTAGGGCACCCGGATGGACGCCGAGCGGTTGCGCGCCGAGTAGGCGAGCAGCACTGGCGCCTCGAAGCCCGGCACCAGCCGCTTGTAGCTGTTGGTGGAGCCGTTGGCGAAGGCGTTGATGGCCTTGGCGTGCTTGATGATCCCACCGATGTAGTGCAGTGCCGTCTCGGACAGGCCGGCGT
>JBFISC010000205.1:0-6363 GCA_041608775.1 Pseudomonadales bacterium | reverse complement strand
GCCGGTCACGCCGAAGAAGCTGTTCGGGCGCGCTGAGGCGGCAGTGTCGGCGCCGGGGCGTATGTTCGCCCCGAATACCGAAGCTCCGGTCACCGGATGGGTGAACGACAGCGCGCCCGGAGTCCCCGCCGGAACCGGCCGGATCCCGTAGGCGAAAGTGCCGTTGTCGATCATGCCCCGCTGTCCGAGCGGGCCGAGGTCCACCAGCACCTGGCGGCCGATGATCCGGTCGGACTCCCGGTCGTTCCAGCGCACGTTGGCTTCCCAGTTGTCGGCGATCTTCCAGTTCAACGCGACCGAAATGTTCTGGTCGTTGATCGTGTTGATGTCCTCGGAGCCGTTGTCGCCATCGATGGATCCGTCGCGATCCCGTTCCAGCGCCACGATCCGGGCAGCCAGCCGGTCCTTGATCAGCGGACCGGAGAGGATCCCGTAGAACTCCTGGGTATCCAGGTTGCCGAGCATCGCCCGCACCTCGCCCTCCCATTCGTAGGTCGGTTCGTTGGTGATGTAGTTGAGCGCGCCGCCGATGGAGTTCCGGCCGTACAGCGTTCCCTGGGGACCGCGCAGGACCTCGATGCGGGCCACGTCGTAGAGCCCGTTCTCCGAAGCGGCGATGCCGAAGTCCTCGGAATAGACGCCGTTGTAATAGGTCGCCACGCCCGGATCTCCGCCCAGCGCGCGGAAATTGCGCCCGACGCCGCGAATCCGGATATCGTAGGAATCCCGCGTCGTGGCCGGAATGAAGTCGACGAGATCGTCGGCGCTCTGCAGCCCGAAATCCTCAATCATCGCCTCACCTAGGGCCGTGATCGAGATGGACGTATCCGAGACCGTCGCCTCACGCTTTTCCGCGGTCACCACGACCTCTTCGATCCGCCGCCCTTCCCGGGATTCGGCGCCGTAAGCAGAGAAAGTGAGCACCGCGCCCGCACACAGGAGCACGACGGAACATCGATGGTTCATGCTGTATCCCCTCCCAAATTGACAAAGCGGAGGGACGGTATGCGTCCGCCCATCCTCGACCGCGTGCCCCTTAAACACCACGGTCCCTTGAAAGAATCTCCCAGATTCCGGATTTATGCAACGGCGCCAGCCTTGCGCCTGATCGCGGACCGAAGCGCCCATCTGGAACTCCGGGCGCGGGGATGATTGACTCTGCTCCTCGAAGGCAACGCCGGGCGAACCATGGCCGAGATCCCCCTGTCGCGCATTCTCAGCTACTGGTCGGAACGCCAGGGCGACTCGCCGGCCGTCATCCACGAGGACCAGGTGGTCACCTGGGCGGAGCTGGATCGCCGCAGCAACCGGCTGGCGCGGGCCTATGCCGAGCTCGGCGTCGGCGTCGACGACTTCGTCACCATCGCCCTCCCCAACGGCATCGAGTTCTTCGAGTCCGTGTTCGCCACCTGGAAGCTCGGCGCCACCCCTCAGCCGATCTCCGCCAGGCTGCCGCGGCTGGAACGGGATGCGATCATCGAGGTCGGCTCGCCGAAGCTGGTGGTCGGCGTGGCCGACGGCAGCCATCCAGACGTGGTCACCGTGCCGGTGGCGTTCACGCCGGGGGCCGGCATCGACGACGGCCCGCTCTCGGAGCGCACCGCCACCTACTTCAAGGCCATGACCTCCGGCGGCAGCACCGGGCGGCCGAAGCTGATCGTGTCGCACACGCCGGCCCGCTGGGATCCTCACGGTGAGCACATGAACTTCGGTAATTCCGGCTCGGTGCTGATCCCCGGTCCGCTCTACCACAACGGGCCGTTCATGTGGGCGATGATCGCGCTGTTCAAAGGCAACCGGGTTACCGTGACGACGCGCTTCGACGCCGAGAACACGCTGGCGCTGATCGAACGGCAACGGGTGGACACCGTGTACCTGGTACCGACCATGATGCAGCGCATCTGGAATCTGCCCGATGCGGTGAGGTCCGGCTTCGACCTGTCGTCGCTGCGCTGTATCTGGCACCTGGCCGCCCCGTGCCCGGAGTGGCTCAAGCGGGCGTACATCGACTGGCTGGGCGCCGAGGTGATCTGGGAGCTCTACGGCGGCACCGAAGGACAGGGATCCACGGTGATCAGCGGCCCCGAGTGGCTGGCCCACCGGGGTTCCGTGGGCCGGCCGGGCGCCCACTGCGAGATGAAGATCGTCGCCGAGGACGGCAGCACCCTGCCCGCTGGCGAGGTCGGCGAGGTGTTCATGCGGCCGAAGGCCGGCCCCGGCACTACCTATCACTACCTCGGGGCCGAGCCGCGGGCCATCGACGGCGGCTGGGAAAGCCTGGGCGACATGGGCTATCTGGACGAGGACGGCTACCTCTACCTCTCCGACCGGCGCACCGACATGATTCTGTCCGGGGGTGCGAACATCTACCCGGCCGAGGTGGAAGCCGCCATCGACGCCTTCCCCGGCGTGCGCTCCTCCGCGGTGATCGGCCTGCCCCACGAGGACCTGGGGAACTCGGTCCACGGCATCGTCGACGCGCCCGGCGGCGTCGACGAGCAGGCCCTGCTGGCACACCTGGCGGGGCGACTGGTGCGCTACAAGATTCCGCGCACGCTGGAGTTCGTCGACGAGCCGCTCCGCGACGATGCCGGCAAGGTCCGTCGAACCGCGCTGAGGGCGGCACGGCTCGCACCCACGGCCGGAACCTGAGCGCGGCTCACTCCATGGTGAAGCCGACCTTGACCGTCACCTGCCAGTGGGCAATCGCGCCGTCCTCGATGTGCCCGCGGATTTCTCCCACCTCGAACCAGCGCATGTGCCGCAACGAGGCGCTGGCCTTATCGATGGCCCGGCGCACGGCCTGCTCGACCCCTTCACTGGAAGAGCCGACGATTTCGGTGGTCTTGTAGACGTTGTCCATGGTCGTTCTCCTGTAGCGGCAACGCGCCGCGTGCAGCCGATCCGAACAGATCGCCCGGCAGCGGAGGCGCACGAGGCCCGGTATGGATCGCGGCAAGCTCAACGGTAATCCAACCCCGCCTCCGAGTCATGGCCACGCCACACCCCGAAGCGGCATAATCCACGCGCTCATGAAGAGTCTACGCGCCATATTCTGGAAGGGCCTGGCCACCCTGCTGCCACTCACGGTCACCGTCTACGCCCTGTACTGGGTGGTGGTGAACACCGAGCGGCTGCTGCGCCAGCTCGTGCCAGCGGAGATCTACTTCCCGGGCGGCGGCCTGCTCCTGGCGGTGCTGCTGATCGCTGCGTTCGGCGCGCTCATGCATTTCTTCCTGTTCGAGCGGGTCATCAACCTCGGTTCCGGCATTCTCAACCAGATACCCGTGGTGAAGAGCGTCTACAGCGCGCTGCAGGATTTCTTCTCGTACCTGGGGCACCGGTCCACCGACGATCTGTCACGGGTGGTGCTGGTGACGCTCACCGATTCCTGCCAGCTCATCGGCTTCGTCACCAACCCCCGCTTCCGCCTGCCGGACGGGGAGCGCCTCGCCGTATACCTGCCCATGAGCTACCAGATCGGCGGGTTCATGGTGCTGCTGCCCCAGGAACGGGTGACACCGCTGGACATCCCGGTGGAGGACGCGATGCGCCTGGTGCTGACCGCCGGGGTCCGTGAGCCCCACCCCCAGCGCGCGGCAGCGGGGCGCCAGGACCCTCAGCCGAAGTCCTGACGCTCCAGCCAGGGAATCATCCGCTCGAAGGCCTGCTCGATCTGATCGATGGACGTCGAGTAGCTGATCCGCAGGGCGTTGGTCATGGCGTCGCCGAAGGTGTCGCCGGCGATGGTGCAGACCCCGATCTCACGCAGCATCCGCAGGGCCACGTTGCTGCCGTTCACGCCCTCCGGCAGCGACGGGAACATGTAGAAGGCCCCCTCCGGCACGTAGCCGGTGAGATGGGGAGCGGCTTCCACCAGCTCCACCAGCCGGTTCCGCCGCCGCGTGTACTCGGAGAGCATCTCGTCGATGAAGCCGCGCCCGCCGCGGAGTGCCGCCACCCCCGCCCACTGACACGGCGTGTTCGCCACCGTGGTTGTGAACATGTGGTAGCGGCGCAGCTTCTTGATGTGGCCCTGACTGGAGATCAGCCAGCCGACGCGCATACCGGCCATGCTGAAGGTCTTGGAAAAGCTCGAGACCACCATGACGTGGTCCAGGTCGCTGCAGCACGACAGCACGCTGGGGTACTCCTGGTTGTCGTACACCAGATGGTCGTAGACCTCGTCGCTGATCACCGCGACCCCACGGTACGCGGCTTCCTCGACGATGGCCTCGATGGTTTCCCGCGGGTACAGCGTGCCGGTGGGATTGCTTGGCGAGTTCAGAACGATGCCGTAGGTGTTGAAGTCGATGGCGTCGATCACTTCCTGCGGGTCGAGCTGGTAGCCGTTCTCCGGACGCAGCGGAATGGACTTCACGCTGCCGCCGTTCATCCGGATCAGCGGGGCATACAGCATGAAGGACGGGTCAGGAACGATGAACTCGCGGCCCGGGGCCGAGGTGGCCGTGAGCGCAAGGTACACGGCCTCCGTCGCGCCGGTGGTGACGATGATGTTCTCCGGCTGCAGCGGCCTGCCGTAGCGTTGACTGTAGTAGTCGGCCAGCGCGTCCAGCAGTTCGGGCAGTCCGGCGTCCATGGTGTAGCCGGTCTGCCCCGCCTGCAGCGCGTCGATCGTTGCCTGCACCACGTGCGCCGGAGCCGCCAGGTCGGGCTGACCGATGGACAGATGAATGACATCGTTCATGGTGGCCGCGAGGTTCACCATCTTGCGGATTCCGGGCACCGGCATGGCCATCAGCGCCGGGTTCCAGATCGGGTCCTCGGACTCGTAGAAGTCGATGTCCAGACTGCTCACTGCCATGGGAAACTCCAGTCAATCGGGGTCGAACAGATGCGGACGGCGGTCGGTCAACGGCGCCGCCTGCTGGTAGGCGTGCCCGGCCCGCAGCACGATCTCGTCGCGGAAGCGCCCGCCGACGATCTGCAGGCCGACGGGCAGACCGGCGGAATCGAATCCGCAGGGGACGGAGAGCGCCGGCTGTCCGGTCATGTTGAACGGGTAGGTGAAGGGGGTCCAGGTCGGCCAGCGCGTGCTGTGCCAGTCCTCGGGCACCTCGCGACCGGCGGTGAACGCCGTAAGCGGCAGCGTCGGCGTGATCAGCAGGTCATAGCGCTCGTGAAACACCGCCATCCGGCTGCTGATCGCGACCCGCTCATTGACGGCCTCCAGGAAGTCGAGCATGGATCGCTGCGCCGCTTTCTCCGCCACCGCAACCAGCTGCGGGTCCATCAGCGCGCGTTTCTTCGGCCCGTAGTCGCGCAGCGCGTTCGCAGCGCCGCCGTAAAACAGGTGCCCGAACGCGGCCAACGGGTCGGCAAAGCCCGGATCGGTCTCCACCACGTGCGCGCCGAGATCCTCGAACACCTTCACCGCGCGCGCCACGCACTCCGCAACCTCGGCGCTCACGTCGACGTAGCCGAGGGTGGGGCTGAACGCCACCTTCAGGTCGGCAACCCCGCCGTCGAGCTCTGCGAGGTAGTCTACCCCCCGGCGCGGCGCGGCCTGGGCATCCCGGGCATCCGGCTCGGTGAGCACGTTCATGAGCAGCGCGCAGTCTGCCACCGTCCAGGCCATCGGCCCGCCGTGAGCCAGCGTGCCGAACGGGCTCACCGGCCCGTGGGGCACCTCGCCGAAGGTGGGCTTATGGCCGACCACGCCGCAGAATCCGGCAGGAATACGGATCGACCCGCCGGCGTCGGTTCCGAGTGCGAGGGGCGCCATCCCGGCGGCCACGGCGGCGCCGCTGCCGCCGCTCGACCCGCCCGGGGTCTTGTCCGGGTTCCACGGGTTTCGCGAGACGCCGCAAAGCGGGCTGTCGGTAACGCCCTTCCAGCCGAACTCGGGCGTGGTGGTCTTTCCCAGCGGCACGTAACCATGGCGCGCCAGGGTCCGGGTTTCCGGCGAATCTTTGCCGAGGGTCGGAGCCGGGTCCACCACCTTTGAGCCCCTCAGGGTAGGCCACATCGGGGTCAGGTAGACGTCCTTGACCGCGACCGGCACGCCGTCCACGGGACCCAGGGGGTTGCCGTCGAGATAGCGCCGCTCGGACTCCGCCGCAAGCTTCAGGGTCGTTTCCGCATCCACCAGGCAGAAGGCGTTGAGCGTCCCGTTCAGCCGATCAATCTGCTCGAGCAGCGCCCGGGCCGCCTCGACCGGCGACACCGCCCGCGAGCGGAAGCTTTCCAGCAGCTCCATGGCCGTGAGGCTCAACAGTTCGCGCGACATCCGGGCCCGATCCTCCGTTCTGCGTTGACGGTGTATGCCGGTGACGCTACCGGCACCATCTGCATAAGGCAAACCGACCGGCGACGCTCATCCGAGCGCGGTCAGCGCCAGCG
>JBFISC010000204.1:0-6471 GCA_041608775.1 Pseudomonadales bacterium | reverse complement strand
CGAAGTGCCCAGCATGGCCGCGATCTCGCTGGCACTCAATCCCGCCGCGTAGGTGAGGATCAGCAGGTCACGCTCCGGCGGCGCGACCGCCGCCAGCAGGCGGTCCAGGTCCGGGCTCTCCAGCGCCATGCCCGGCCCGACCAGGGCCGTATCCGCGGCTCCCGCCTGCTGGGGATCATCCAGGGATCGCGCCGGCCGGGGCCGTCGCCGCACGTGCTGCAGGAACACGTTGTACGCCAGCTTCGACAGCCAGCCGGCGAATGCGCCCCGGCCCTCGAAGCTGCCGAGCTTGCGCCAGGCCCGCAGGAACGTGTCCTGGCAGAGCTCCTCGGCAATGGCCCGATCGCGGGTGAGCCGTTGCAGCAGGTGGAATATGCGCTTTTCGTGACGCCGCATGAGGGTCTCGAAGGCATCGCTGTCGCCGAGCTTGGCCGCCTGGGCCGCCAGCGTTTCGTCGCTCGGCTGCACCGTCGGGCGGGCTCAACCCTTCCTGCCGGGATTGAACCGCCAGAGCGCCAGGTAGGCGATGCCGAGCATCAGCGGGAGCGCGGCCACGCCCAGCGCATCGGGCTCGTCGATGACCAGCGCGAGCGTTCCGAACCCGGCGGCAAGTGCCAGCCAGATCACGCCCCTGCGCAGATCGCGGAAGCCGCCGGCCAGCTCCCCGCTGACCGCCTCGAGGACTTCCGGCGTCAACTCCTGGCCGCGTTCGATGGCGGTGCGCACGGTCTGCTGCACCGCCTGGCGGGTCCGGTGGCGGAAGTAGAAGAACGTGCACAGCACCAGACCGATCACGAGGAACATGACTATGGGAACCAGATCCATGGCTGGAGTCCTGTTTTCTGCCGTTACTCCGGGATAGATACCCGCTCGACGCGAACGGTTGCAGCGAAACCCGAGGTCATGGTTCCTCCGTAGCGCCACCGAACACCACGCGCGCCGGCGCGACGATCAGTGGGTCCGGCGGCAGGGCAGCTTCCGTATCTCGGCCGGTGTAGTCGAAACGGCTCAACACCAGACGCATGGTGTTCAGTCGGGCGCGCAGCTTGTCCTCGGCCTTGACGATGATCCACGGCGCTTCCTCGCTGTCGGTGAGCTGAAAAGTGGACTCCTTGGCGCTGGTATAGGCGTCCCACTTGCGCTGGGCCTCCAGATCCACCGGAGACAGCTTCCACTGCTTGAGCGGGTTGGTCTGGCGCTCACGGAAGCGGCGGGCCTGCTCCTCGCGGCTCACCGACAGGTAGATCTTGATCAGGTCGATGCCGCTTGCGACCAGCATTTTCTCGAAGATCGGCGCCTGGCGGGTGAACTCCCAGTACTCCTGCTCGGTGCAGAAACCCATTACCCGTTCAACACCGGCGCGGTTGTACCAGGAGCGGTCGAAGAACACCATTTCGCCCGATGAGGGCAGATGATCGGTGTAACGCTGGAAATACCACTGACCGCGCTCCACGTCCGTCGGTTTCTCCAGTGCCACCACCCTGGCACCGCGCGGGTTGAGGTTTTCCATGAGACGCTTGATCGTGCTGCCTTTGCCGGCCGCGTCCCGGCCCTCGAACAGCAGCACCACCTTACGACCGGATTCCTTGACCCAGTTCTGCAGCTTGACCATCTCGATCTGCAGAGCCAGCTTCTCCCGGTAGTAGGCCTTGATCCCGTACCGCTCCCGGTAAGGGTAGAGGCCGCTGCCGAAGTAATGCCGGATGGTGGCCGCATCCACGGTCGGGGCTGCGAGCGGCGCGGCGTTGAAAATCGGCTCGTGGCTTTCCTCGGCTTCGAGGGTGTCGAGGAGATAGTCATACCAGTCGGTTCCGGTGCTCACACGCGGCTCCCGCAGCGTTGGTGGTTTCAATGAAGGTGGTCGGCGCCGAGAGTGTACTGCCCGCAGTGGTTCCCGGCGATGCGCGCCGAGCCTGCGGGCGCACCGGGGCGGTGCGCGGCCCCCGCTCGAGCCGGCCGACGCGCTCTGATGCTCTTTCCAACCCCCTGATTTATAAAGGCGTGTTCGATTCGATCGGATGGCATGGGGGTTGCACTTGGAAAGTGGCACACTGGGAGGTGGGTCGAGCAGGATGCACAATCATGATCGGATCCAGACGTTCCCTTGGCACTGCCGCCGCGCTTCTTGCCACAGCGCCCCGCGCCGCCGCAGCGCCCCGCATCACCCGGACACTCCTGACCGCCGCCATACTGGCCATGTTCGGCGGCTGTGCCTCCGACGGCGGCACGCCGCTGCAGCAGGCCCAGCGCAGCGTAGCCCGCGAGCTGATGGTTCAGTGCTACTGGCACAACGAGGGCAAACGCCTCGTGTTCGGCGGCTACGCCGTCCACTCGGCGTGCCGGCGCTGGGCCGACGACGTGGTCCGGGTGCGGTTGCCCCCGGACCGTCCTTGGGGGAATGACGGCGGATGAATCTGCAGCGGCGGCCCGCTGACGCCGCGCACCGCACGCGCCATTGCAAACGCCCCGTAGCTTGAGGACCATTGGGCGTCCTGCCCAGCTCTGAGGTTCGCGTGCATCCAGCCCCTGCCCGGTATTCCGCCTGCGTCATCATCCTGTTGTTTCTGGCCGTCGCCCCGGTCCCCGCCCATCCCGCCAATGCTCCGGTGCGCGCCAGCGAGGGCATGGTGGTGTCGCAGAATCACCTGGCCTCCGCCATCGGTGTCGCGGTGCTCAAGGAGGGCGGCAGCGCGGTGGACGCGGCCGTCGCCACGGCCTTCGCCCTGGCGGTCACTCACCCTACCGCCGGCAACATCGGCGGCGGCGGCTTTCTCGTCTATCGGCCCGCCAAGGGGAAACCGGTTGCCTACGACTTCCGCGAGACGGGACCGACCGGCTCCCATCCGGAGATGTGGCTGCAGGACGGCGAGTACAGCTTTCAGCGGCACCACATGAGCCACCTCTCCGTGGGGGTTCCGGGCACGGTGGCGGGCCTGCACATGGCGTGGCAGGACGAAGGCAAGCTGCCCTGGCGGCGGCTGGTGGAGCCGGCGATCACGCTGGCCCGGGACGGCTTCGCGGTCAGCCACGGGCTGGCGGCGTCGCTGCAGCGGGCGCTACCGAGGATGCGCAAGTACCCGGCTTCCGTGGCCCAGTTCAGCCGCGA
This sequence comes from Pseudomonadales bacterium, assembly GCA_041608775.1. GTDB lineage: Bacteria > Pseudomonadota > Gammaproteobacteria > Pseudomonadales > Azotimanducaceae > UBA7803. The sequence continues at coordinate 3,365 of JBFISC010000204.1, read as the reverse complement.
CGGGGAGCCTTTCGAGCCCGGAGCGCTGCTGGTGCAGGCCGACCTGGCGGCGGCTCTAGAGCGCATCGCGGATCAGGGCCCGGAGGGGTTCTATCGCGGCCGCACCGCGGAGCTCATCGTCGCCGAAATGCAGCGCGGCGGTGGTCTGATCACCCTGGAAGACCTGGCCGGGTACACGCCGCAGCGGCGCGAGCCCGTGCGTGGCAGCTATCGCGGCTACGAGGTGCTCTCCATGCCGCCGCCGAGCTCCGGGGGCACGATCCTCATCGAGATGCTCAACATCCTCGAAGGTTACGATCTGGCGCGCCTCGGCTTCGGCACCCGGGCGACCCTGCATCGCATGGCCGAGACCATGCGCCGCGCCTATGCGGATCGAGCGCGATATCTGGGTGATCCGGACTTCAACCCCGACCTTCCGGTTGCCCGGCTCACCTCGAAGGCCTATGCGGACGACCTGCGCCGGAGCATCGATCTCGAGCAGGCGTCGGTATCCCGGCCGAACGAGTTCGACTGGCCGGTGGAGAGCGAAGAGACGACGCATTTCTCGGTGGTGGACCGCGATCGCAACGCGGTGGCCCTCACGTATACGCTGGAATGGGGCTACGGCTCGGGCATCGTGGTGCCCGGAGGTGGATTTCTCCTCAACAACGAGATGGGGGACTTCAACGCCGGCCCCGGACTCACCAACGACCAGGGTCTGATCGGGACCCCGGCGAACCTGGCGGAGCCGGGCAAACGCATGCTGTCCAGCATGTCGCCCACCATCCTGGCCCGGGACGGCGAGCTGTTCATGGTGACCGGCACGCCGGGCGGGCGCACCATCATCAATACCGTGCTGCAGACGATTCTCAACGTGGTCGACCACGGTATGAGCGCTCAGACCGCCGTGGATGCGGGTCGGGTTCACCACCAGTGGTTGCCCGATACGCTGTATTATGAAGAACAGGCGTTTTCCCTGGATTCCCTGAACGGGTTGCGCTCCATGGGCCATCCCCTCGAATCGCGAAGCAAGCAGGGCGCGGCGGAGGTGATCGTCGTGGCCGACGACGGCGTGCTCGAAGGCGGCGTGGATCTCAGAGATCCGGACGGAGGCGCGATCGGCTACTAGTGCACTAGGCTCCTGCCATGAACATCCTGCTGGTGGTCAACGACCTCAAGGACTGGCCCCTGGAAATTCCCGGGGTAGCGGTCATCTCGGCGCGCACTTACCTGACCGATTCCCGGTACTTCGACAACCGGGCGGCCAAAGTCTTCAATCTCTGCCGCTCCTACAAGTACCAGAGCGCGGGCTACTACGTTTCCCTGCTCGCCGCGGCGCGGGGGCATCACCCTATTCCGAGCCTGGCGACGATCCAGGATACGCGCACCACGTCGGTGGCCAGGCTGTTGTCCGAGGAGCTGGAAGACGCCATCCAGAAGACCCTGAAGGGACAGGAAGGTTCGCAGTTCTCCCTCGACGTTCTGTTCGGCCGCACCGAGGTGGTTGGTTTCGACAACCTGGCCTGGAGCCTCTACAGCCTGTTCGAGGCGCCGTTGCTGCGGGTCGGCTTCGTCCACAAGGGGGGCGAGTGGCAGCTGCGGCACATTCGCACGCTCGGGGCGAACGATCTGTCGCCGGCCCAGCACGACTTCGTGCTGCAGGCGGCCTCCGAGTATTTCTCCGTGAAACGGCGGCGGGCGCGGAGAAAGCCGCAGTCGCGCTACGACCTGGCGATTCTCGAAGACCCGAAGGACCCGATGCCGCCTTCCAACAAGCGCGCTCTGTCGCGCTTCGAGGCGGCCGCGGAGGCGTTGGACATGGGGGTGGAGCGAATCACCCGGGAAGACGCCGGGCGTCTCGCGGAGTTCGACGCGCTGTTCATCCGGGAAACCACATCGGTCAATCACCACACCTTCCGGATGGCGCGGCGGGCCCAAGCGGAAGGGCTGGTCGTGATCGACGATCCCGACTCGATCCTGAAGTGCACCAACAAGGTCTATCTGGCCGAGCTGCTGGCCCGTCACAAGGTGCCGAGTCCGAAGACCATGATCGTCCATGCCGGCAACGTCGACGACATCGTGCCGACCCTCGGCATACCCGTGGTGCTGAAACTGCCGGACTCGAGCTTCTCGGCCGGCGTCACCAAGGTCGATCGTGAGGAGGACCTGCGTGACCGGGTGCGGGAAGCCCTGGCCCAGTCCGAGCTGATCGTGGCGCAGGAATTCGTCCCGACCGAGTACGACTGGCGGGTGGGGGTGATCGATCGGCGCCCCATCTACGTGAGCAGGTACTACATGGCGCGCCGGCACTGGCAGATCGTGCGGCGCGACGCGAACGGTGCGACGGTGGAAGGCACCGCCGACACGCTGGCGGTGGAGGACGCGCCTCAGGACGTGGTGCAGGTCGCCATGAAGGCAGCCAATCTGATCGGCAACGGGCTCTACGGTGTCGACCTGAAGCAGGTCGGGGACCGCATCTACGTCATCGAGGTCAACGACAACCCGAGCATCGACGCCGGCTACGAGGACGCGGTCCGCAAAGGCGACCTGTACCGGGACATCATGGGCGTCATCCTCGCCCGCATCGAGGCGGCGAAGCGCGGCCCGGCCGCTGCCTAGCCGCGCTCAATCGACGATCCTGACAACCTCGTTCGAGTAAGCGCTCTCGTTGCCAGCGTCGTCGACCGCGGTCATGACGAAGTGGTAGGTGCCGGAGGCCAGCGTCAGCGAGTGGCTGCTGGCGGGGGCTTCGATGGTCAGCGAGTCGGAGTAGCTGCCGCTGCTCTCCCCGTAGTAGATGCGGTAGCTGTTCAGATCCGACAACGGACTGCCATCGACATTTTCCGAGGGCGCCAGCCACTCCAGCGCAACCGTACCGTTCACGGCTACCGATACCATGGCCAGGGCATTGCCGCCGGGGCCATTGCAGTTGAGGGCGAAGGTTGATTGCGCGCTCAGGTTGCCGCTGCTTTCGGTCCCGGACACTGGGCGCGGTCCGGTCCACGCGCCGTTGGCACTGCACGTGTCGGCGTTGCTCGACGTCCAGGTCAGCTGGGTGCTGGTGCCCGGATTGACGGTGTCATCGGTCGCCTGCAGGTTGATGGCCGGCGGCGGGGGCAGCTCCGGCTCCGGTACAGGATCGGGGGCAGGTTCCGGTTCCGGCTCGGGGGCCGGATCGGGTTCTGGCGCAGGGTCCGGCTCTGGTTCCGGCGCTGGCTCGGGTTCGGGCGCTGGCTCGGGTTCGGGTGCCGGCTCTGGTTCGGGCGCTGGCTCGGGTTCGGGCGCTGGCTCGGGTTCGGGTGCCGGCTCGGGTTCGGGCGCTGGCTCGGGTTCAGGCGCTGGCTCGGGTTCAGGCGCTGGCTCAGGTTCGGGCACGGGTTCGGGTG
>JBFISC010000203.1:0-6476 GCA_041608775.1 Pseudomonadales bacterium | reverse complement strand
GAACTCGATCAGATCTTCCGCTTCCGCCCGCCGAAGCTGTTCGTCCTGACGCGCGTCCAGCGCAATCAGCGCCAGCCCGCCCAGCACCAGCATGCCGGTGAACGAGGCAACGCTGACCGCGAGGAGGGTCCGCTGGCGACGCTGGGCTTCGCGCTGCACGATCTCGTCGAGACCGACGCCCAGCAATCCCGCCACGATCTTGAGTTTCGCCAGGCGCCGGCCATCCGCGTCCGGGCGCAGATCGGCGGCAATCGGCTCTTCCTCGAACTCGAGCGCCGGCGGGAAGCACTCCTGTTCAGCCGTCTCAGCGCTCGAGGCACCGTGCGGGATCCCATCCGCGATCACACAGAGCACATGACGCCCGCCCCGCAGACGTCTGAATTCCGCGATCTCCCTGTTCACCCACTCGGATCTGCGTGCCGCTGGAGAGCAGATCACGATCAGAAATTCGGACCCCGACAGTGCCTGCCTGATGGTGTCCGACAGGTCGCTGCCAGCCGGCAGCTCGTCCCGGTCACGGAAGAACGTGCCGAGGCTGCGCATCCCGAGTCGCCGGGCAATTCGCGCCGGCACCCGATAGGACTCGAGCTGTCGCTGCAACCAGGCCGCCTGGTCGGCATCCGCGTGGCTGTAGCTGATGAAAGCCCGGTAGCGGAACTGGCTCACTGCCCGGCGTCGCCGAGGTAGCGGGCCTGGATAGTCTGCCAGACGGGTTCGAACAGAATCGACAGCAACGCGATGTTGATTCGACTCCGCTCCGGGCTGCCTTCAGGAAACGCGAACGCGTAGTCGTCACGCACCAGTACGGTCTCGGCAACGACCAGCTCGAGGCCGGAGCGCCGCACTTCGTGCTTGAGGATCGGCGCATCGTGAATCACGGTATCCACCCGACCGTTCTCCAGCGCGGTCAGCGCGCCGGGCAGCGCGTCGAACGTCTGAACGACCGATCCACGGTTGCGCGCGTATTCCTCCGCCGTCGACGCCGCCAGCACGCCGACCCGGAGCTCCGAGATCGGCCGGTCGCGGACCAGGCTTTCGGCCAGTTCGTTGGTCGTCAACGACGCGGCAATCGACGCGGTGAAGCTGGCGATGATGATCAGGCTGACGAACATCCAGATCAGCGCGACGATGCGACCGCCCAGGGTCCTCGGCGCCTTGTCCCCGTAGCCGACGGTCGTCATCGTCACCGCCGACCACCAGAACCCGTCTCCGAGCCCGCGACCGACGTTGCCGTGCCCGAACTGCTCGGCGTTCGCTTTGCGTTCGAACAGCCAGACCGCAAAGCCCGCCGCCAGCAGCACGACGGCGAGGGAACCGACCGCGCCCAGAAACTCGAGGGAAAAGAAGTTGCGCAGCGTGGCAATCCAGGCGCTGCCGGCGCCCTCCCGGAACGCCGGGGACAGGCCGGTCACGTAGTACGGGTGCGAGAAGTCGAGGAACTGCTCGCGCGGTCCGGTGACCGAGACCGCAGCGATCGCCAGGTCCACCTCGCCCCGGCGCAGCAGCTCCACCGTCTCCTCGAGGGGCGCTTCCCGCCAGCTGAACTCGATGTCCAGCAGATCGGCCACGTCCTGCCACAGATCGACCGACAGTCCCTCCCAGTTGCCGGCAGCGTCCCGCATCGCGAATGGCGGCACCTCGCGGACGGCAACCACGAAGCCGGGCGGATCGGGCTCCGCATCCGGCTCCGATTCAGCCGCCGCGCCAGACGCCGCCGGCGCGACCAGTCCCCAGACGAGCAGCGCGGCTGCGAGCACGCGAATACGTCGAGCGATTGGCGTTTCCATTCCTTACCTCCGTCCCGGTCCGGCTGAGCGGAGGTCCCCTCAACGGGTCAAGGGGATCACGCGCTCTGCGAACTCACTCAGGCGATCGAGACCGCCGGGGCCGGCAAAGAAGAAGGCCGGCACCATGATCCGGCCGACGCCGAGCGCGCGCATCTGCTCGAGCCCGGCCGCCGGGTCCGCCATCTGCGTGCCGAACATGGCGTTGATCTCCAGCGAGTCCGGATCCCGGCCGCCGTCCTCCGCGGCCTTGCGCACCCGGCCGAGCAACGCGCCCAGGCGCTCGGCGTCACCCTCGCCCGGAAAGTAACCATCGGCGATGCGGACCGCACGCTGGATCGCGGCATCGGAGTCCCCGCCGACCAGCACCGGAATGGCACCATTGACCGGGCGGGGGCTGCAGGTCACGGGCGCGAAGTCGACGAAATCCCCGTGAAACTCCGCATGCGGGCCGGCCCACAGCGCGCGCATGGCGGCGATGTACTCGTCGTTTCTGGCACCGCGCCGGGCCCAGTCGATACCGAGCGCATCGAACTCCTCCTTCATCCAGCCGATGCCGAGACCCAGCTCGACCCGGCCACCGGAGAGCTGATCGAGGGTAGCGAGCTCCTTGGCAAGCACCAGCGGGTTGCGCTGGGGAACGATAAGAATGCAGGTCCCCAGCCTGAGCTTGGGCGCGGCCGCAGCCGCAAACGCAAGCCAGATGAGCGGATCGGGGATCGGTGTCTCCGGCTCCGCGGGGATCTTGCCATCCGCCGTGTAGGGATACTTCGATGCGATCGAATCCGGCATGATCACATGCTCGCCGCCCCATACCGATTCGAAGCCCAGCGCTTCGGCCCGTCGACAGATCTCCAGCGCCGCCGCACCGTCGATGGCGATGCTGCTTGCGAATGCCAGTCCAACTTTCATCGTTTCACGTCTCCACGGTTGTCAGGCCCCGCCCGAACACGTGAGCACCTCACCGGTCACGTAGTCGGATTCGGGAATGCAGAAAAGATAGATCGCCCCGGCGCCGTCCACGGGCGAGCCGGCGCGGCCGAGCGGCGTGGCGCTGCGGACCTCCTCGAGCTGAGCCTCGCTCAGCCCGACCCGGTGCTCCCGGCCGGCCACCTCGATGGTCGGGGGCACATCCCGGTAGGGCTGGGTCAGCCGGGTCTCCATGTGTCCGAACGCCACGCAGTTCACGCAGACGTTGTAGCGCCCCCACTCCCGGGCCAGCGTCCGGGTCAGACCGAGCACTGCGGCCTTCGCGCTGGCATAGGCCACCTGGGTCGCCGCGCCCCGGGTCCCGGAGACCGAGGAAACGTTGACCACCTTGCGGCAGCGCGGCGAGCCCGACTCGGCCGTCTCGCGCCTCGCCTGTTCCCGCAGCCAGGGCGCGAAAGCCCGCAGCAGCCGGAACGGCGCGGTGGCGTGGACGTCGAGCATGGCCTGCCACTGCTCGTCGCTGTGGTTGTGCATGGCGCCGTTCCAGACGTAGCCGGCGTTGTTGACGATGATGTCGAGGGAGCCGAACGCCGCCAGCGCCGTCTGCACCAGCTCCCCGGGAAATCCGGATGCAGTGACGTCGCCGGCGCAAGCGATCGCTTCCCCACCCTGGTTCCCGATCGCCTCTGCCACCGCATCGGCGGGCTCGGCGTCGAGATCGTTCACCACCACCCTGGCCCCTTCCCGAGCCAGCAGCAGCGCCGTGGCCCGACCGACGCCTCGACCCGCGCCGGTAACCAGAGCAACGCGGCCATCGAGCCGGCTCAACGTGCACCGCCAATCGTCTCGGTACCCGTGAACGCGAGCTCGTCAGGGCGCTGGAGGAACCGAAGCGGAGGAAAACGGACCGTGCCGACCGCCACCGACGCCGCCACCACATGGTACGGATCGAGACGCTCGCTGCCCCAGCAGCCAGCCCGGAACCCGGTCAGACGTGCCTGCAGACGCTCCACCCGCCGAGGCTCGACCAGGTCGAACTCCACCTGGGCGAGGCGCAGCCCCTCGGGCACGCGCGCCAGATTCAGCGTGCTGGTGTACTGCACGTCGTCGGGACCGAGCGGCACCGGATCAATGGCGACCAGCCCCAGGCTGTCGCCGTCCGCCTCGGTCACCGTCACCTCGGCCCTGGAGTAGCTGGAAAGGACCCTCACCGTGGCGAGCCGCGCCGGGTAGCCGAGCTGGGTCCTCAGCCCCTCGACGGCCGCATCGGTGGAAGCCGCGGCCGCCGTGGTGAACCCGCGCGCCCGCACGCCGCCACGGCAGGAGACCCGGGTGACCACCATGCTGAAGGCGCCCCAGGGGCTGGCTGCCACCTGCCAGGCCTGCACCGAGAGCGTTGGCGGGCTGGTCGGATGCAGGCTCGGCGGCAGCACCGCTTCCCGAGCCTGGTTGTGCATTTCCAGCACGGTCTGGAACAGCACTACCTGCTCGAGCACCAGCGGCTCCGTGAAGTAGCTCGGCACGGCCGGCGCCGCCTCTGCAAGCGCCGCAACGTCGGCGGCTCCCACCAGCATCAGCGCGCTCCCACGGCCAGCGTCGGGGCGGAAACCGGTCCGCTCAGATCCTCGCGGCTGCAAAAGGTCGGCATCACCTCCCGGGCGAACAGCCGCAGGCTGTCGAGCACCTGCTGCTGCGGCACCATCTCCATGGCGTTGACGAGGAAGTTGATTCCGGTGACGCCGATGGACTCCCAGCGTTTGATGGTACGGATCAGGTGCTCCGGATCGCCGACGCCCACCCCCTCCGGCAGGCCCTTCGCGACGCTCGGATCGTCAGCCGGCGCGCGCTTCGGCTTCATCGCCGCCCCCGCGTTGCCGAGGCCCTGGTAAGCCCGGGTTGGATAGGCCTCCCGGGTCCAGTAGAGATGGGCGTTGGCCACGTTGAAGGCGTTCACCATCGGTACCCCGACGTCGCGGGCCTGACGGTAATCCTCGTGGCAGTAGAGAAAGTTCATCGTGTGCACCTGATCGTTCACCACCGCGCCCACGGGATCGCAGCAGGCGATGCGGTGGTGATACTCGCGGGTGCGCCGCTCCTGCTCCTCGTAGCCGGCGGCCGACACTCCGAGACAGCCGAGCCCCCGGTCGGCGGCGTCGAGCTCGGTGCCCGGCGACGTCACCGTCACCCACAGCGGTGGGTGCGGGTCCTGGAGCGGCTTCGGCAGCACGTTGCGCGACGGCATGCTGAACGCCTTGCCCTGCCACTCGAACTCGTCGGTTGTCCACATCTGCGGCAGCACCCGAACGAACTCGTCCCAGGTCTTCTTGGTATCGTCCGGATCCACCCCGAATCCACCCAGCTCGGTCCACGTGGACGACCGGGCGGTGCCGAGCTCGAGCCGGCCATCGGAGATGATGTCGAGCGCGGCGGCCCGCTCGGCTACCCGCACCGGATGATTCATCTCCGGAACGCACACCACGGCACCGTGACCGACGCGGATTCGGCGGGTCTGGGCCGCCACGGCCGACAGAAACACCTCCGGGGAGGAACAGTGGGAATACTCCTCGAGAAAGTGGTGCTCCACTGCCCACACATGGTGAAACCCGAGCTCGTCCGCCAGTCGGCACTGCTCCAGCGCATTGTGATACACGGCCCGCTCAGCCGCGCGGCTGAAGGGCCGCGGGGTGGACAGCTCGAAAAAGATCCCGAACTTCATGGTCGCCCTCCTCCTCTCCAGGCGATTCTACACACAGGGCCGGGGCGTGCGGGCACCGGTTGGGTCGCGCGGCCGTCCGGGTTAGATTGAGCGGAGCCAATCGGAGGATGGTGCCATGGAGCTTTCCGGCAAGGTCGCCGTCATCACCGGCGGCGCGAGCGGCATCGGTCTGGCCACTGCCAGGCAGATGGCCGACCGCGGCGCGGATCTGGTGCTGGTGGACATCGAGGGCGGGGCGCTCGAACAGGCCGCCCGCAGCCTCTCCGGCGAGACCCGAGTAGGAACGCGGGTCTGCGACGTGACGGACCACGACGCCATGGTCGATCTCGCCGAGAGCGTGGTCGCGGAATTCGGTGGCGTGCACGTCGTCTTCAACAACGCCGGCGTCGCCGTCGGCGGCCCCATCGCCGACATGACCCACGAGGACTGGCGCTGGATCATCGACGTGGACCTCTGGGGACCCATCCACGGCGTGGAGGCCTTCCTTCCGCACATCCGCGCCGGCGGCCAGGGCGGGCACCTGCTGTTCACCTCGTCGTTCGCGGGCCTGGTCCCGAACGTAGGCTTGGGGCCCTACTGCGTCGCCAAGTATGGCGTGGTAGCGCTCGCAGAGGTGCTGCACCGGGAGCTGCGCGACGAGGGCATCGGCGTCTCGGTGCTCTGCCCCATGCGGGTGGGAACCAGCATCGGCGACTCGCAGCGTAACCGGCAGGCCCGCTACCGGGGCACGGGCGCGCCTGCCCCTGTGGCGGATCAGGGAGAAGCCAACGCCGACCTGGCTGGCCGGGTGCTGGACGTGGACGACGTCGCGGCTCGGGTGCTCGACGCCATGGCAGCCAACCGGCTCTACGTGCTGCCCCACGAAGAGAGCCGCGAGTTCATCCGCCGGCGGTTTCAGCGAATCGACCGGTCATTCGAGTAGGGGCCGATCACCGCCACGGATTCAAAGCGCGCGGCAAGCATGTAAGATCGGACGCGGGGGGAGCGTTCGACGGCAGGAGCACACCGGACCGCGTCGCATGCCCGCACGGCGAGCCATCCACAGG
>JBFISC010000202.1:0-6483 GCA_041608775.1 Pseudomonadales bacterium | reverse complement strand
GTACGACGACGCCGATCAGCTGACCGGCTTCGTGCCCGCCAACTACGTGGTGGGCTTCGGCCGCATCGACGGCCGCCGGGTGGTGGCCGGCGGCGAGGACTTCACCCTGAAGGGCGGGTCGCCGAACGCCGCCGGCCTGCGCAAGAGCATCTATGCCGAGCATCTCGCCAGCCGCTACCGGGTGCCGCTGGTGCGATTGCTCGAGGGTGGCGGCGGCAGCGTGCGCGGCAGCGGCAAGAAAGGCGGCACCGTGGGCGAGCCGGTGTACGCGGAGCCGCGGTTCAAGATCATCGCCGACGCCATGGGGCAGGTACCCATTGCGTCAGCTGCGCTGGGTGCAGTGGCGGGGTTTCCCGCCGGCCGGCTCGTCGCCTCGCACTTCGCGGTGATGACCCGCCACACCGCCCAGGTGCTGATCGGCGGGCCGGCGCTGGTGGAACGCGCGCTCGGCGTGAAGATGAGCAAGGAGGCCCTGGGGGGCGCGGCGGTGCACGTCCGCTCCGGGGTGGTGGACAACATCGCGGAAGACGAGCACGACGCGTTCCGCCAGATCCGTCGGTTTCTCTCGTACCTGCCGTCGAACGTCTGGCAGCGGGCGCCGCGCGTCGCAGGCGACGACGATCCGGAACGGATGGAGCCGGAGCTGCTCGGCGCGGTGCCCAGGGACGCCAACGCGCCCTTCGACATGCGCCGCATCGTTGAGATGGTGATGGACGTGGATTCGGTGTTCGAGCTCGGCGCCGGCTACGGCCCGAGCCAGATCTGCGCGCTGGCGCGCCTGGACGGTCAGCCGGTGGGGGTGCTGGCCAACGACTGCCGCCACTACGCGGGCGCCATGACCGCCGAGGCGGCACAGAAATACCGGCGCTTCGTCGAGCTTTGCGACACCTTCCACCTGCCCGTCGTCAACTTCGTCGATCAGCCCGGGTTCATGATCGGCCCCGAGGCCGAGCGCGCCGGTACCATCCGCTACGGCATGGCCGCGGTCGCGGCCGCGGTGCAGGCAACGGTGCCGTGGGCGTCGATTCAGGTGCACAAGGGGTTCGGTGTGGCCACCGCCGCCCACTACGGCAACGAGGCCTACGTGCTGGCGTGGCCGTCGGTGGAGTCCGGCGCGCTGCCGCTGGAGGGCGGGGTGGCGGTGGCCTATCACCGCGAGATCGCGGCGGCCGAGGACCCCGACGCCAAGCGCCGCGAGCTGGAGGATGCGCTGCGGGCCGGCCGCTCGCCCTATGCCCGGGCCGAGTCGTTCGCCGTTCACGAGCTGATCGACCCCCGGGAGACCCGCCCCATGCTGTGCCGGTGGATCGACTGGATCCAGCCGCGGCTCGAGACGCTGACCAAGCCGGTGGCGTTCCCGATCCGTCCCTGACCGTTCTGCTCGAGCGGGAAATGGGGCCTGGTTGCGGAACCGGCGCAAGGCTTCGTCTGCTAGACTGTCGGGCTTCGTCAGACCCAGGGGAGTCGATTCATGAGCTACTCATTCGACGGCAAGGTCGCCATCGTTACCGGTGCGGGCGGCGGGCTAGGACGCTGCCACGCGCTCGAGCTCGCCCGGCGCGGGGCGCGGGTCGTGGTCAACGATCTGGGCGGCGCCATGGATGGCACCGGCGGCTCTTCCGAGGCCGCGAATGCCGTGGTGAAGGAGATCAAGGCTGCCGGCGGTGAGGCGCTGGCCAACGGCGGCTCGGTGTCGGACCTGCAGGGTGCGAAGAGCATGTTCAAGGACGCCATGGATGCCTGGGGTCGGGTCGACATCCTCATCAACAATGCCGGCATTCTGCGCGACAAGTCCTTCGCCAAGATGGAGATGGACGACTTCCGGCTGGTGCTGAATGTGCACCTGATGGGTTCCGTCTACGTCACCAAAGAAGTCTGGCCCATCATGCGCGAGCAGAACTACGGGCGCATCGTCATGACCACGTCACCGTCGGGGCTGTACGGCAACTTCGGCCAGACCAACTACGGGGCCGCCAAGCTCGGCCTGGTGGGCTTCATGAACACGCTGAAGATCGAGGGCGCCAAGAACAACGTCTACACCAACGCCATCGCCCCGGTGGCGGCAACCCGGATGACCGAGAACCTGATTCCGGAAGAAGCGCAGAAGCTGCTCGGCCCGGAGCTGGTGACGCCGGCCGTCGTCTACCTGTGCACGGAGGATGCGCCCAACGGTGTGATCATGCAGGCCCAGGGCGGCCGCTTCTCCGTGGCCTGCGTGGTGGAGAACGCCGGCGTGGAGCTGGGCGCGGATGCAACCGTGGAAGACATCGCCGAGCGCTACGCGGAGATTGCCGACCTCGCTGGTGCCAAGCCGCGCAACATGCTGCAGCTCGGAGCGTGAGGTCGACGGTGAGACCGGAAAGGCGGGTCGATCAGCCGGGGCGCATCTCCGAGAGGGCATGACCGAGGGTGGAGGGGTCGACCAGGTCGTCGCGGATCACCGCCCGACCGGCTTCCACCTCCATCGCGAAGTCGCCTTCGGCGCGAATCTCCGGGGCGATCCGCTGCAGCAGCAGATCCTTGACCCGGTCGGCGTCGCCGGCGGGCACGTAGCGCTGCATGGTGTTGCACAGCCCGGTGGCGCGGTCGTAGATCGCGAAGCCCAGCCGGTGTACGGATTCCATGCTGCCCGCGCGCTGGAAGATTTCGCCCTGAGCCTGCCACTCCTGCTCCGGTAGCCACAGGCAGACGGCGAGCCCGTGCACCACCAGCCCGTGCTTGTTGGCCATCATGTACTGCCAGAGCCGGAACACGTTGTGCTCGACGAAGCGGACGCCGGGATCACCGTCGCGGTTGGTGATCTCGCAGCGTACCAAGAGCTCGCGCTGGCTCTCGCTCGGTCCCATGGTTGGACTCTCCGGATTGCTGCCGTCAGTATAGGCTTTTATCACCTGGACGCACTCATGGCGGCAGCCATCCTGACGCTCGCGCTGGCGTTTCTGTGCGGCGGCGCTCTTTGGCTGGGGCTGGGCTCCCGGTTCGCGCTGAGCGACGATCCCGACCGGAACGAGGTGCTCAACCTAGTGGCTCTGGTGGGCGGCGCGCTGCTGCCCGCCTTCCTGATCGTGTTTTTCTTCCTGGAAGCCCTCTGAGGCTGTCTCGAGACGGGGTCTGTCAGTGGAATTGCCTATCGACCCGGAGAGCATCAAGGGATTCCTTCATCCCGACGAGGGGGCGCGCCTCCATGACCTGGCGCTGGCCGCGGCGGCGCTCGGCCCCTGCCTCGAGGTGGGCAGCTATTGCGGCAAGTCCACGCTCTACCTGGGTGTCGCCTGCCGGGCCCGGAACCAGCTGCTGTACGCCGTGGACCATCATCGCGGCTCCGAGGAGCATCAGCCCGGGGAGGCTTACCATGATCCCGAGCTGCTGGACTCCTCCGGCAGGAGGCTCGATTCGTTCCGGGCGTTTCGGGAGACGCTGGCCCGTGCCGACCTGGAGCAGACCGTGGTGCCCATCGTCGCCGCCTCGGCGGTGGCGGCCCGCCATTGGCACACGCCGCTGGCTCTGGTCTTCATCGACGGCGGCCACAGTCGCGCCGCGGCGCTCACCGACTACCGCAGCTGGGCGGGCCACCTCCAGCCCGGGGGCGTGCTCGCCATTCACGACCTGTTTCCCGACCCTGCCGACGGCGGTCAGGCCCCCTACGAGATCTACCAGCTGGCCGTGGCCTCCGGGTTGTTCCGGACCTTGCCGGGAACCCGCACGCTGGGGGTGCTGGAACGGCTCTGATCAGAAGCCGGGCAGCGCGACCCGGGTGAACAGGGAAGCGGCCGGCGTGGTGCGGCTCAGGGCGTCGGCAGCGAGCAGCACTGAGCCGGCGGTCCAGGTCGGGCGCTCGTCCGGCCACATCACGTCGTCGGCGAACGCGTAGCCCGTCCACCACGAGCCGTCTTCGGCCTGATAGCGGCGGATCTGCTCGAACAGCGTCCGGGCACGCTGATGCTTGCCGGCGGCCAGGCAGGCCATGGTGAGCTCGCAGGTCTCGGCGATGGTCACCCAGGGCTGGTCGGCGACGCACCGGCAGCCCAGGCCCGGCTCGACGAACTCGTGCCAGCGCTGCTCCAGCCGGCGGCGCGCCGGCGGGCCTTCCACCACCCCGGCCAGCACCGGATAGAACCAGTCCATGGAGTAGCGGGCCTTGCTCTCCCAGGTGCGGTCGAAGCGTTCCGGCCGGGTCCGCAGGGTCTCGCCGAGTCGGGCCCGCGCCTCGAGCCACCGGCTCGGGTCCTCGCCCAGCTCGACGGCCATCCTGGCAGTGCATTCCAGGCTCTTGTGGATGGAACTGCAGCCGGTCACCAGCGCGTCCTTGTTGATGCCGGTGCGGGTGTCCAGCGCCCAGAAGATCTCTCCGCTCGGTGCCTGCAGGCCGAGCACGAAGTCCATGGCGGCACGCACCACGGGCCACAGCTCGGCGAGCCAGCGACGGTCTGCGCGGATCAGGTAGTGATGCCATACACCGGTGGCGACGTAGGCGACGAAGTTGGTCTCCGCCCGGGTGCCGTCGACGACCGTATCGTTCTGATAGGCCGCGAGCCAGGCACCGTCGCGGCGCTGCCGTCCGGCGAGCCAGCGGTAGGCGGCTTCCGCTTCGTCGAGACGGCCGCTGACGGAAAGACCCATGGCAGCCTCGACGTGGTCCCAGGGATCGACGATGCCGCCGGGAAACCACGGAATCGCGCCGTCCGGCTGCTGCACCTGGCAGATGTAGCGGGCGGTGGCGCGCAGAAAGGGAGCGTTCACGGCCCGCCTCCGCCGGGTTCCGGGCTGCGGGTGAAATACAGCACCAGGCTCTTGCCGATGAGCGGGTTGAGGACGGCGTCGAGGACCCGGGTCAGCCGCGGACGCTGCATCAGGTCCCAGACCAGGAACCGGTGGTAGGCGCGCACCGGCCAGGCGTCCTCGCCGCGCCGCCACAACAGGCAGCGCAGCCACCAGTAGGGCACGTGCAGGCTGTGCGCCCAGTGGCGATGAAAGCGACGCAGCTGCTGGGCCTCCACGGATCGGGTCAGCTCGCCGGTGCGAAAGATCCTGACGTGGCCACCCGGTACCTGATGGTAGGCGTCCGACAGCTGCCAGCAGACCCACTCCGGCAGGAACCGCGGCACGCTCACAGCGAGCACGCCGCCGGGTTTCAGCACCCGGCGGATCTCCCGCAGCACGCCGACATAGTCGGGCACGTGCTCCAGAACCTCGGCACAGATCACCCGGTCGAAGCTGGCATCGGCGAAAGGCAGCGCCAGCCCGTTGCCGCGCACCCAGCTGAGGGCCCGGCGACCGGATCCGCAGTGGTCGCCCTGGAACTCCGCGGCGCGGCCCGCAGCGGTGGTCAGATCCCGGGCGCCGGGATCCAGCCCGACCACGTGCGCTTCGGCCTCGAGCCATGCGCTGATGGCGTGCCGGCCCTCGCCGCAGCCGAGGTCGAGTACCCGATGACCCGGCGCTAGGTGCAGGCGCGAGAAGTCGATTGTGGTCAGGCTCACCGGCGTGCTTCCGCGACCACGGTTTGGTACAGCTCGCCGAGTGCCCGGGCGGTCCGGTCCCAGCAGAAACGCTTGAGTATGCGCTGCCGGCCGCGGCGCCCGAGGTCCTCCCGGGCCGCAGGATCGGCCAGCAGCTCGCCGACGGCGAGGGCGAGCGCGGCCGGGTTCTTCGCGGGCACGATGCGTCCCGCATCGCCGACGACCTCGGGCAACGCGCCACCGTCCGTGGAGACCACCGGGGTGCCGGTGGCCATGGCCTCGCCGGCGGGGAAGCCGAAGCCCTCGTACTCGGAGGGCACCACGGCCAGCGCCGATTGCGCGTACAGCGTGCGAAACCGGGCCGCGGAGACGCCGTGGAGGAAACGGATCCGCGATCCGACCCCCAGGCGCTCGATCAGGCGCTCCGTGGCGCCGCCGTGCTTGGGCCGGCCGACGAAGACCAGCTTGAGGTCGGGGAACTGCTGGCACAGGGTCGCGAACGCCGGAATCAGATACTGGGTGCCCTTCAGCGGCTGGTCGGCGCTGGCCGTGGTGATCAGCTGCCAGGGGTCCCGGGTGATCTCCGGCTGGGGTCGAAAGACCTCAGTGTCGATGCCGTTGTAGATCACGTGCACGCGCTCCGGCGCGATGCCGAACGCGCTGCAGAGATCGCGCTTCGAGCGTTCGCTGACCGTGACCACGTGGCGCAGCCGCCGCGCCACCTTGGTCTGCATGCCGAGGAAGTTGTGCCAGCGGCGGATCAGCAGACGCTGCTGCCAGGTTTCGGCGTGAGCCAGGGCGATGTCGCGGTCCCAGGTGATCGGATGGTGGATGGTGGTCACCAGGGGAATGCCGCGCTGCTGAAGTTTCAGCGTGCCCCAGGACAGGCACTGATTGTCGTGAACCAGGTCGTAGCCGGTGCCGCGCCGGGTGAGGGTGTCGAAGTGGCGGGCGAGCCGGCGGCCGAACGTGTACGGCTCCGGGAAGCCGCCGGTCAGCATGGAGAACCACTCGAAGGTATCGG
>JBFISC010000201.1:0-6491 GCA_041608775.1 Pseudomonadales bacterium | reverse complement strand
GCGCAGGTGCCGAAGCCGGCGTCCACAGCCCGGTAGTGGATGCAGTTGGCGCAGTTCTGCCCGGAGCCCGCCGGGTAGCCCTCCGGCGGGGTGGCGGCGACGTCTGCCGCGTACCTGAGCGCCACGGCCTGGGGGTTGGTCGTCGGCAGCACCGGCAGCGACTCCGCGGGGCGCGCCTGCTGCGTCAAGGCTGCGGCAGCGGCGGCGGTGCCGAGCTGCACGAATTTTCTGCGGATCACGGAAGTCCTCTCGTCGGTCGGCGGTTGCCGCGAACCATACCGCAGAGCGGCGGCGCCGAAGAAGAGCGGCGGCGCCGTTCTCAGAACAGGGTCCAGGAAGCCAGGCCCAGCAGGGCGAAGAACCCGAGGACGTCCGTGGTTGCCGTCAACGCCATCCCGCCGGCCAGGGCCGGATCGATGTTCAAGCGCTTCATGACGATGGGGTACAGCGTGCCGACGCTGGTTCCGATGAACACGTTGCCGATCAGCGCGACGGCGATGATCGCGGTCAGTGCCGCGTGGCCGTACCAGAGATGGGCGATGGCGGCGACCAGCAGCGCGAACAGGACGCCGATTACGGCGCCGTTGGCCATCTCGTGGCGCAGCAGGCGCCAGCGGTTGGCGCGACCCACCTGATTCAGCGCCAGGCCGCGGATCATCAGAGCCAGGCTCTGCTGGCCGGCAACGCCGCCCATGCTGGCCACCACGGGCATCAGCACCGCCAGGGCGACCAGCTGCTCGATGGTGTGCTCGAAGCGACCGATCACCCAGGCGGCGGCGAACGCGCTGGCGAGATTGACGCCGAGCCACGGGCCCCGCTGGCGGAGCGTGGTGCGCAGCGGCGCGAACAGGTCGCGATCTTCGTCCAGCCCGGCCGGCGCCAGAATCGAGCGTTCCGCCGCTTCGCTGATCACGTCGATCACATCGTCCACGGTGATGCGGCCGAGCAGGGTTCCGTCGTCGCTGACGACCGGTGCGGAGAGCAGGTCCTCGTCGCGGAACGCCGCGACGACGTCGCTTGCGGGTAGATCGACGCGAATGCCGCGGCTGGTCCTCATGACGTCGGCGACCCGGGTCAGCGGCGGCCAGGACACCGCTTCCGACAGCGGCAGCACGCCGAGCAGGCGGTCGTCGGCCGTCACCACGAACAGGCTGTCCAGGTGCTCGGGGGGACCGTCACCCGCGCGCCGCAGCGCGCGCAGCTCCGCGAGGGCGTCCCCCAGCGTCAGCTCCGCCTCCACCGTGACCGGATCCAGGTCCATCAGGCCGCCGGCGACGTCTTCCGGGTACTGCCGGACCTGGGCCAGGCGGAGACGTTTGTGATGGTCCATGCGCGCCATGGCAGCGTTCAGGGCGGCGCTCGGGACGTGGGGCTCCAGATCTGCCAGCTCGTCCGGCTGCAGCGGCGCCATGGCATGCGCCAGCTCGTGGGTATCGGCCTGGGCGGCGAGCCCGCGCAGCACCTCGTCGTGCAGCTCGGTGAGCGCTTCGCCGCGAGCGGTATGGCTGGCGGCGGCCCAGACCGCCAGGCGCCGCTCCGGTGTCATGGCCTCGAGCACATCTGCGAGCAGCGCCGGATGGACGTCGGCCAGCACGTCGGCCAGGCGTTCCGGCGACGCTTCGGCGACGATCTCCAGCAGGCGGTCTCTGGCGTCGTCGTTGCTGTCGGCGGCAGAGGAACCGCCAACGCGCGGTGGGCGAGCAGCCATTGGGTGCTCCCGGCGATGCAATCAGGGGCCGCAGATGGTACAAGATCGCCGGTTGGGAGTGCGTGCCGAGAAGCTTGAGGAGCCGTCCCGTGACGCCAGTCATGCCCATGAACGCGCTCGCCGACGGCGAGATGAGATCCTGCCGGGTCGGTGATGCCGACGTGCTGGTTTGTCGCGTGGAGGGCCGCTTCTACGCGGTGTCGAACCGCTGCCCTCACGCCGGACAGAAGCTGCACGGCGGGCGCCTGCGCGGTTTCGAGCTGCGCTGCCCGCTGCACGCGGCGAGCTTCGACGTTCGCGACGGTCGCTGCATTAGCGGTCCGACCGCAGAGAACCTGACCAGCTATCCGGTGCTGATCGAAGCCGGCCGCCTGCTCGTGGGAGCCGCTCGGCAGCCGCGCGATTAGGCGCCCGCCCGACGCCTGCGTATACTGTCGCCCCTCTCGGCACGTCCCGCTGGCAGGGGCGCGGACAGCATCAATTGGGGTTTCGCATGAGCAATACGCAGCGGATCGAGCGCAGTGGACTGAAGGTCGCGGCCGAACTGGACGCGCTGGTGGCGGAGCGTGCGACGCCGGGGACCGGGATAGAGCCCGCCGACTTCTGGAAGGGCTTCGCCGCCGTGGTCGCCGATCTCGCGCCCAGGAACCGCGCGCTGCTCGCTCGTCGCGACGAGATGCAGGCACGCATCGATGCCTGGCACCGGGATCGCAAGGGCAAGCCGCTGGATGCCGCGGAGTATCGTCGTTTCCTCGAGGAGATCGGCTACCTGCTGCCGGAACCTCGGGATTTCACCATCACCACGGAGCAGGTGGACGAGGAGATCGCCCGCATCGCCGGCCCGCAGCTCGTCGTGCCGGTGATGAACGCCCGCTACGCGCTGAACGCGGCCAACGCCCGCTGGGGCAGTCTTTACGACGCCCTCTACGGCACCGATCTGCTGGCGGAAGAGCCGGGGCGGGAGAAAGGCTCGAGCTACAACCCGAAACGCGGCGAGCTGGTGATGGCGCGGGCGGCGGAACTGCTCGATGAGATCGCACCGCTGGAAGGTGCCCGCCACGCGGACGTGGTGGCCTACGGCATCGGCGAGGCCGGCGGCGATCGCCAGCTGCGCGCCGTGCTCGGCGACGGCGGCAACACCGGGCTGGACGACCCGGATCAGTTCGTGGGCTTCGTCGGCGACCACGAGCCGTCTGCCGTGCTGCTGCGGAACAACGGTCTGCACGTGGAGATTCAGATTGATCGCAACGACCCCGTAGGCGCGGCTCACGCCGCCGGCGTGAAGGACGTGCTGATGGAATCCGCCATCACCACGATCCAGGACTGCGAAGACTCCGTGGCCGCCGTGGACGCCGAGGACAAGTGCGTGGTGTACGGCAACTGGCTCGGGCTGATGAAAGGCGATCTCGAGGAGGTCGTGCGCAAGGGCGAGCGCACCATCACCCGGCGGCTCGCGGCGGATCGCGAGTACACGGGCCGCGATGGCACGCCGCTGACGCTGCACGGCCGCAGCCTCATGCTGGTGCGCAACGTCGGGCACCTGATGACCACCGATGCGGTGCTGGACGGCGACGGCAACGAGATCCCGGAAGGCATCCTCGACGCCGCGGTCACGAGCCTCTGCGCCATGCACGATCTCAAAGGCACGGGGAAGCTGCGCAACTCGCGCACCGGCAGCATTTACATCGTCAAACCGAAGATGCATGGCCCCGAGGAAGTGGCATTCACCTGCGAGCTGTTCGCTCGGGTGGAAGATCTGCTGGGCCTCGCGCGGAACACGCTGAAGGTCGGCATCATGGACGAGGAGCGGCGTACCACCGTGAACCTCAAGGCCTGCATCGAGGTGGCCAGAGAGCGGGTGGTGTTCATCAACACCGGGTTCCTCGACCGGACCGGCGACGAGATCCACACCAGCATGGAAGCCGGCGCCTTTCTGCGCAAGGAAGAGATCAAAGCCCAGCCGTGGATTCAGGCTTACGAGAATGCCAACGTGGATATCGGACTGGCGGTCGGCTTCAGCGGCCGGGCTCAGATCGGCAAGGGCATGTGGCCGAAGCCCGATGAAATGAAGGAGATGGTCGCGGCCAAGATCGGCCATCCGCAGGCGGGCGCCAACACTGCCTGGGTCCCTTCACCCACTGCGGCCACCCTGCATGCGCTGCACTATCACCAGGTAGACGTGTTCGAACGCCAGGAGGAGCTTCGTCGGCGGGCGCCTGCGAGCCTGGACGACATCCTCAAGGTGCCGCTGCTCGGTGGGCGGAACCTGTCGGCGGACGAGGTCCAGGCGGAGCTCGACAACAACGCGCAGGGCATTCTCGGGTACGTGGTGCGCTGGATCGATCAGGGCGTGGGCTGCTCCAAGGTTCCGGACATGGACGACGTAGGGCTGATGGAGGACCGCGCGACCCTGCGCATCTCCAGCCAGCATATCGCCAACTGGCTGCATCACGGCATCTGCAGCGAAGACCAGGTGCGGGAAACGCTGGAACGGATGGCGAAGGTCGTGGACGAGCAGAATGCGGGCGATCCTGGCTACCGGCCCATGGCGCCGGACTACGCCGACAGCGTGGCGTTTCAGGCCGCCTGCGATCTGGTCTTCAAAGGCCGCGAGCAGCCGAACGGCTACACCGAGCCCGTGCTTCATGCCCGGCGGCGTGAAGCCAAGGCGCGGTTGGGCTGACCCGCGGCCTGGAGCCGGCGGACACTACCTGACTGGTCGCCCGCGCGCGCCGAGGCGCGCATGCACGCAGCTCACCGGCTTGAAGTAGCCGGTGCTGTGGCCCTCCTGGTCCTCGAAGCTGCCCTGGATCAGGCCCACCACGGTTCCGGTATCCGGGTCGAACACGGGGCCACCCGAGTCGCCTGGGATGAACGGCGTCTCGATCTCGATGATCAGGTTGGCATCGCAGACGTCCTGGCGGGTGGCCTCGGGCGGCCCTTTGAACGCGACGTTGCGGACCCGGGCTCGCTCCCAGCGCGGGTTGCTGCTGGCGCTCTCCAGCCACATCACCGTATCGAGCCGGAAGTCGGCGGTCTCGGGAACCAGGTCGTTGCACCAGGCTGCGCACAGGCTTGCGGGCAGAACGAACACCGCCAGATCGTGGCCGACGTCCACCGCCAGGGGCTCGACGATCTCGCCGCCGAGCAGAATGCGGTGTTCCACGATGAGCCCCGGCAACGCCTGGAGGTTGTGGTAGGCGGTGTAGTAGCGATCGCCGATGACGAAACCGCTTCCCCGGTTGCGCTGAACGGCGCCATCGGCAAAGCGCACCTCGGTAGTGATGGGGCGGACCAGGTCGACGAGGTCCGAGGTCGGCCCGGGAAAGGCTGGTGGCAGCGCCGGAGCTGCGGGCGACACCAGCAGGCACAGGACCAGAATGCAGCGTTGCATGGCCACCCCGTCGCGACGGTACTTACTTCAGTCTAGGTGCCGCGCAACGATGCGCCAGCCCGCGACCGACGGATGGCTGTCGCGAACGGCGCCGGTGAATGTGAAATCTCCGTAAAAGGGCCTTCTCCGACCTTACCCGAACAGCCCTGTCTCACTATGGTGGCCCGCGTCTGGTGCTGTCCGACGAAGGACCGTGGCCAGTTTGAATCACCATAGGAGGATCGCAAGTGATCAGAGAATTTACTGGAATGGCTCTGCTGGCGACGGGATTCGTGCTTGCCGGCTGCGCCACGGCCGGTGCCACCACAGCGACGGCGCCGGTCAGGGAGGCAGCCCAGAGCGAACGGGCGGCCGAAACCGGCTCGGCGGCGCAGGCCCAGCGGCGCGTTACCGACCTGGAAGGTCGGCTGCAGGCGCGCGATGCGGAGGTCTCACAGCTCAAGTCTCAGCTCGCTACCCGCGAATCCGGGCAGAGCTCGGATCTGTTCCCGCCGGACGCCAAGCCCGGTCAATGCTATGCCCGCGTGTTGACGCCGGAACGCTATCGCACCTCGGAAGAGCGGGTGCTGGTACAGGAAGAGAGCGAGAAGGTCGAGATAATTCCGGCGCGTTTCGTCGATGCCGAGGAGCGGGTTCTGGTCAAAGAGGCCAGCAGCCGGATCGAGATCGTTCCGGCGACCTACGAGACGGTCACCGAGCGGGTGGAGATCAAGCCGGCCTCTACCAAGATCGTGAACGTGCCTGCGACGTTCAAGACCGTGACCGAGCGAGTGCTCGACAAGCCGGCGTACACCGTGTGGAAGCGTGGCCCAGCGAGTTCGTTCACTGATCCGGTGCTGGATCAGAGCGTCAGCGGTACCGGTGAGGTGATGTGCCTGGTCGAGGTGCCCGCCACCTACAAGACCATCACCCGGAAGGTAGTGGACGTGCCGGCGAGCACGCGCGAAGTCAAGGTTCCGGCCGAGTACGCAACGGTGGAGAAGCGGGTCCTCAAGACCCCGGCAACCACCCGGGAGGTCAAGATCCCGGCCGAGTACAAGACCGTGAAGGTCACCAAGCTGGCGGAGCCGGAGAAAGAGCGGCGCATCAAGATCCCGGCCGAGTACCGGACCGTTGAGCGCTCCGAGAAGATCGCGGACGCCCGTCTCGACTGGCAGCAGGTGCTGTGCCAGGTGAACGCTACGCCGGACAACGTCGTCGCGCTCCAGCGGGCACTGGAGAAGCAGGGCTATGACGTCGGCCCCATCGACGGGGTGCTCGGTCGTCAGACGTTGACGGCGGTCAGCCAGTTCGCGAAGAAGAAGGGCATTGCCCATGGCGCCAACTACGTCCCCATGGACGTGCTCGCGGCCCTGATCCTGAAGTTCTGAGGTCGTTCGGCCGGGCCGG
>JBFISC010000200.1:0-6499 GCA_041608775.1 Pseudomonadales bacterium | reverse complement strand
GGGATACCGCCGATCAGCGCCGACGCGGGATAGAGCAGCGCGGTGAAGAGCAACAGGTGGCCACAGATCAGGACGAGGTATTGAACCAGCGCCGTGACTGCATCCGCTCCGACCCCTGATGCAACGGTCAGTGCCAGGGCCAGAACGCCGACAGGCGTTGCCTTTAGGACCCAGTGCACCAATACCATCATGGCCTCGGAGGCTCCGGCGAAAAAACGATAGAGGGTCTGACGGTTGTCCACACTGACCCTTGCCGCTGCCGCGGCGAAAGCAATGACGAAAAGCAGGACAGGCAGCAAGTGGCCCTCGGCCATAGCCTGGAAGGGGTTGGTCGGCACCAGCGAAACCAGCCACGAGCCGAGATCGAGACCCTGGCTGCCGTCCGGAGCTAACCGGCTTGCTGACCCGCTCAGTTGCGAGAAGCCCGCGGTGGCGTCGTCGGAAACCGGAATCTGCCCGATGACCAGGCCTCCCGCGACAATCGCGAAAGCGCCTCCCGCGACCAGGTAGGTGACGAACAGCAACAGCGACCCCACACCAGCTCTGCCGAAGATGCTGCTCTGCGCGTTGGCCAGGATCGCCGTGACGAGATTCGTGATGATCAGCGGCAGCACCGTCATCTGGAGCGCGCTGAGCCAGACCTGTCCTACCGGCGCGAGCAGCTGCTCCAGCAGCAGCAGTCCTTCGAATTGGGAATGGTGCGTGAGGATCCCGACAGCCAGGCCTATTCCGAGGGCCACTAGGGAGGGAGCAGGCGAGAACTGCCTGGACGCTTCGCCGCCTCGGTCGGTTGCAGTCGTCATGCCGAGCCTCCCCACTCGGACGGTACTGGGGACGTTCTTGGTCAACCATGCCGGGTTTGTAAGCCCGCACATCAATCCCGGGCGGGTGCGGTCCGGAAGACGCACCGCCGACGGGGTGGGCTCAGCTCCTGCAGCTCGACGTTGCCTGCGCGATGGCTTTCGCGGATCCGTTCAGCGGAACCCGAAGCTGTGCTCCGTCAATCGTGAGCAGCAGCGTCCGGTACGCCTGGAGCCGGAAGATGAAGTCGTCGCGGTTGCCCTGGGGCAGGATCAACGACAGGTTGTTCGGGCTCCGGAGCCACCGCTGGCTCCGCGGAAACGTCGCGTCGAACTGCCAGGTCACCGCCGGATCGGCCACCGGCTGATCGAGAAAGACCCGTACCTCCAGCCAGCGCCGGCTGGACTCGCAGCGGACCATGATCCGCGCGTTTTCAGTCGCGGTCTCGGCAATCGCCAGCGTGCCGCCGTTGATGGGGTCGGGCTGCTCCGTGCTTTGCCAGGGTTGGTCTGCTGCGAACGCTGAGCTGCTGAGAAGCAGCATCCATGCCGTCAGCCGACGAATGCCCGCCGGCCGGCAGGTCTGGCGTGCGGCGCGCAGCGACTGCTGGAAGTCGTCATGGTCGTACACTCAGCCACTCTGCCTGATCCGGTAGCGCCAAGTGTGCCGGATCCGTAAAGGAACTGTCATGGGCGGACGCCGCGGCGGAGCTCCGACTCAATCTGCTTCTGTTTCGGCGACGTCCTGACGTCGTAAGATGGGCGTGGCAACAGAGGAGAGGGCAATGAAGTCCGACCACGTCGTCATCGATGCCGATGGCCATATCTGCGAGCCGGAAGTGGTCTGGACCGACTACACCCGCGCGGCGTTCCGCGACCGGGTGCTTCAGGTGCGCACGGAGAACGGCGAGAGCTTCGTTGCCGTCGAAGGCCGCGATCGACGCGGTGAAGGACCGGGTCCGGCGAACGCCTGCATCCCCGGCGGCATGGCTCCGGATGCCCGGGTGACCTGGGCGGATATCCTGCCCGGCAGCTGGAATCCTGCTGCCCGCCTGGAAGTCATGGCCGAGGAGGGAATCGACCGGGCGCTGCTGTTTCCCTCCATTCACCTGCTCTGGGGCGACATCCACGACCCGGAGGTCGCCGCAGAAACCTGCCGCGCCTACAACGACTGGATGGGCGATTTCTGCCGCGAGAGCCCGGAGCGCCTGTTCGGCATGGGCATCGTACCGCTGCAGAGCCCGGCGCTTGCGGTGGCGGAAGCCAGGCGGCTGCGGGCGCTGGGATTGTCCGGTTTCATCAGCCGGCCTGAGCGGTACAACGGCGTCGCGTTGTACGACGCTGAGTGCGACCCGCTCTGGCAGGTTGCGGTTGACGATGGTCTGGCTCTGGCCATCCACGGCAGCTTCGGCAGCCGGATGCCCGGATTCTCCACCGGTCGCTACGAGGATAACGTCTTCTACGATCACATGATCGCGCACCCGTTCGGCCAGATGGCGGTCATGATGGATCTGGTCGCAGGCGGGGTGCTGGACCGCTACCCGAACCTGCGGGTTGGTTTCTTCGAGAGCGGGCTGGGCTGGATACCCTACTGGCTCGATCGCCTGGACGAGCACTTCGAGGTGATGGGCCACCACACCCCGTGGTTGAAACGGCGCCCGAGCGAGATCTTCGCGAGCCAGTGCTTCGTATCGATGGAAGCGGACGAAGTCGAAGGCCTGGCGTGGATGCGCGGCCGGGAATTGGGGCACTGCGTGCTGTGGGGGTCGGATTACCCCCACTTTGATTCCACCTATCCGGGCGCTTACGCTGCCGCTGCGGAGACGTTCGCGGCCGCAGGAACGGGCGTGGCCGAACAGGTCGTCCTGAGCAATCCGGCGCGCTTCATGGGCATTTAGTCGTTTTCGAGCTGCCTGCGGTAGCGCTTGAGTTCCTCGGCACGCTCATCTGTGACGCTGGGGTAGGCCATCTCTATGTCGTTCAGCGCTTCCAGCACGGCCTGCGCCACAATCAGCCGCATGGTCTTCTTGTCGTCTGCGGGCACCACGAACCAGGGTGCGTAAGGCATTGCGGTCTCATTGATCGCGTCCTCGTACGCTTGCTGGTAGGCGTCCCAGAAGGCCCGCTCCTTGACATCGCCTTCAGAGAACTTCCAGTTCTTGTCCACCTCGTCGATACGGGCGATGAATCGCTTGCGTTGCTCGTCGCGCGAGATGTTGAGGAAGAACTTCAGGATCAGCGTACCGTTGCCGGCGGTGTATCGCTCGAAGGCGCGGATCGCTTCGTAGCGTTCCTGGAACAGCGCATCGAGGTCCCGGGTCGCGTGCTCCGGCATCTTCTGGAACTCGGTGACGATCTCGGGGTGTACCCTGCAGACCAGAACCTCCTCGAAGTAGGAGCGGTTGAACACACCGATATGGCCGCGTTTCGGCATGGCGACCGTGGTTCGCCAGAGGAAGGTGTGGTCGAGCTCAACTTCGCTCGGCTGCTTGAACGAGCTGATTTCCACGCCGTGAGGATTCACGCCGCTGAACACGGCGCGAATGGTCCCGTCCTTGCCCGCGGCATCCATGGCCTGAAAGATGGTGAGAAGGCTGTGGCGGTCGTGCGCATACATGACGCGCTGGCGTGCGTCGATCTGCCCGCAGAGCGTCGCTAGCTGTTTCTCGTAGTCCCGCTTATTGGCGTAGAGGTTGTCGATTCGCGTTGGCGCGTCCGCGGCGACGAAGCGTTCCTTGCCGTCGAATCGAATTCCGTCCCAGTCGATGCTCATCGGCTACCCCCTGCGGTCACGTGGGCTCGATGCCGACGTTCAGCGGCGCCACGCTCTTGATCTCGATGCCGGTCGTCACGTCGGTGCTGAAGGTCATGCCCGCATCGTTCAGCGCCTGCCAGCAGGCGATTTTCACCGCCGTCTGGTTGGCCAGCAGCGTGCGCGGGCTCGCGTTCAGGTCGACCCAGAAGAACACCTCGTACTCGATGACTGCCGACGAGAAATCCTTGATGGCGACGGTTGGCGCCGGGTCGTCCAGCACGTCAGGCACCGTGGCCGCCGCCGCCGCGAGCCGTGCGATCACCTCCTCCGGCGCGTCGTGATAGGCAACACCCACCGTAAAGCTGGGCCGGCGCAAGCCGTCGCGGGTGTAATTGTAGAGCGGCTCGCTGAAGATCTGGGCGCTGGGCACGAACACGTCGCAGGCGTCCGCGGTTCGGATGTGGACGTGGCGCAGCTCGATGGTGCGCACCGTGCCGATGAGGTCACCGGTCTTGATCAGATCGCCGTGCTCGAACGGGCGGCTGAAGGTGAGAAAGAACCCGGCGAGGAAGTTCTCACCGATCTCGCGGAAAGCGAAGCCCAGAACGATTGCCACGACCCCGCCGGTGGCCATCAGGCTGGCAGCAATGCCCTGAAGACCGAGCACGCCGAGGGCCAGGATCGTGCCGGCCGCTGCGCTGAGCAGCACGACGAGGGACCGCAGCAGCTTCTCGTCGGCGCCGGTACGCCCGCTGCGCCGGAGCACCTGCAGGGTCACACGGCCGAAATAGCGGCCCGCCAGCAGCACGATGACGAAAACAGCCAGGGCGTACAGCAGCCGGGGCGCGAATCGGAGCAGCGACTCCCAATCGGCTCGAAAGCTTTCGACGATGAACTCCATGAGCCGACTTTACCAGGCTGGGGCTGGGGACTTAACGCGCAAACTGGTGTAGCGTCGCGGCCAGAACAACCAACCAGGAGAGACGACATGGCCAGCTCGCTCTACGACATCAGCATCGCCTGCTATCGTCAGGCCCTCGGCGGCGTGGTCGGGTTTCTCGAGAAGGGCAGGGCGCACTGCGCGCAGAAGAGCATCGATCTGAACGCCATCGTCCAGACCCGGCTGTATCCGGACATGCTGCCGTTCAGCTTCCAGATTCATTCCGTGGCGCATCACACGCTCGGCGCCATCAGGGGCCTGGAGGCGGGCGTGTTCCACCCGCCGAAGGACCTGCCGGAGCTGGACTACGCGGGCCTGCAGAACAAGGTCGCGGAGACCCTCGCCGCCCTCGAGCAGTACGCGCCGGAGCAGGTGAACGCCTGGGAGGGTCGCGAGCTGGTGTTTCAGATCGGCGATCGCAAGGTGCCATTCACGGCGGAAGGGTTCGTGCTGTCCTTTTCTCTGCCCAACGTGCATTTCCACGCGGCGACCGCCTACGACATCCTCCGGATGAAGGGTGCTCCCCTCGGCAAGCGCGACTTCATGGGGCAGCTGCGCACCGCCGGCTAGCGGGATCCGGCGGCTTCGATTCCCAGATCGGCGCTGCTCGCCACGTCTGCGTACTTCAGCGCCAGGTCGCGCAGGTTCGCGCTGTGGGCGGCCGGGTCGCGATCGCCGACGGCGTCCTTCACGACGATGGTCCGGTAGTCGTGCTGGAGCGCGTCCACGGCGCTGGCGCGCACGCAGCCACTGGTGGTGAAGCCGCTGACGACCACCGTGTCGACGCCGGCCGCCCGCAGCCAGGCGTCGAGGTCGGTGCCATGAAAGGCGGAGGCGTGAGTCTTCTCGAAGATCCGGTCGTCGCCGCGGAGGCGAAGCCGGGAATCGATGGCAACCCAGCGCGAGCCGGCGGTCAGCAGGTTGAGGTCCGGTAGCCTGGCGCGGAACACCCGAGCCTGGTGATCGTCGTGGTACACCACGGTGGAAAGGTACACGGGCCAGCGGTGGGCGTGCGCATGGTCCAGCAGGGCGTTGATGGCGCCGATCTCCCGGGTAAAGTCGGCGCCCAGCGGCGAGCCCGGATCCGTGAAGCCCACGGAGGCGTCGACGACCAGCAGCGCCGGGTGCTCACCCATGCCGGTGGGCTGACCGCGGAGCACGGGTGCCTTCAGCCCGCCGCGATGCCCGCACCACGCCGGGCGAACACCGGGTCGCGCGGCGGCTCCAGGCCGGTTTCCTCGCGGCAGCGGGCCTTGATGTCGTCGATGCTGCCGCCCTGGTCGAACAGCTTCACCTCGCCGCGGGAGGTCCGCAGGTCGGCGCGCAGGCTTTCCGTCGCCGGCTCGTCCACGTTGCCGTCGGCATCACACACCACGCCGTAACGCCGCGCCCCTGCCACGGTTACCAGACCCCGGGCAACGTCCGCGCCGACCCGTTGCGGTTCCCGCTCGTAGGGGTCTCCGGCGCCACCGCCGCCCCAGGTATTGAAGTACAGCACGTCACCCTCGCGCACCTGGATGCGGTCGCACTTCGACGGCAGCAGTTTCTCGCTGCCGTCGGCGCGAACCAGCCGCTTGCTGCCGCGTCCGCCGGGCAGGCCGCCGTTCACGCCCCAGGGATAGGTGAGCCAGCGGTCGTCGTGGATGGAAATCTGACCGTCCTCGAGGAACCGGTAGGCCATGCGGATGCCGTTGCCGCCTCGGTTCCTGCCGGGCCCGCCGGAATCGGGAATCGTCTCGTAGGTCTCGATGCGCAGCGGGAAGTACGCCTCGATGTACTCGTTCGGCACGTTGGTGAACCCGGGCCACAGGCTGTGCCCGTCCGGGCCATCCCCCATCGGCCGTCCGGGTATCCCGCCAAAGCCGATCTGGAACAGCTGGTACCACTCGCCGTTCCTGTCGTAGCCCGAGTACATCAGGTGCGGGCTGTCGGAGAAGCCGGCGGCGCAGAGGAAATCCGGGCTGCCCTGGCCGAGCAGACCGGAGATCACGTCGAAGATACGGC
>JBFISC010000199.1:0-6570 GCA_041608775.1 Pseudomonadales bacterium | reverse complement strand
TCACCTGGCCAAACTGGTGGCGGCGGCCGCCTTGATCTGGACCTTTGCCGCGAGCGCGGCGGAATCCGGGCCAGTGCGCGAGTACTACGCCTGCAACCTGCTGCCCGGCAAGACCATGAACGACGTCATGGCAATCCGGGACGCCCTCGTCAAAGAGATCGAGAAGACCGGCAACGCCGATCTCAGCAACCGGGTCTCGCTGTTGTGGACGCCGCTGAAGACCAATGGCGACCTCGATTTCCTGTGGTTCGACATGCACGCGAGCATCGAGGCCATGGGTCGTGCCGAGCAGGCGTTCGACGCATCCGGAGGATCCGCCCGGATCAATGCCATGGCGGCCAACGTGGTCGACTGCGCCTCCGGGATCGTGACCCACGATGAGATCTACCAGGGTTCCGGCGAGATGGGCCAAGGCCCGGTAGTGGTGGAGTCCTATCGCTGCATGCTGCATCCCGGGCAGACGCTGGCGGACGCACAGGCCGCCGTCGCCTCCTGGCAGGGGGTCATCCGCTCCCTCAGCGGCTTCGACACCTTTGCCGGCTACATGCAGACGCCGGTCATTTCGCAGTCGCCGGCCGATCTCTTCTACTTCCTCGTGCACCCGAACATCGCCGATTTCGCGACCCGACTCGCCACCTACCGCGCGTCACCCGGGGGCATGGAGGCCGACCGCCAGTTCGCCAGCGTGCACCGCTGTGAATCTGCACTCTGGTCCGGCGAAGTGGTAGCAGGGTCACTCCAGTAGCTCCGGCTCGGCCCCTCATCCGATCTACGGCGGCGCTCCGGCGCCGCCGCGCTCAGGCCATCGGTCGAGGGGTCAGTTGCCGAACCGCCAGCGGAGCTTCACCACGACGCTGTCGATGATGGGATCGCGGTAGACGTCCCGGAGCAGGTCGCCGAAACCGGCATCCACCTGATTCGGCAGGGTGTTGCTGCGGTTGTACACCACGTACAGGTCGGTGAGGGGCGCGATCTCCCAGCGGTAGCGGGCCTGCAGGGTGAACAGGCTCACGGTGAAATCGTGGTCCGGCAGGGTACGGGCGGCCGGCACCAGGCTGCCATCGCCCGCGGGCACGGCGAAGAAGCCGTCCTCCCGGGCTCGCGCGCCCACCCACTGCACGGTCAGCCCGAGCTGGTGGGCGGCGGTTACGAACCAGTTGAACTTGAGCTTCGAGGTGAGCTCGTCCGCGTCGAAGCGACCGAAGTTGCGCCCGCCCTGATAGACCATCCAGCCGCCCCGGTCACGGTAGCCGAGGTCGAAGTCCAGCGACAGGCCGGCACCGGCGCGCCAGGTGAAGCCGCCGCCGAGCAAGTAGGTCCAGTCCCCGAGCTGTTCCTGTTCCGCGCCCAGGTTCAGCGACCAGGACATCGTCCGGCTGGCGTCGGTGGCCAGCAGCAGCTCGGACCAGACCCGGTCGTCGGTGCGGTAGGCGCCATTGCCGCGGCTGTCGCGGTCCTCGTAGCCGCCGGGGCGGAAGCCGAGGCCGGTGCGCACGGTGTTACGCCCCGGCAGCACCAGCGAGTTACGCCAGAACACGCCGCCGTCGACCAGATGGTGCTCACTGACGCTCTGCCTGGCGTTGACGATGACCGTGCCGCGAACGTCGGTGACCGTGCCGCCGGTGTTCGGGTGCGCGTAGAGCAGCGTGTACTGGGCGCCGCGGTAGTCGTTGCGCTGCAGAAAGCCGAGGTCGTTGAAGTTCACGTCCTCGTCGAACCAGTCGAGGGAAACCCGGTGCTGGTAGCGGCTGTCGGCCGCGAGCTGCACGTCGAGCAGGGCGGCATTGCCGCGCACACCGTCGCGATCGGTGGCGATGAGCAGACTCTCGGCGATCCAGCGACCGTCGCCGCTGGTGAACTTGCCGTCCACGCCATGGGCGTAGGCGTCGAACAGCGGGCCGCGCACCGCGGTGCCGAGGTAGCCGAGGGAGGCGCGCGAGTCACCGACGTGCTCGTAGAGCAGGCGCGCAGCGCCGAACTCGCGGCCGTCGGCGCGGATGGTCACGGGGCCATCCGCGTCCGCGGCGTCGAACCCGCGCAGCGTCACGTCCTCTTCCAGCGCGGCGAGCACGCCGTAGCGCACGGGCGCGGCGCTGCCGGTCACCTTGGCGGCGCCGTACAGCTCGGTGGGAAGCGCGAACTCGCCACGCAGCGGCGTGACGCCCGCAGGCACCGTCACCTGAGTGGGCGTGCCGCCGATGCGGCGCGTGTTGAACAGCGAGATCGGCGCGGGGATGTAGCTGTTCATGAACACCCGGCGCGAGGTGGTGGCGTAGTTCTCGTTGGTGATCAGCCGCAGCTGACTTCCCGGCGACGCCCGGGTGCTGGTATCGAACACCTCGTTGCCTTCGAGAAAGAACAGGCGCTTCTCCGGGAAGAACGTCTCCTGGGCACTCAGGTTCAACACCACGTCGTCGGCTTCCACCGAGCCGAAGTCCGGCAGCAGCGTGCCGGCGAACTCCGCGGACGGCGACGGCTTCCAGGTGAAGTCGGCGCCCACGCGCAGGTCATCGTCGTCATGGGCCCGGTCCGCCGTGAAGGCGGCGAAGGGAATCACCGAGACTTCCTGGCGCGGATCGACGCCATCCACCACCATGTGGTTCAGCGCGGTCACGAACTGGGGCGACGAGTAGGCGTGGCCCGGCCACTGATAACGCGCGTTCTCGCTGGAGATCTGGCGGGTGATGGCGAAGCCGATGGTGCGCGGTCCCGCCACTGCGGGCAGGCTCATCATCGACCAGGGAAAGTACAGCTCGGCGCTCCAGCCGTCTTCCCGCCGGGCCGTGCGGCCGATCCAGCGGCCGTCCCAGTCGATGGAGTAATTGCGCTCCGGCAGCACCTTGCCGTCCTGCACCGAGTCGCCGAGGGCCAGGGTGAACCAGTAGGCGAACTTGCCATCGCCGCTGGTATCCAGGGTGATGCCGACGGTGTCGCGGTCCATCTGCAGATCGCGCACCGCGCGGCGCATCACCAGGGTCGCGGGATCCTGATAGAGGACGGCGCCGACGTACAGTCCACGTTCGGTGGCGAGCAGGCGGACGTCGGTGGGATAGCGGCCGCGCCGCGCCGTCGCGGGCACCGCCACCAGCATGCGGTCGTGGGGCGCCACGGTCTGCCAGATCGGCTCGTCGACCACGCCGTCGAGGCGAATGCCGGTCGACCCATGGTCGATCTCGGTCACCTCGATCTTGTACATGGGAATGCCGTCCAGCGCGCCGATGATCTCCGCCTCGGCGAGACCGTCCCGCTCCGCGGCCGCAGCGATGGTCACGGCCAGGTCGGTAAGCTCCGCGGCCGCGGCCCAACCGCACGCCAGCGCGAGCAGGGCAAACAACAATCCGGCCAGACAGACGGACCGGGTCACGAGGCGTCGACCCTGCGGGCCCGGTCGAGCAGCCGTTCATCACCCAGATCCGCCGCGCTCGCCGCAAACGCGTCGGTGGGTCCGCGCCACCCGAGTTCATCGACGTTCTCGAACAGCGCCGCGTCGGTCCTCAGCGTGGCCAGGGTCTTGAACAGCAGCGCCTGCTCGCGCCGCTGGCCGCCGAGCACGCTGTCCGGAAGCTCCTCGATGGGTCCATGCCGGTTCAGCAGGCGCGCGGCCGTCACCGCGCCGATCCCGCGGATTCCCGGAAAGCCGTCGGCGGAATCGCCGACCAGGGCGAGATAGTCGGGGATGAGCTGCGGGTCGACACCGAACTTCTCTCTCACCCCCGCGGCATCGCGGACGACGTCGGCGCGGCGGTCCACCTGCACCACCCGATCATCGCGCACGCACTGAGCGAGGTCCTTGTCCACGGTCCAGATGCGCACCTGCTCCACGCGCCCGTCGCCGGCGGCAAGGTGCGCGGCCGAGGCCAGCGCATCGTCCGCCTCGAGCTCGGTCATCGGCCACACCACCACACCCATGGCGCGCAGCGCATCCTCCAGCGGATGGAACTGCGCCCACAGCGTCGGCTCGATGCCCTCGCCGGTCTTGTAGCCCGGCCACAGGTCGTTGCGGAACGACTCGATCACGTGGTCCGTCGCCACCCCCAGGTGGGTGGCGCCCTGCTCGATCATCTGCAGCACCGTGTTCAGCACCCCGACCACGGCGCCGTACGGCTTGTCCTCGCCCTTGTTAAAGCGCCGCTGGCCGTAGAAGTGCCGATACAGCTCGTAGGTGCCGTCGATGAGATCAACGATCATGCGGCCGCCGGTTACCTGACCTCCGGGGCACGAGTATGCGCGATTTCCTGCCCCCCGTGGGTCCGCCGTCGGGCCTGTGCTACGCTCGCCGGATGCCGCAGACGAATACCCGCGTCGTGCTTGCCCGCCGCCCCGTGGAGGAAGCCACGCCTGACTGTTTCTCGATCGAAACCGGGCCGCTGGCGGAGCTCGAGCCCGGCCAGGTTCGCGTGGCGGTCGAGTACGTCTCCGTCGATGCCGGCACCCGCACCATGCTGCGGGGCGAAGGCTTCCATCAGCAGGTGCCCCTGGGCGGAACGGTTCTCGCGGGCGGCGTCGGCCGCATCGTCGAGAGCGCCGCCGAGGGCTGGGACGTGGGCCAGGCGGTCCGCGGCGGCCTCGGCGTGCAGACCCTGGCCACGGTCACCCCGGAGCATCTCGAGCGCATCGACGAATCCCGGGCGCCGCTCTCCGCGTATCTAGGCGCGCTCGGCGGCTCCACCGGCATCACCGCCTGGATCGGCATACGGCGCGTCGCGAAACCCCAGCCCGGAGACACCTTCGTGGTGTCCGCGGCGGCCGGCGCGGTGGGCTCGATCGCCGGGCAGATCGCGAAGCGCGACAGCGCCAGGGTCATCGGTATCGCCGGCGGCGCCAGAAAGGTGGCGTACCTCACGGACCGGCTCGGGTTCGACGCGGCCATCGACTACAAGAACGAGGACGTGGCTGCCCGGCTGAAGGCGCTGGCCCCGGACGGGGTGAACGTGTTCTTCGACAACGTCGGCGGCGCCGTGCTCGACGCGGTGCTCGACAACCTGGCGATGCGCGCCAGAGTGGTGATCTGCGGGGCGGTCTCGCAATACGATCACATGGACGACGTCACCGGCCCGTCGATGTATCTGCGTCTCGCCGAGCGGCAGTCGACCATGGAAGGATTCGCGTTCTTCCACTTTCCGGAGAGCTTCGCCCCGGCGGCCGCGGAGCTGAGCCAGTGGCTGGCCGACGGCTCGCTGGTGTTCGACGAGGAGGTGCTCGATGGCATCGAGCGTTACCCCGAAGCGCTCCAGTTCATGTTCCACGGCGGCAACATCGGCAAGCTGCTCGTCAGGGTGGGCGGCGCCGATAGGCCGCCGGGAGCCGCCCCTCGAAGTGGCCGGGAATCCTGAGACCGAAGGGCTTGAGCGATGCCGGGTAGCCTGAAGGATCAGTTGCTGAAAGCCGGTCTGGTCACCCCCGACCGGGCTCGTAAGATCGAGCGCGAGGCGCGCGCCGAGAAGAACGCCAAACGCCACGGCAAGGGCAAGGCCAAAGGCGAGGACAAGCCCCCCGAGCCAAGCGCGCTGACGGAGGCCCAGCTGCGCGCCCGGGAGCTCAACCGGGAGAAGGCCGAGCGGGACCGCGCGCAGATGCGCGCCATCGCCGACAAGGCCAAGGAGAAGGCGCTGCGGGCCGAGATCAAGCAGATCATCCTGCAGAACGATCAGCGGGTGAAAACCCAGAGCGACGACGATGTGGCCTACAACTTCGTCCACGGCAAGCGGGTCAAGCGCATCTACGTCCCGCCCGCCCAGCGTGATCAGATCAGCAGCGGCAAGCTGGTGATCGTGAACAACGACGGCCACTACCACCTGCTGCCGAAGAAGGCGGCGGAGAAGGTTCGCAAACGCGATCCGAAACGGATCATCGTCGAGCACGACGGGGCAAAGCCGGCGTCCGGCTCCGAGCCGGAGCCGGGCTCCGACGACGACTACTACGCGAAGTTCCAGGTGCCGGACGATCTGGACTGGTAGCCGACCGGGCGCTGCGCCCGCGCAGCCGCGATCTCAGCCTTGCAGGAACTCCTCGATCAGCGCGGCCGAGCGTGGCGCCCGGGTGAGCAGAAACAGATGCCCGCAGTCGAACACCTCGAGCCGGGCGTCGGGAATCAGCCGTGTCATCAGCCGCGCGTTGGCCAGGGGAATGATCGGGTCGTCCTCGCCGGCCATGATCAGGGTTGGCACCGTCAGGCGATGGAGCTTGTGCAGACTGGTCCAGCCCCACAGCGCCGACACCTGCTGCAGGTAACCGAGCGGGCTCGGCGGCGCCATGCGCTTGGCATGCTTCCGGGCGAGGCCGTTCCCGGTGCGACGGAAGTCGCCGCCGTAGATCGAGCCGACCACGGACTCGAAGTAGCTCGAGCTGAAGTACCGCAGCGGCGTGGCCATGCGCCACATCACCAGCGGGCTCGGCGGCACCATGATCTGGCCCGGGGAGGTGGCGGCCAGCACCAGGCGCTGGGTGCGCTCGGGAAACTGAAACGCGAACTGCTGGGCGAGCACGCCGCCCCAGGACACGCCCATCACGTGACAGCGCTCGATGCCCAGATGCTCGAGCAGGGCGATGGCATCGGCCACGACCTTGGAG
>JBFISC010000198.1:0-6618 GCA_041608775.1 Pseudomonadales bacterium | reverse complement strand
TGGCGACCCCGGCCGCCATCACCGCTGCCATGACCCGGCTGCGCCAGAGCGGCATCGTGCTCACCCGCAGTGCTGCGCTGGAGCAGGTTGCCGGCGTCGACGCGGCCATTCTCGACAAGACCGGCACCCTCACCGTCCACGATCCGGTGCTCGCCGGCATAACCTGGCTAGCCGACATCGACCTGCCGCACGCCGAGCTGGAAGCAGTGGCCGCGGCCCTGGAGCGCTACGCCAACCACCCGCTGGCGCGTGCTTTCGGCCGGGCCTATCCGCACGCCGATCCGGGGCGCCTGCACCAGGTCCAGGTGCTTCCCGGAGCCGGCGTGGAGGGTCGTTACGGCGAGCGCGTGGTTCGCATCGGCCATGCCGCCTTCTGCGGCGCGACGGATGCCGACGAGCGCGCCGTTTATCTGGCCGTGGACGCGACCCCGGTTGCCCGCTTCGCGGTTTCCGATCCGCTCCGGCCGGATGCGGCGAGCGCCGTTGCCGGGCTGCGGGCCGCGGGTCTGGAAGTTTCCATGGTCAGCGGCGACGCGCCGGAACGCTGCGCCGAGCTGGCCGCCCAGCTCGGCATCGGCTACGTCGCCCGCCAGGCGCCGGAGACCAAGCTGGCTCTGATCCGGGCCCAGCAGCGCGGCGGCAGGCGGGTCCTGGTGCTGGGCGACGGCATCAACGACGTGCCCGCTCTGGCCGCCGCCGACGTATCCGCCGCGGTGCTGGAGAGCAGCGACCTGGTCAAGTCCAGAGCCGACGTGCTGCTGCTGGGTCGACGCCTCGGCGCCCTGGTGGATCTGGTGAAGATCGGGCGGCGGGCGCGCCGGATCGTGCGTCAGAACCTCGGCTGGGCGCTGGCGTACAACCTCACCGCCATACCCCTGGCCGCGCTCGGCCTGATGCCGCCCTGGCTGGCCGCGCTCGGCATGGCGGGCAGCTCAGTGCTGGTAATGGGCAACGCGGCCCGGCTGCTGCGGGCATCCCGGCCAGGAGTCGCCGGCGCCGCCGGGTACCTGCAGACCGCGACGGCAGCGAGCTGAGCCATGGCCATTCTGCTGCTGCTCATTCCTATCTCGCTGCTGCTGATCGCCATCGCCAGCGCCATGTTCCTGTGGGCCGTGAACAACGACCAGTTCGAGGAACTGGACCGCCATGGCTTCGACATTCTCGACGATCCATCCGGAGACGATTCATGAGAACCCTGCTCAACGGCATCCTGGTCACGTTCGCTCCCGACGCGGGCTGGCGGAGCGTCAGAGAAGACGCGCCCGGCGTGGCGGCCGTGCTGGCTCTGCACACCGTGCCCTACGCGCTCATTCCCGCCGTGTGCTGGTACTACGGGGTTACCCGATCGGGCTGGAGCGTGGCCGGCGAGGTGATGCGTCTGACCCCGGAAAGCGCGCTGCCGATGTGCGCTCTGTTCTTCCTGGCAATGGTGTTCGGCGTCGTATTTCTCGGCTTCATGGTGCGCTGGATGGCCACCTCCTACGGTACCGAAACGGATCTCTCCCGAGGGGTCGCGCTGATCAGCTACACCGCCTCGCCGTTCTTCCTGTCCGGCGTGGTCGGCCTGGTCCCGGTGCTGTGGGTGGACATCCTGATCGGATGCCTGGTGGCCTGCTACTGCATCTACCTGCTGTACCGCGGCACCAGCGTGGTCATGGCGGTGCCGCCGGAGCGCGGCTTCCTTTACGCCAGCGCGGTATTCGCCGTGGCGCTGGTGTCGTTCGTCGCGCTGCTCGGGGCCACGGTGGTGCTCTGGGATCTGGGGCCGGCGCCCGAATACACCTACTGACGGCGGGCCGGCCGGCCGCGGCACCGCAGACGATCCCGGGACCGCCGTTCAACCGACCTAGCGTGACAGGTACAATGCCGGGTTTTTGCGACCGGGAGCCCTGTCGTGGCAGACCAGCACCATCGCCTCATCGTCCTGGGATCGGGGCCCGCAGGGTACACGGCCGCCCTGTACGCCGCGCGGGCAAACCTGAAGCCGGTGCTGATCACCGGCGTGGAGGTTGGCGGGCAGCTCACCACCACCACCGAGGTGGAAAACTGGCCCGGCGGCCACGCCGAGCTGCAGGGTCCCGAGCTGATGCTGCAGATGGCCGAGCACGTGGCTCGCTTCGACGCCACGATCGTGAACGACTACGTCACTGCGGTGGATCTCTCGGCGCCGCCGTTCGAGCTTACCGGGGACAGCGCCAGCTACCGCTGCGATGCCCTCATCATCGCCACCGGCGCCTCCGCCAAATACCTCGGTCTGCCGTCGGAAGAGGCGTACAAGGGGCGTGGCGTGAGTGCCTGCGCCACCTGTGACGGCTTCTTCTATCGCAACCAGCCGGTGACCGTGATCGGCGGCGGCAACACGGCAGCGGAGGAAGCCTTGTACCTGTCGAACCTCTGCAGCAAGGTCTACCTGGTGCATCGGCGCGACGCGCTGCGGGCAGAGAAGATCCTGCAGGATCGGCTGTTCGCCCGCGACAACATCGAGCTGGTGTGGAATCACACGCTGGAGGAGGTTCTCGGAGACGATCAGGGCGTGACCGGCGCCCGGCTGCGGGAAACGGCCGGTGATGGCCATCGCGAGCTGGACGTGACCGGCGTGTTCATCGCCATCGGCCATCAGCCGAACACGCAGATTTTCGAGGGCCAGCTCGACATGAGCGGCGGCTACATCATCACCCGCAGCGGCCTGGAGGGAAACGCCACCGCGACCAGCGTGCCCGGCGTGTTTGCCGCCGGCGACGTTGCCGACCATGTCTACCGACAGGCCATCACCTCGGCAGGATTCGGCTGCATGGCCGCCCTCGACGCGGAAAAATACCTGGACGCATAGGAGCCCTGAGACGATGAACAAGTACGAGCTTCAGGCGATCCTGGCGCTGCCGATCATCCTGGTCGTCGGCGCGCTGGTGGCCATCGCCGGTTCCAGCTCCGGTCAGTGGGCTCTCGGAATGCCCGTATTCGCGCTCTGCGCAGCACTCTCGTTCCTGATCAACTGGCTGGTTTTCGTTCCCTCGTACCTCAACCGGACCGAGCACTTCTTCGACCTCACCGGCAGCGCCTGCTACGTGACCCTGGCCCTGGTGGCTCTGCTGCTCACGCCGTCCGTCGACGCGCGCGGCATGCTGCTGGGCGCGATGATCATTCTCTGGGCGCTGCGTCTCGGCAGCTTCCTGTTCCTCCGGGTTCGTCGGTCAGGACGCGATCGGCGTTTCGACCAGATGAAGCAGTCGTTCCCGCGCTTCCTGATGGTCTGGACCCTGCAGGGTCTCTGGGTGCTGTTCACCGCCGCCTGCGCGCTCGCTGCCATCACCTCTGCCAGGCAGGTGCCGCTCGGCGCCCTGGCGGTGATCGGCAGCCTGCTCTGGCTTGGCGGCATGACCCTCGAGGTGGCAGCCGACGCCCAGAAGTCGACCTTCAAGGCGGACCCGGACAACGCTCACCGGTTCATCTCCAGCGGCGTCTGGGCGTGGTCGCGCCATCCCAACTACGCGGGCGAGATCCTGCTCTGGCTGGGCGTTGCGGTGATCGCCTTTCCCGCGCTGTCGGGCTGGCAGCTGGCGACCCTGATCTCGCCGATCTTCGTGTACGTGCTGTTGACCCGGATCAGCGGGATTCCGCTGCTGGAATCGCGGGCGGACAAGAAATGGGGCGATGAGCCCGAGTACCAGGCCTACAAGCGCAACACGCCGGCCCTGTGGCCGCGGCCACCATCCGCCCGCTGAGCGCCAGCGGCGGAACCCGGACGCGTCCCGGAATGCCTATGCCCGACTTAAGGACACGACCTAACTAGCTGACTTTCAGGCAGTTTTTGGATAGACTTCAGAGCAATTCGAGGTCGCCGGAACCATGTCGAACTTCATCTCGCTGAAAAGTACTCAGCCCAAAGCCCTGATCCGCTACAAGCGCGAGGTGCGCGCCATCGTGGTAGACCGGGCGGCTGACCACATCGAGCAGCTGCTACCCTCGGGCCCCAAGCCTTCGGCCAGGGGCTACGACAAGGCCTTCGAGCAGGGACTGCTGAAGGCGAAGCTGGAGGTGATGGCGGAACTGTTCCGGATCATGCACGACCTGGCCCGCAGCAACACGGTTGCCGACTGGTCCCGGGGTGACGACGGGCTGCGCCGCAAACCACGCTCGGCCGCCGCCACCATGAAGCTCATCGTCGCCTACGAGCAGGTGGTTCGCTACGTGGCGAGCATCCGGGCCAGCGTGAAGCCCAAGTGACCGCGAGTACGGGCGATGGTCCGCCCGCCGCCGACCCCGCGTCACTCACGCTGAGGCAGCGCGCCGAAGCGCTGCAGGCCGACGGCGTGTTCCTTGGCGGCCCGCTGCGGAAGTTCGAGGTGGTGGGCCGCAACCAGCTGTCGATCCTGCTCCGCAACGGTCTCAACTTCGACTCCCGGGTGCTGGACGTGGGCTGTGGCGCGCTGCGCGCCGGCTACTGGCTGATCCGATTTCTCGAGCCCGGCTGTTACTTCGGCATCGAGCCCAACCGGACCATGCTGGAAGCGGGCTGCACGCGCATCGTCACCGCCCCGGTGCTCGCCGCCAAACGGCCCCGCTTCGACCACAACGATCGCTTCGATTTCTCGGTGTTCGACACCGAGTTCGATTTCGTCATCGCCCGCTCGATCTGGACGCACACCAGCCCGGCTCAGCTCGTCACCATGCTCGAGCAGTTCGCCGCCACGGCGCCGACGGGGGTCATGCTTGCCAGCATCAAGGAGTGTCCCTGGTACCGGCGTCAGCACCAGG
This sequence comes from Pseudomonadales bacterium, assembly GCA_041608775.1. Taxonomy (GTDB): domain Bacteria; phylum Pseudomonadota; class Gammaproteobacteria; order Pseudomonadales; family Azotimanducaceae; genus UBA7803. The sequence continues at coordinate 1,863 of JBFISC010000198.1, read as the reverse complement.
GCGAGGGCTGGGTGGGCAAGAGCCACGCCAGCGACGCGGGAGGCACCGTGGCCTACCGCTTCTCGTGGCTCGCCGAGCAGTGCCGCCGCCTCGGTCTCGAGGCCCATCGGCTCGAAAGGGAATACGGTCAGACCTGGATCCGGGTCAGCCAGCCGGGGCGGCCCCTGGATCAGTGATCGCCGGTGAGCGGCACGAACTGCACCGGCAGCACGTCGTCGCGTTCCAGGCTGCCGTCGGCCCGTTTGATCGCCCGTACCAGCATCTGGCCACCGTACTGCGGACCCAGCGGCAGCACCAGCCTGCCCCCGGTGGCGAGCTGTTCCACCAGCCGGGGCGGCATCTCCTCGCCGACGGCGGTCACGATGATGGCGTCGAAGGGCCCCGCTTCCGGCCAGCCGTACCAGCCGTCGCCGGCCCGCACCTGCACCGTGTCATACCCCAGGGACTGCAGCCGTGCCGCGGCCTCCTCGGCCAGCTCGGGCACGATCTCGATGGTGTAGACATCGACCCCCAGTTCCGCCAGCACCGCCGCCTGGTAGCCGGAGCCGGTGCCGATCTCGAGCACCCGGTCGCCGACGCCCACGCCGAGCAGATCCGTCATCAGCGCAACGATGAACGGCTGCGAGATGGTCTGGCCGTGGCCGATGCCCAGCGGCCGGTTCTCGAACGCGTAAGGCTCCGCGCCAGCGGGCACGAAACGATCCCGGGGCACTGCCCGCAGGGCGGCCAGAACCTGGTCGCTGATCCGATCGCGGCCCGTGTACCGCACCGTTTCCCGGGCATCCTGACGGATCGCATCGATCATTCGGTCCATGTCAGCGTTCCGCTCCACCGCTCCGGCCGGTGGCGCTAGCCACAGCACCAAGAGCCCAGCCAGAAATCCTGTCAGCCACCCGGTCATGGTTCGATGCTACCTCCGCAACGCGATGCTGGCCACTGCGCGGGCGACCCGCAGGCTAACTTTCCCGCCGCAGGCGCTGGATCAGGCTGGAGGTGTCCCAGCGCCCGCCGCCGTAGGCCTGCACGTCGGCGTAGAACTGGTCCACCAGCGCCGTGAGCGGCAATCGCGCCTCCAGCGTGCGGCCGGTGCGCAGGGCGATGTCGAGATCCTTGCGCATCCAGTTGACGGCGAAACCGAACTCGAACTCGCCCCGTGCCATGGTCGCCGAACGGTTTTCCATCTGCCACGACTGCGCGGCCCCCTTGGAGATCACGTCGACCACGGCCTCGACGTCTAGTCCGGCCTGCTCGGCGAAGTGCAGCCCTTCGGCCAGGCCCTGCAGGATGCCGGCAATGCAGATCTGATTGACCATCTTGGTCATCTGGCCCGAACCGGCTGGTCCGAGCAGCCGAACCGACTTGGCGTAGCTTTCCAGCACCGGCCGGAGGCGATCGAAGGTGTCCTGCCTGCCCCCGACCATGATCGTCAAGGCGCCGTTCTCAGCCCCCGCCTGGCCCCCGGACACCGGGGCATCGAGGAAGCCGCAGCCGGCGTCGGCGGCGGCGGCCTCCAGCTCCCGGGCGAGCTCCGCCGAGGCCGTGGTGTGATCGATCAGCACGCCACCATCGCCGAGCCCGGCCAGCACCCCGTCGTCACCCATCGTCACCGCCCGAACATCGTCGTCGTTGCCGACGCAGACGAACACCGCGTCCGCGCCGGCGGCAGCGTCCCGCGGGGTCGCTGCAGACTCACCAGCATGGTCTTCGCACCACCGCGCGGCACGGCTGGCGGTGCGGTTGTAGACCCGGACCCGATAGCCGGACCGGCTCAGGTGGCCGGCCATCGGGTAGCCCATGACCCCGAGACCGACAAACGCCACGGTCTTCACATCACGCATTCTGTTCTCCTCAGCCGGCGCCCCG
>JBFISC010000197.1:0-6652 GCA_041608775.1 Pseudomonadales bacterium | reverse complement strand
GTGAAGATCAGGCCCCGATCCTTGAGCCGCCCGTAGATCAGCTCGGCGAGCTGCCGGTTCTCGTCGGAATGGGTGGAGTAATAGTTGTCGTGCTCGACCAGGAATCCTTCGAAATCCCGGGCGTGCTCCTGGCGGATGCGCTCGATCAGCACCTCCGGCGTCACCGCTTCCTGCTCGGCCTTGAGCATGGTGGCGGTGCCGTGGGTGTCGTCCGCGCACACGTAGATGACCCGGTGGCCGCGCAGGCGCTGGAACCGCACCCAGATGTCGGTCTGGATGTGTTCCAGCAGGTGCCCCAGGTGAATCGCGCCGTTGGCGTTCGGCAGGGCACTGGTGACGAGGATTCGGCGGGTCATGGCGCTGCTGTGTTGGCGTGGCTCCGTCCAGGGGGATCGGAGGCTTTTCGGGAAAAGCGCGACTATACCGGGAATTGTTAGCCTGCGTTACCGGCCGCTGGAATATAATGGGTCCGCGCGGTCGGCAGCATGGCCCACCGCGAAACTCAGGAGACCGAATGCGTCTGGAGCAGTTCCCCGATCCCTATCTCGACGTGCCCTGGCAGGACCTGGGCGCGCGGATCCGGATCAGCGGGTCGACGGTGGCAGTGACGCTGGGCTATCCGGCCCTCGGCATCCGCGCCGAGCTGGCCGAACGCGTCGCCGCGTTCCTCGGCGTCGACCAGGTGGACCTTTCGCTCGAGTTCCGGGCCCCCGAGGGGCGCGGCCCGGCGCCGATCAGACACGTCATCGCGGTCGCCTCCGGCAAGGGCGGCGTCGGCAAGTCCACGACCGCGGTGAATCTGGCCCTGGCGCTGGATCGCGAAGGCGCGAAGGTAGGGCTGCTGGATGCGGACATCTACGGGCCGAGCCAGGGCATGATGCTCGGGGTGGCCGCGGGGCGGCGGCCGGAGATCGTCACCCGGCCCGGCGGGCCCGGTCGGGAAGACGCGCGGTTCTTCTTGCCGATCAAAGCCCATGGCATTCAGGCCATGTCCATGAGCTTTCTGGTCACCGACAGCACCCCCATGGTCTGGCGTGGCCCCATGGTCTCCGGTGCCCTGCAGCAGCTGCTCGGCCAGACCCTGTGGGACGAGCTCGATTACCTGATCGTCGACATGCCTCCGGGCACCGGCGACATCCAGCTGACCCTCTCGCAGCGGGTGCCCGTGGCGGGCGCGGTGATCGTCACCACGCCCCAGGACATCGCGCTCATCGATGCCCGCAAGGGCATCGAGATGTTCCGCCAGGTAGACATCCCGGTGCTCGGCGTGGTGGAGAACATGTCGACGTTCCGCTGTCCGGAGTGCGGCCACGAGAGCGCTATCTTCGGCGCCGGCGGCGGTGAGCGCATCGCCGCGGAGTGCGCGGTGCCGCTGCTCGGCCGGTTGCCGCTCACCATGGAGATCCGCGAGCAGGCCGACGGCGGCACGCCCACGCTGGCGAGGGATCCGGACGGCGAGATCGCCGCGATCTATCGCGATGCCGCGCGCCACCTGGCCGCCGAGCTGTGGCGCCGGACCGGTCCGGCGGGCGCGGCGGCTGGCGGCGGCGTCGAGATCAGTTTCAGCGACGATTGAGGAAACCATGAGCATCAAGTCTGACCGGTGGATCCGGGACATGGCGGCGCGCGGCATGATCGAACCGTTCGAGCGGGGTCAGGTCCGCTACGCGGGGGATCATCGGATGATCTCCTATGGCACCTCGAGCTATGGCTACGACGTGCGCTGTGCGGCCGAGTTCAAGGTGTTCACCAACATCAACTCGGCCATCGTCGACCCGAAAGCGTTCGATGAGCGCAGCTTCGTAGACGTAGTCGGCGACGTTTGCATCATCCCCCCGAACTCGTTTGCGCTGGCGAGCACCGTCGAGTATTTCCGCATTCCGGCCGACGTGTTGACCCTGTGCGTCGGCAAGTCGACGTATGCCCGCTGCGGCATCATCGTCAACGTCACGCCCCTCGAGCCCGAGTGGGAAGGCCACGTCACCCTGGAGTTCTCCAACACCACCAACCTGCCGGCGAAGATCTACGCCAACGAGGGCGTGGCGCAGATGCTGTTCTTCCAGTCCGACGAGCGCTGCGAGGTGACCTACAAGGATCGCGGCGGCAAGTACCAGGGTCAGCGTGGAGTGACCCTGCCGAAGACCTGAAGCGGGGACCGGCCTGATCGCCGGATCAGGCGATCAGGCGTTCGCCGGGTCCTGCGGGGGTACCGGCGGTGACGATGCGGCCGATCCGGACCGGGGCTTCGTCCAGCGCCCGCAATGCTGCGAGGGCCGCTTCGGCGGCAGCTTCGGGGACCACAACGATGAAGCCGATGCCGCAGTTGAAGGTGCGCAGCATCTCGTCCTCGTCGATGTTGCCGGCCTGCTGCAGCCAGGCGAACACGTCCGGCCGGCTCCAGGCGTCGAGATCCACCAGCGCGGCGAGCCCGTCTTGCGAGCGCCCGGCGAAGATTCGCGGCAGGTTCTCGAGGATGCCGCCGCCGGTAATGTGGGCCATGGCGTGCACCGGCTGCGTCTCGAGCAGCGCCAGGACGGTTTTCGCGTAGATCCGGGTGGGCGCCATCAGGGCCTCGAGCAGGGCGCCGTCGGCGCTCACCCGGGTGTCGCTGAGCAGGCGCCGGATCAGCGAGTAGCCGTTGGAGTGCGGGCCGCTGCTGGGCAGGCCGATGAGCGCGTCGCCGGGCGCGAGGCTGGCGCCGTCGACGATCCGGGATCGCTCCACCACGCCCACGCAGAAGCCGGCCAGATCGTAGTCGCCGCTCTGGTAGAAGCCGGGCATCTCGGCGGTCTCGCCGCCCACCAGCGCACAGCCGGCGAGCTGACAGCCGCGGGCGATGCCAATGAAGACTCGTTCGGCCACGTCCACGTCGAGCTTCGCGGTGGCGTAGTAGTCGAGAAACAGGAACGGCTCCGCACCGGTCACCAGCACGTCGTTCACGCACATCGCCACCAGATCCTGGCCGACGCCGTCGTGGCGGTCGTGGTCGATGGCCAGCTTGAGTTTGGTGCCGACCCCGTCAGTGCCGGTGACCAGCACGGGCTCGAGGTACTTTTCCGGCAGGCCGGCCAGCGCGGCGAAGCCGCCGAGTCCGGAGAGCTGTTCCGGCCGCTGCGTGGCTCTGGCGGCCGGGCCGATGCGTCGCACCAGCTCGTCGCCGGCTTCGATGTCGACGCCGGCGTCGCGGTAGGTCAGACCCTTGCTCAAGCTGCGTCCTCGGATGAAGGGATCGTGGGCGTGGTCGGGAGCGGCAGTTTAGCAGACCGGCTCCCGCTGTCGTCACGATCGCGCGCAACCCGGCAAGCGGGCCGTGTTTTTGGGTAAACTGGGCGATCGTTTCGACTGGAAGCCCCGCGTGCGCCACCGGCCAGACATCCAACCGATGCGCGCCCCCCAGCGCCTGCGCGTTCGCGGGTGGCTGGGTGTTGCCCTGCTGCTGGCGCTGCTGCCCCTGACCCAGGCCCGGGGGGCCGAGGTGCCCTGGCTGTACGAGGTGGCGGTTCCGGTGGAGGATCAATCCACGCTCGCGCGTCTCGATGCTGCCGGGGTCGCGCTGGGCCAGCTTCTGGTGCGGCTTACCGGGCTTACCAGCGTGCCCCGTAACGAAGCCGTCAGTCGGGCGCTGGCGGCGCCCGATCTCTTCTACACGCAGTTCGGATTCGAGCGCGCACCCGACGGTTCGTTGCGGCTGCGGCTGCAGTTCTCGCCGCGCGCGGTCCTGGGCCTGGTGCGTGATGCCAACCTGCCGATCTGGCGGGCAAACCGCCCGTCGGTGCTGGCCTGGGTGGCCGTGGAAGATGGCAGCGAGCGGCGCGTGCTCGCTGCCGACAGCGAAGACCCGCTGGTCGCGGCGCTGACCGCGCGGGCCCTGGAACGGGGGCTGCCGCTGCAGCTGCCGCTGTTCGATCTCACCGACCAGCTCGCCGTGGAACCCGCGGCGGTCTGGGGGCGGCTCAGCCAGACCCTGCTGCCCGCCTCCGAGCGGTACGGCGCCGACATCGTCCTGGTGGGACGGGCGGAGCGTCTGGGCGACGAAGGTTGGCGCGCCGACTGGCAGTTCTGGGTAGACGGCGACATCCGCGAGCTGCGCCTCGACTCCCGGGAACCGCCGGCGCTGGGTCACGCGGCCGTCGATTTCGTCGCCGACGAGCTCGCCGGTCGCTACGCGGTCCTGGATCGGGGAGTGCGGCGGGTGAACCTGACCGTGAGCGCCGTCCGGAGCGCCGGGGATTACGCCGAGCTGCTGCGGTATTTCGGCGGTCTCGAGTTCGTGCAGGAGCTGACGGTGTCTTCCGTTGCCGGCGACCGGCTCGGGCTGACGCTGCTCACTGCGGCGGAGCCTGACCAGCTGCTGGAGCTGTTCCGGCTGGATCAGCGGCTGTTTCCCGATCAGCTCGGCGAAGCCCGCGGCGGGGCCCTGGCGCTGGTCTGGCAGAGGCGCTGAGTGCTGGAGAACCTTCCCAACGCCATCACGGTCGTCCGCATCGCTCTGGTGTTCCCCACAGCCTGGCTGCTGTGGCAGACGCTGTACGTGGAAGCGCTGCTGCTGACGGCGGTTGCCGGCGCCTCGGATGCGGTGGACGGCTGGCTGGCCCGCCGGCTCAACGCGGTGAGCCACTTCGGGGCGGCGCTCGATCCGGTGGCGGACAAGCTCCTGGTGGCGTCGCTGGTGGTGATATTCACGGTGCAGGGCCATCTGCCGCTGTGGCTGGCGGCGATCGTCATTGGCCGCGATCTGGTGATACTCAGCGGCGCCGGCGTCTACCGGCTGCTGTTCGGACGCATCGAGTTCTCGCCCACGCTGGTGAGCAAGGCGAACACCGCCACCCAGATCGCGGTGGCGCTGCTGATGCTGGTTTGGCTGTGCCGGTTCGGCGCGCTGAGCGAGCTGGTCGGCCTGCTGCTCGATCCCTGGGGCTTCTATCTGCTCGCCGTGCTGGCCGTGACGTCCGGCCTCGACTACGTGATCACCTGGAGCCTGCGCGCCTGGCGCGAATCCCGGTCATGAGCGATTCCCGCAAACCACCGCAGCGCGCCGCCGGGGCGCAGCTGACCCTGTCTTTCCCGCTGAAGGCGCGTTGCCACTTCGAGACCTTCGAGGTGGGCGCCAACGTCGAGCTGGTGCAGCGGCTGGAAGCCCTGGTGGTCGAGGCAGGATTCCAGGGCTGCTTCCTGGCCGGCGCGCCCGGCGTGGGCCGCACCCATCTGCTGCAGGCGGCCTGTCACCGCTTTTCCGCGCCCGGCGGCGCCGTCTACCTGCCGCTACGGGAGGTGAATCCGGCGCTGCTCGACGGTCTGGACAGTCGGGGCCTCGTGGCCGTCGACGATCTCGATGCCTGGCTCGGCGACCGCGAGGCCGAAGCGGCGCTGCTGGCGCTCTATCAGGGCCTGCTCGGGCGCGGCGGCCGGCTGCTCGTGAGCGCACCCGAGCCGGCGCGGCGGCTCCAGTTCCACCTCGCCGATCTGGCGTCGCGACTGCGGGGCCTGCCGGCCTACCTGGTGCATGGCCTCGACGATGCCGGCAAGGCGCGGGTGCTGACGCGGCTGGCGGCGGCGCGGGGTCTCACCCTGAGTCCGGCGGTGCTGGACTTCTGGCTCAGCCGGAGCGGTCGCGACATGGCCGCGCTGCTGGAGCAATTCGAGCGCCTGGATCAGGCGGCGCTGTCCGCCCGACGCCGGGTCACGGTGCCGTTGCTCAAGGACGTGCTGGGGTTGTGAAGCACCTGGTCTGCACCGGCGGCGGTACCGCCGGGCACGTCATCCCGGCGCTGCCGGTGATCGCGCTGGCCCGAGCGGCCGGCGTCCGGGTGCGCTTCATCGGCAGCCGCTCAGGGCTCGAAGCGGAGCTGCTTGCCGACGCGGACGTCGAGTATCACGGGATTGCCTCGGGCAAGCTGCGCCGTTACCTGTCGGCGCAGAATCTTGCCGATGCGTTCCGGGTGCTGGCCGGCATCTGGCAGGCGTTCCGGCTGCTTGGCCGGCTGCGTCCGGACGCGGTGCTGTCCAAAGGCGGTTTCGTCAGCTTTCCCGTGGTCCTCGGCGCCTGGCTGCGGGGGATCCCGGTGGTCGCCCACGAGTCGGACCTGTCTCCGGGGCTGGCCAATCGCCTGGCCTTGCCGTTCCTGCGGACCCTGTGCGTGACCTTCGCGGAGACGCCGGCCCCGCGCTTGCGCGGTCGTCGGGTGGTCACCGGCACCCCGCTGCGGCCCGCGCTGCTGGCGGGGAATCGCACCCGCGGCCGCGACCTGGTGGGCGCGCCCCCGGACCGGCCGCTGCTGCTGGTCACCGGCGGCAGCCTCGGCGCGGACGTGTTGAACCGGGCGCTGCGGGACGCGCTGCCTGCGCTGCTCGAGGAGATGGTGGTGGTGCATGTGTGCGGGCCGGGCAAGCGGGAGGCGCTGACCCTGGACGGCTATCACCAGTTCGAGTACGTCACCGACGATTGGGGCGATCTGCTGGCAGCCGCGGATCTGGTGGTGTCCCGGGCCGGTGCCAACACGCTGTTCGAGCTGCTGGCGCTGGGCAAACCGAACCTGCTGATACCGCTGTCGCCGCGGGTCAGCCGCGGCGATCAGGTGGAGAACGCCGAGTACGCCCGCGCCCGGGGGTTCAGCCAGGTGCTGGCGGAGGCGGATCTGGACGCGTCGACGCT
>JBFISC010000196.1:0-6674 GCA_041608775.1 Pseudomonadales bacterium | reverse complement strand
GCCCTGGCGCTGCTGCGCGAAGCCTACGCGCTCCACCCGCGGAACCCGCAGGTCGTGTCCGATCTCGAGTCGCTGCTGGCGGACCTGTCGGAACGTGCGGTCGCCGCTGGAGACGCGGCGGGCCTGGGTCGCCTGCAGGAGAATCTGGACGCCGTCATGGCCATGGACGACTTCCTCGACAACCGCCCCACCCTGACGCGGGCTCGGCGCGAGGTCGCAGCGGCCCTGGATGCCGGCCGGTGAAGCCATGGCAGGGACGACAGTAGCGGGAAAACTTTCTTTTGACTTTCATAGGGTTGGCAGACTAACTTCTCTGGTCCTAAAGGTTTGCGGAAGGTACGGATGCGCCATGCCCCAGTCACCCGCCGCGGCCTGTCGGCGATAATCCTCGGGCTCCAGGCTGTCCTCGCTTTCGCGGCCGACCCCGGCGCAGCGAACCCCGGCCTCTCCCAGGAGGTGGCTGACCTGCACGTCGTCGACTGCCTGCTTCCCGGGCAGGTTCGGCGGCTGGGCAACCGCACTTACCTGACGCCGCGCCGACCCATCCAGACCACGGCCGCCGACTGTCGAGTTCGCGGCGGCGAGTACACGGCCTACGACCGCGCCGACTACCGGTCCGCGCTGCGGGTATGGATGCCGGCGGCGCAGGCCGGCGAGGCCGAGGCGCAGAACAACGTCGGTGAGATCTTCGAAAGAGGTCTCGGCGATGAACCCAACTACGAGGCCGCCGCCGTGTGGTATCGGCGTGCAGCGGACCAGGGCTACCGCCGGGCACAGTTCAATCTGGGCACGCTGTACGAGCAGGGTCTGGGCGTCGAACGCGATCCGGTGGCGGCGCTGAACTGGTACCGCCGAGCCTGGGGCATCGAGGAAGACAGCGTCATGTTCGCCTCCGCCGCGCAACGTCAGCAGGATGAGCTGCGGGCACGGCTCGAGTCCCAGGTTCAGGAAAAGGACTCGCAGATCGACGTGCTCAGCAGGCGCCTGGACCAGCTGCAGAAGCAGCTCGACGAATCCGCCGGGCGCGGCGCCGACGCGCGCGCCGAAGCCGGCACGCTGAGGACGCTGATCGCCCAGCTGGAGCAGCAGCGCGAACAGGATGCAGAGCGCCTGTCGAGGCTGAACCCTCCGGCGCAGACCGGCCCGCGCACCCGGGAACCGCAGCCGGCTACCTCCGAGGTGCGGGATGTGAGCGCCTCCAGGCGGGCCTACGGCGACCTTTCTCTCGGCGCCTACTACGCGCTGCTCATCGGCAACCAGCACTACCAGGATCTCGAAGACCTGAGTACCCCGTTGTCGGACCTCCGTCGCGCGGAGAAGCTGCTGAAGGAGAAATACGACTTCACGGTGTTCACCATCGCGGACGGCAGCAACGTGGAGGTAATGCGCGCCATCAACGATCTCTATGAGATCGTCGGCCCCGAAGACAACCTGCTCATCTTCTATGCCGGGCACGGCAACCGGCTGAGCACCGGCGGCACGGAAATCGGCTACTGGCTGCCGGCGAATGCCGAGCGGCCGCCACGCAACACGTTCTGGGTAGCCAACGAATTCATCACCGGCCACCTGTCCCGAATTCAGGCCAAGCGCGTGCTGGTCGTCGCAGATTCCTGCTACGCGGGGCTGCTGTCACGGGAGCCGAGCTTCCTGCTGCTCGGCGATGAGGGGCCGCGCTACGACGACATGGAATTCCTGCGCTTCAAGCTCGACAAGCGGGCGCGCCTGCTGCTGTCTTCCGGCGGGGATCGTCCGGTGCTGGACGAGGGTGGCGGCGAGAATTCGGTGTTCGCGAGGGCCTTTCTCGACGAGCTGGAGAGCAATCAGGGGCTGCTGCCGAGCCCCGAGCTGTTCCTGCGGATACGCGACAGGGTACAGACCACGGCCGCCAACCTCGACTTCGAGCAGGCGCCAGAGTTCAAAACCATCAAGGCCGCCGGACACGAGGTCGGAGATTTTTTCTTCGTGCCCGCGGAACTCCGCTAGATCACCGGACATCGCGGACACCGACGACCGCTCGGGTCGGCGTCCGGGAATCACAGCAACGAGCGCGATAGGTTGGGGAAATGGACAATCGGCTTCTCGCCGGCCTTGCGCTGCTGACCACGGCATCGTCCGTCTGGGGCTACCAGCTTCAAGCAGACTACCAGCCGCCGAACCAGCCGCTGCTGGAAAGCGCCGGCGTGCAGACGGTGACGGTCTCCGTTCAGCGTGAGAGCAACGACCCCGAGATACAGTGCGTGCTCGATGTGACAGTGGCCGCCGGACCGTTCGCGAGCCCACCGCCGGACGCGGCGACCGCAAACGTCGACTACACGCCGACGACAGCGACCACAACCGTTTCGTTTGCGGACAGCGACCTCGCCGGCACGGTAATCACGGCCACCTTCGACGTGCCGGTCACCGATGATTCGCTGGCCGAAACCACGCAGACCTTCGCCGCCGTGGTGACCAACGTCGTACCGGTCGACTGCGGGGTTTCCCCTGTACTCAACATCGCCGGCGAAGGAGTCGTACCGATATTTGACGACGATCCGGGCAACCTGGTCCTGGCCGTCGACCAGCCGGTCATCTCGGTCGACGAGGCGGCAGGCGCCGTGAGCCTGGGGGTGACGCTGAGCGGCTCGAGCAGTGTCGAAGGCGCCTTCTCTGTCGCCGTCGACTGGACGCTGGTGGCCGGCAGCGCCGGCACGCCGGAGGATTTCGGCGGCGCCACCAGCGGCACGCTGTTCTTCGATGAGACCACGCCGACAGCAACGGTAACCATACCCATTGTCGACGACGCCGTGCTGGAAGGACCGGAAGCATTCGACTTGCAGCTGGCCAACGCCAGCGGCGAGCGGCCGACGGAAGAGCCCGTGGCGGTCGCGCTGGCCGCAGACACCACCACGGTGCAGATAGTCGACGACGACGATCCCGGCACGGTGGTGTTCGCAAACCTGCCGTACCGGGCAAACGAAACCGATCAGGCCGCCACCATCACCCTCCTGCGCCAGGGTGGATCGGCGGGCCCACTGACCGTCTTCTACATTACCGCGGACGGCACCGCGACGGACGGCGAGGATTACCAGGGTGCATCCGGCAGCGTCAGCTGGGCCGACGGCGAAGTCGGTGAACGAGCCTTCACCGTCGCCATCCTCGACGACACCACAACCGAAGGCGACGAGACCGTGCTCGTGCGCACGAGCACGGATGCCGACTTTGCCCAGTTCGACGAGACGACCCTGACCCTGGTGGACGACGAGTCCGCAGCCACCACGAGCTTCGCAACGAGCGAGATCAGTGCCGATGAGAACGGAACATCAATCGTGCTGAGCCTGGTCCGCGGCGGCAGCACGGCGGGCGCCGTCAGCGTCGACTTCGCCACTGAGGATGGCACGGCGGTGGCCGGGGAAGATTATGTTGCCGCCGCAGGCACGGTTTCGTGGGCAGATGGCGATGGCGCTGACAAGACGGTCACGATTCAGCTGCTTCAGGACAGCAGTCAGGAGGCAGCGGAGGACTTCCTCGTCGTGCTCAGCAACGTTACCGGCAACGCCGTGCTCGGCGGCATCGGCACGATCACCGTCACCATCGCCGCCAGCGACGTGCCCCGTGACATCGGCGGTATCGCCAACCTCACGCCGAACCAGCGGGCGCTGGCCACGTGGTTCGACCAGACCTGCCCGCGCCTGGCAGCGCTTCCCGCGCCAACCCCCGGCCAACAGAGTCTCAACCAGGTCTGCGCCATCGTCCGGGACACGACCACCGACGACGCCACCGTGCGCCAGGCGCTGGACGAGATCAATCCGGAAGAACTGCTGGTCACCGCATTCAACGCCCTGCGGCTCACTGCCGTTCAGCACGGCAACGTCGCGCAGCGCCTGAACGCCTTACGCGCCGGCGCCCGGGGCATCGATCTGGCCGGGCTGGAACTCGAGATCAATGGCGAGGTGGTCGCCGGATCGGCGCTGCAGGCCATGTTCGATTCCCTGGTGGGGGGCGGCGCCAGCGCGGACGAGAACGTGTGGGGGCGCTGGGGCGGCTTTGTCAATGGCCGCTTCTCCAGCGGCGACAAGAACCGGACCGACAACGAGGCGGGATTCGACTTCGACCTGTACGCGGTGTCCACCGGCGTGGACTACCGGATCCGCGACAACTTCATCATCGGTGTCTCTGCAGGATTCGGATCGGTGGACAGTGATTTCGACCGCGGCGACGGCGGTGTCGACATCGACAGCTGGAACGCATCAGCCTACCTCACCTACTTCCGCAACGAGCGCTTCTACATTGACGCGCTCGCCACCTACGGTCGCAACGACTACGACTCGGTGCGCAACGTGTCGCTGCAGGCCGCTTCCGGTGGCTTTGCCGGCACCGCCCGCGGCGAAACCGACGGGACCCAGTATTCGGTCGGGTTCGGCAGCGGCTGGGACTTCAATCGCGGTGCGCTGACCTTCGGACCCCATGTCGGCGGCTACTACTTCGACGTCGATGTTGACGGTTTTCAGGAGACAGGGCTGCAGGGCCTGGAGCTGGACATCGGCAGCCAGACGACCAGCTCTCTGACGATCAACGCCGGCGCCCACGTCTCCTACGCGCTGCTCACGGACTGGGGCGTGCTCGTCCCGAACTTCAAGATCGACTGGGTCCACGAGTTTGAAAACGCCAGCGAGGCCCTGGCATTCAGCTTCGTCAATGACCCCTTCGCCGGAGACCCGAGCGACCCCTCACCGTCGATCACGTTGCGTTCGGACCGGCCGGACTCGGACTACTTCATCTGGTCGGTGGGTACCTCCGCCCAGTTCGTGTTCGGCGTTTCCGGGTTCGTCAGCTTCCAATCCTTCGCCGGCTACCGCAACGTGGACGTAAGGGAGTGGTCGGCGGGGCTGCGTTGGGAAAAGACCTGGTAGCTGCTTGTCCGGACGACCTATTCGGTCTCCCGTCCGCTCGTGCTCGCCAGCCGCTGCCTGCGCTTGCGACGACGCGACGGTCGCGCCAAGCTGCCAGCGTGCCGTGAAGAGATCAGCATGTCGCTCGAACAGGAGCTCGAACAGGCGATCCTCGAGATCTGCGCACGCGCGGCTGCGGATCACCGGATATCGCTGGTTGCATTGCGCCCGGGCGCAGATGGTGCACGCGCCCTGGCGAGCAGGCTGCTGGAGCGCCACGGCCAGACTTCCCCGGGATTCCGGCAGCTCGCTCAGGCCGGTCGCCTCGATCTCACCTTCGAGTCGCTGGTGCTGCAGGCGCGGTTTCGCTCGCTGTTCAGCCGCGCCGAGCGCGTCGAAGCACGCGCGCGGCTGATCGACACCATCGCCGCCTCCGTGAACTCCGCTGCTGCAGGTCGCCCGATCGGCTCCCTGCAGGCGGCGCGCGCAACGCGGTATGGTCTGCCTGCGGTACCCGCTCTGTTCGGCGGCGAGAATATCCGGCGCAACGATGGCTACGCCTTCCACAGCGGCGGCGGTGACGAGCTGCAGTTCCACATCGCCCTGGTGGGCTTTGGGCGTGAGCCCTGGTTCCGTTACGGCGTCGGCTTCGCCTTGCGGCGCAAACACGCTCAGACCGGTCTTGGCGTGCTCGCCCCCAAGATAGCTCGCTTCAACGAATTCATGCGCGCGCACCCCGATTGGTTTGCGCACCTGCAGATCCAGCACCATCGCCACGGCGAGGTGAGCAGCTTCGACCCCGGGCCACTGCCCGGCCACTTGCTCCACCCCCCGGCCTTCATCTTCCTGGGTGTACACACTCCGTTCGAAGAGCTGTCAGCAGATCGTGCAGCGGATCTCTTCGACTTGCTCATGCCGCTGTACGAATACGTCGAAGCCGCAGCCGAAACAACGAAAGTCGGCACGGCCGACCGCGGACCGGCACGGGAGCCACCCGTCCCCCCCGAGCGGAGGCCGGGGTTCGAGCTCACCGTGGACCGTACCTTGCGCCGCCGCGTGCTGCAGGCAACACTCATGGCCCACCTGGGCGCGCACCACGGCGACGCGGCGAGATTGACGTACAACGGCGAGGGGCCGACGGCGGACATCGCGGTTCACGGCAACCACGGAGTGACGTTCTACGGCGTCAGCACTGCGCTCACCGTGCGCGGCTGCCTGCGCGAGGTGCTTGGTCGGTTGCTCGAGGAGGCCCTGAGACCGAACGCGCCGCAGCCGCGGCAGCTGGTGGTCGTCGGCGAAGCCGAGCCCGATGCGGCAGACGACGCATATCTCCAGCGGCTGCAGACCCAGCTGGGGCTCACCGTGCAGTACCGGCGCATCGACCTGGCGTCGGATCGGCTGCACTGACCACGATTGCGCGCATCCTAGTTCTGCAGGGTGAAGCTCCCCGTGGCCTCCTCCCAGGCCCGCCGCAGCACGAACTCGCGGTCCAGGCCCAGTGAAATGATGAACCTGATCGGCTCGTAGCCCTCGTCCGCCGTGAGCTGATCACTCGCCACCGTTTCCTCGAGGCTCACCCCGTTTGCCGCCGCACGGGCACCGATGTCACCGAGCTGAGCCAGGAACTCCCGGAACTGGCGAATCCCTGCGCGATCTGTGGTCGGCCCATGGCCGGGAATCACGCCGTCGAAATCCAGCGCCAGCACGCGGTCGAGCGTTTCCGGCCATCCCTGCACGGTGCCCCCGGCTTCCAGATCGATGTTCGGGTAGTGGCCGTTAAACAGCAGATCACCCATGTGAACCACG
>JBFISC010000195.1:0-6690 GCA_041608775.1 Pseudomonadales bacterium | reverse complement strand
GGCGACCAGCCCGATGGGCAGCTCCAGCAGACGGTCGGCGTAGTACAGCCAGGAGATACTGCCGGTCGCCAGGGTCGACGCCAGCATGGTATCGATGAGGGTGTTGATCTGGCTGACCGACGCGGAAAAGATCGCCGGCAGCAGCAGCCGGCCCACCTGGCGGACCCCGGGGTGTCCGAGGCTGGGTCGCGGCATCACCAGCAGGCCCAACCGACTCACCGCCGGCAGCTGAAAGAGCATCTGCGCCAGACCGGCGACGAACACGCCCCAGGCCAGGGCGTAGATCGGTTCGGCGAAAAGATCCGTGGCGAACAGCATGGCCGCGATCAGACAGAGATTGAGCAGCACCGGGGTGAAGGCCGGGATCGCGTAGCGCCCCTGGCTGTTGAGCAGCGCCGCGCAGAACGCTGCCAGGGAGATGAACCCGAGGTAGGGAAAGGTGAGCCGCAGCATGCCGGTCGTGGACTCGAACTGCTCCGGCGCATCCCAGAAGCCGGGGGCGAACAGCACCACCAGGCCCGGCGCGAACACGACCCCGAGAAGCACCACGCTCCAGACCGCCACCGACAGGTTGCCGGCGATGGCGGCAACGAACGCGGCAAAGGCTTCCGGCGTTTCCTGGCGGTAGCGGGACAGAACCGGCACGAACGCCTGATTGAACGCGCCTTCGGCGAACAGCCGGCGGAAGAAGTTGGGGATCCGGAAGGCGACGAAGAAGGCGTCCGCAGCAGCCCCGGCGCCGAAGAAATAGGAAAGCACGATATCCCGGGCGAACCCGGAGATCCGCGACAGCAGGGTCATGCCGGCGACCACCGAGCCCTGCACCGCGACGTTCTGGCGGTCCGGGGCCGCCTCAGGGCCGGTTGACATACCTGGACCCCGTCGGCATATTACCGCGCCTTCCAGAACACGACCCTCGGAGACCGCTTTGGCCAACACCGCACAAGCTCGCAAGCGCGCCCGTCAGGCGGAGAAGCGCCGCACTCAGAACGCCAGCCAGCGTTCCATGGTGCGCACCTACATCAAGCGCGTGCAGGCGGCCATCGGCAGCGGTGATCACGAAGCCGCACGCAGCGCGTTGGATACCGCGGTGCCGGTGATCGATCGGATGGCCGACAAAGGCATCATGCACAAGAACAAGGCGGCCCGGCACAAGTCCCGGCTGAGCGCGGCGGTCACTGCCCTGAAGTCCTGACGGCGCCGTCGACGACCACCAGATTGTCCCGATGCACCAGCTCGGGCTCGAGACAGAAACCCAGCCGCTCACCGATCTCCCCGCTCGCCGCGCCCTTCAGGCGTTCGGCCTCATCGCTGGAGTAGTTCACCAGACCCTGCCCCACGACCCGTCCTTCTGCATCCAGACAGCGGACCACATCGCCGCGGGAAAACCGGCCCCGCACCGCTACCACGCCGACCGGCAGCAGGCTGACGCCCCGGGTGCTGACGGCTTCGACGGCGCCCGAATCCAGCACCAGATCGCCCTTCGGCCGAAGTTGACCGGCAATCCAGCGCTTGCGTGCATCGAGCGGCAGGATGGACGCGCCGAGAAGAGTGCCCACCGACTCGCCCGAAAGGATCCGCGCCAGCACGTCCGGCTCGCGGCCGCCGGCGATTACCGTGTTGGCTCCGGAGCGGGCCGCTATTCGCGCCGCCTTCAGCTTCGTCAGCATACCGCCGCGGCCCAGTGAGCCCGGCGCCTCGCCGACCATGCCGTCCAGGGCGGGATCGTTGGCGTCTGCCCAGGGCACCAGCGCTGCGCCGGGGTTTCGCCGCGGGTCCTCCCGGTAAAGACCACGCTGGTCCGTGAGAATGACCAGCAGATCGGCCTGCACCAGGTTGCTGACCAGCGCAGCCAGCGTGTCGTTGTCGCCGAAGCGGATCTCGTCGGTGGCGACGGTATCGTTCTCGTTGATGACCGGGATCACGCCGAGGTCCAGCAGCGAGGTCAGCGTGGCGCGCGCGTTCAGATAGCGCTGCCGGTCGGCAAGGTCGTCGTGGGTGAGCAGCACCATGGCGGTGTGGCGGCCATGCCGCCCGAACGCCTGCTCGTAGGCTTCCACCAGCCCCATCTGACCCACGGCTGCTGCAGCCTGCAGCCCGTGCACCGTGGTCGGCCTGCCGGGCAGCCCGAGCCGGGCGACCCCCTCGGCGACGGCGCCGGAAGAAACCAGCAGCACCTGGCGCCCGGCCAGCAGCAGGCGGTGAATGTCCTCGCACCAGACGCCGATCCGCGCCCGGGCGAGCCCGGTTGCCGGCTCGGTCAGCAGCGCGCTGCCGATCTTCACGACTACCCGGCGGGCACGCTCAAGCCGCTGACGAACCTGCTCCTCGCTGGCGTTCATGGGGTCGGGACCCGCTCCGGCTAGTCGCGGACGTAAACGACGTCGACATCGTGGTCGTCGTCATCGTCATTGCCGCCGGCGTGGTCGCCGGCGCTGCCCGAGACCCGGCTCGGGCGCTTTTCCAGGGCGCTTTTTAGCACATCTTCGCCGATCCGTGCTTCGAGCTCCGCTTCCGACGTGGCCAGCACCGGGTCCGCTTTCAAGGCCTCGCGATGCGCCCGGACCGCTTCCAGCAACGCGCGCACCAGCACATCCAGCCCCGTGCCGGTGATGGCGGAGATCGCGAACAGCGGCCGCTCGGGTTTCGCGCGGGCGAGCGCCACGAGCAGCTCGGCGCGGCGTGCCTCGTCGATCAGATCGATCTTGGTCAGCACCATCCAGATCGGACGTTCCGTCAGCGCAGGGCTGTAGGCCGCCAGCTCGTCCTCGATCAGGCACAGGTTTTCCAGCGGCTCCGAGCCGTCCGTCGGCAGCGCCTCCACCAGATGCAGGAGAATGCGGGTACGCGCGAGATGGCGGAGAAACTGAACGCCGAGCCCGGCGCCTTCGGCCGCGCCGCGAATCAGACCGGGGATGTCGGCCATCACCAGGCTGGTATCCCCACCCTGCTTCACTACGCCCAGCTTCGGCGTGAGGGTCGTGAACGGATAGTCGGCCACCTTCGGTCGCGCGGCGGAGACCGCCCCGATCAGCGTCGACTTGCCGGCGTTGGGCATCCCCAGCAGGCCCACGTCTGCCAGCAGCTTGAGCTGCAGCCTCAGCTGCCGGACCTCACCCGGCTCTCCCGGCGTGGTGCGGCGGGGAGCCCGGTTGGTGCTGGATTTGAAGTGGCTGTTGCCGAGCCCGCGGCGGCCGCCGCGGGCGACGGTCAGCGTTTCGCCCGGCTCGGTCAGATCGCCCAGCGTCTCCAGAGTCTCCTCGTCCACCACCGACGTGCCTACGGGCACCCGGATCGTCAGGGTCTCGCCACCGGCCCCGGTCTTGTTGCGCCCGGAACCGGGCTCGCCGTGACGGGCCCGATAGAGCGGCTGAAAACGGAAGTCCACCAGGGTGTTCAGCGCGTCGTCGGCGACCAGCACGACGTCGCCACCGTCGCCGCCATCGCCACCGTCCGGACCGCCCTTGGCCACGTATTTCTCGCGACGAAACGACAGGCAGCCGTTGCCGCCCCGGCCCGCCTCCACGCGAATGCTGGCTTCGTCTATAAACTGCATGAGAGGGACCCCGCTCGCTGCGGGGCTCGATGGATCAGGCCTCGGCCAAGACCGGCTCCACCTCGATGAACTTCCGGCTCCTGGGCCCGCGGGTCACGAATTTCACCTGCCCGTCGGCTTTGGCGAACAGGGTGTGATCACGACCCATGCCGACATTGGCGCCGGCATGAAAGCGGGTGCCCCGCTGCCGCACCAGGATATTGCCCGCGGCGACCATCTCACCGCCGAACTTCTTCAGCCCGAGGCGTTTGGACTCCGAGTCGCGGCCGTTGCGGGTGCTGCCGCCTGCTTTCTTGTGTGCCATGGCCGGTAACTCTCCTCTGAGCGGTTAGGCGCTGATGCCGGTGATCTTGACGTCCGTGTACCATTGCCGGTGGCCCTGGGTACGCATGTAGTTCTTGCGGCGCTTGAATTTGATGATGCGAATCTTCTTGCCGCGGTCGTTGCCGACCACCTCGCCGGTGACCTTGCCCCCAGCGACGTACGGCGCGCCGACGGAGACGTTGTCTCCATCCGCCACCAGCAGCACCTTGTCGAACACCACCTCCTGACCCGGTTCGGCATCGAGGAGCTCTAGGCGCACGACTTCGCCCTCGGTAACCCGGTGCTGCTTGCCACCGCTCGCGAAAACCGCAAACATAGTTTTTTCTCCAGAATCGCACGTCCGGGACAGCCAATCAGCCCAGGCGCTTGAAGGATCGGGAAAACCGACATGCCCCAGCGGCCGACTGCGGCGCGCGTGGCGGATCCGGCTTCCGGCCGACCCAACGGCGCGCTACCTGCCCGCTCGAAGGCGCGGTATTCTACGGTCAAAGATATTCGATTACAACGAGTTAGCTGGCCATAACTCGGCGAGAATTCGACGCCAGGGCCATGAACATCGGCACATCAGGATCATCTGCGATCGCCACGAACGCCATCAGTCAGACCGCCGGCCGGACAGCCGCCAAAAATGCCGAGCTCGCCGGCGTCTACGCCCTGGTGGCCGCCGATTTCGCCGCGGTGAACGAGCTTATACCGCGCCAGCTGACATCGGACGTGAAGCTGGTGGAGGAGATCGGCCGGCACATCGTCGAAAGCGGCGGCAAGCGCCTGCGGCCGCTGCTGGTGCTGCTGGGCGCCGGCGCCTGCGGCTACCAGGGCAGCGATCACGTGCGGCTGGCCGCGGTGATCGAGTTCCTCCACACCGCGACCCTTCTCCACGACGACGTGGTCGACCGTTCCGACCGACGGCGCGGCCGGGCCACCGCGAACGCCACCTGGGGCAATGCGCCCAGCGTGCTGGTCGGCGATTTCCTCTACTCCCGGGCATTCCAGCTGATGGTGGAGCTCGAGAACATGGACGTGATGGCGATCCTGTCGGACGCCACCAACACCATTGCCGAGGGCGAGGTAATGCAGCTCGCCAACGTCGGCAACCTGGCCCTCAGCGAAGCCGACTACCTGGAAGTCATCCGCTGCAAGACCGCGCTGCTGTTTCAGGCAGCGGCCCACACCGCCGGCGTGCTGTCGAGCGAAGATCCCGCGGAGATCTCCGCGCTCCGGCAGTTCGGCCTGCACTTCGGCTTGGCCTACCAGCTGGTCGACGACTACCTGGACTACGCCGGAGATCCCCGCCTGATGGGCAAGAACGTGGGCGACGATCTGGCGGAGGGCAAGCTGACGCTGCCGCTGATTCGCGCGCTGACCAATGCGGCCCCGGCGGATGCCGAGCTGCTGCGCAGCGCCGTCGCCAACCGCTCCACCGACCGGCTGCGCGAGGTGCTGGAGGTGGTGCGCGGCTGCGGGGCCCTAGACTACGTTCAGCGGGCGGCCCGCGAGCAGGCGGCCCGCGCGCTTGCGAGCCTTGGCGACCTGCCCGATTCCGCCCATCGGGACGCTCTGGAAACCCTGGCAAACTACTCTACCGCGCGGCTGAGCTGACCGATTCGCGTGCATCAGACGGGTCCACGAGCCTCAGCGCGACCGGCGGCCAGGATCAACGCCGTCCTCGTCACCGCGGCTCTCGCTCTGATGCCGGCGGCAGCGGCGGGGGCGCCCGCATTCGAGCCCTGCAACCTGCAGGGCAGCGGCGGCCAGGGCCGGGTGGATGCGAACTGCGCCCGTTTCGCTGTGCCCGAAAACCCGAACGAACCCAACGGCCCCGCCATCGAGCTGTTCGTCGCGCGCATACCCGCGCTGACCCCGGAGCCAACGGACGACGCGGTCACCGTGATCAACGGCGGCCCGGGCGCCTCCTCCACGACCCTTTACGTCGACCTGGAACCGGCCTTTGCCGGCCTCCGGCGGGAGCGCGACATCGTCATCGTGGACCAGCGGGGCACCGGTCGGTCTTCGCCGCTCGGATGCCCTGAGCTGGAAGCCGCGTCGCTGGAGTTCGACGAAGCCACGGTCCAGCGCGCCGCCCGCCAATGCCTCGAGGTCCTGGCCAACGATCCCCGCTTCTTCACCACCAGCGTCGCGGTGGAGGATCTGGAACAGCTGCGGCAGGCGCTGGGTTACAAGACCTGGAATCTGTACGGCGTGTCCTACGGCACCCGGGTGGCCCAGCACTACGCGCGCAGGCATCCGGACGCAGTGCGCACCCTGGTTCTCGACGGCGTAGTGCCGCCGGGACTCGCTCTCGGACCGGACGTGGCGCTGAACGCCCAGGCCACCCTCGAGGGCATTCTGTCGCGCTGTCGGGCCGCCGAGTACTGTGCGGAGGCTTTCCCCGAGTTACGGAGACGGCTCGAGGCGCTTTCCGCGCGGCTGCGCGCGAAGCCCGTCGAGCTCGAGGTTCCGGACCCGGTCACCGGCCGGAGCAGGGCGCTCAGCCTGCGCTACGCTCACCTGGCCATGACCCTGCGCCTGCTCAGCTACGCGCCCGAAACGGCGGCGCTGATTCCGCTGATCATCGACGAGGCCGCGACCGGCGGGAACTTCCTGCCGCTGGCGACCCAGGCCCTGCGCATCGAGACGCAGCTCAGCGAAGCGATCAGCTTCGGCATGCACAACAGCGTGGTCTGCACTGAGGACGTACCCTTCTTCGAGGGTCTGGAGGCGCTGTGGCCGGACCTGGAACGAACCTACCTGGGCGCCGATCAGGTTCGCGCCCTGCAGACCATCTGCAGCGTCTGGCCCCGGGGGCTGAG
>JBFISC010000194.1:0-6709 GCA_041608775.1 Pseudomonadales bacterium | reverse complement strand
GAGCCCGGAACGCCGGCGAGGTCGATCCCCGCCTCCTTGGCGCGGCGGCGGATGGCCGGTGAGGCGATGACCTTACCGCGATCACCCGAGGCTTCGGCGCCGGCCGGCGGCCTCGGCTCGGTGGCGGTTGCAACCACTGCTGCCGCGGGCGCTTTATCCGCCGCGGGCGCTTGTTCCGCCGCGGGCGCTTCATCCGCCGCAGGCGCTTGTTCCGCCGCGACCTTCTTCGCCGCGGCTCTCTTAGCCGCAGCCCCCTTAGCCGCGGCTCCCTTAGCCGCAGCTCCCTTAGCCGCAGGCGCTTCACCCGACCGGGTATCTGCGTCGGGCTGCCTGTCCGGCGCGCGGGGGCGGGCGGCTGCCTTGCCGGCGGTTTCCAGCGCGATCAGCTCGGAGCCCACGGCAACGACGTCGCCCGGCTCGCCGGTCGTGCGCAGCACCTTGCCATCGACCGGGGCCGGCACTTCGACGTTGGCCTTGTCCGTCATCACGTCGCAGATCACGTCGCCTTCCCTGACCACGTCTCCCGGCTTGACATGCCACTCCACGATCTCTGCCTCCACGGTGCCCTCGCCCAGGTCCGGGAGTTTGAATACGTACTCGCTCATTCCGCCTCCAGCACCTTCTCGATCGCCGCCGCCAGGCGTTTCTGGCCGGGGAAGTAGTCCCACTCGAAGGCGTGGGGATAGGGTGTATCCCACCCGCAGACCCGCTCGATCGGCGCCTCCAGGTGGTAAAAGCACTCTTCCTGCACGGTCGCCGTGAGCTCGGCACCGTAGCCGGAAAAGCGCGTGGCCTCGTGAACGACGACACAGCGTCCGGTCTTCTGCACCGAGCGGCGAACGGTGTCCACGTCCAGCGGTGCCAGCGTGCGCAGGTCGATGATCTCGGCGTCTGCTTCGGCGCGCTTCGCCGCCGCCTGCGCGACGTGAACCATGGTGCCGTAGCAGAGAATGGTCAGATCCTCGCCCTCTTCCACCACCTCGGCGCGGCCGATGGGGACGGTGTAGTACTCTTCCGGCACCTCGCCTTTGGGGTGGGTGCTCCACGGCACTGCGGGTTTGTCGGGGTCACCGTCGAACGGGCCGTTGTAGATCCGCTTGGGCTCGAAGAAGATCACCGGATCGTCGTCCTCGATGGCGCTGATCAGCAGCCCCTTCGCATCGTAGGGGTTCGACGGCATCATCACCTTCAGGCCGCTCACGTGGGTGAACAGCCCCTCGGGGCTCTGGGAGTGGGTCTGCCCACCGCGAATTCCACCCCCGCAGGGGGTGCGAATGGTCACCGGGGTAAAGAAATCGCCGGCCGTGCGGTAGCGTATCCGCGCCAGCTGACTCGCGATCTGGTCGAACCCCGGATAGATGTAGTCGGCAAACTGGATCTCCGCCACCGGCCGCAGACCGTTCACGGCCATGCCGATCACCGCACCGACGATGCCGCCCTCTGCAATCGGCGCGTCGATCACCCTGTGCTCGCCGTACTTGCGCTGCAGGCCATCGGTGGTCCGGAACACACCGCCGAAGTAGCCCACGTCCTCACCGATGATCACCACGTCCTGATCGCGACCCAGCATGATGTCCTGGGCCGAGTTCAACGCCTGAATCATGTTCATCTGTGGCATCGCAAACCCCTAGTCGTGATCTTCGAGCGCACGCAGCTGATCGCGCTGGTCGAGGAGGTGCTGGGGCATGTCCTTGAACACGTCCTCGAACAGCTCGTTCTTGTCGAGGAAAGGTCCTTCGGTCATGGTGCCGTAGCTGCAGGCTTCCTCCCAGCATTCCGTGACGTGATCACGCAGCTCTTCCACCAGCTTGTCGTGACGCTCGTCAGACCACATGCCTTCGACGATCAGGTGCTGCTTGAGCCGTTCGATGGGATCACCCAGGGGCCAGGCCTGAGCCTCGTTGCGCGGCCGGTAGCGCGAGGGATCGTCGCTGGTCGAGTGCGCGCCGGCACGATAGGTGACGTGCTCGATCAGGGTCGGGCCGTGGCCTCGGCGAGCCCGTTCCGCCGCCCAGCGGGTCGCCGCGTAGACCGCCAGGAAATCGTTGCCGTCCACACGCAGCGCGGCGATGCCGTAGCCGGGTCCGCGCGCGGCAAACGTTCGCCGCTCGCCGCCGGCGAATCCCTGAAAGGTGGAGATCGCCCATTGGTTGTTGGTCACGTTGAGAATGACGGGCGCCTGATAGACCGCCGCGAAGGTCATGGCGTGATGGAAGTCCGCCTCCGCCGTGGAGCCTTCGCCGATCCAGGCGGCGGCGACGTCGTCCTCGCCCTTGATGGCAGCGGCCATGGCCCAGCCGACGGCGTGGGGGTACTGCACGGTGAGGTTGCCGGAAACGGAGAAGATGTTACCCCGCGCCCAGTGGTACATGATCGGCATCTGCCGGCCCTTGCACATGTCGCGAGAGTTGGACAGGCACTGGCACATGAGATCCACCAGGTTCCGGCCCCGGGCGATCTGCAGTCCCTGGGTACGGTAATGGGGGAACAGCATGTCCGACGGCAAGAGCGCCTGGGCCGCGGCAACGGACACCGCCTCCTCCCCCGTGGACTGCATGTAGAAGGTGATCTTCCCCTGACGCTGCATGCGCAGCATGCGCTCATCGAACAACCGGGTGAGCAGCATGTGGCGCAGGCCCACCTGCAGGTCGTGCTCGTCGAGATGGGGGTTCCAAGGGCCGAGGCCCTTGTGCTGCTCGTCGAGGACTCGAACCATGTCCTCGGACAGGTGCACCATGTCGCGCACCCGGGTGTTTATCTCCGGGCGCTCCACCTCGCCCGCCTCTGACAGGTGCACGTAGCTGAAATCCGGCTCCTCGCCGGGACGCGCCGGCGTCTGCGGCACATGCAGGGTGGGTTTTCGACTCATCGACGGCTCCCGCACAGTGAGTATGCGCATTGTGCGGGAATCGATTCCGGTCTGCAGCCGGGCTGGAGACCCTGGCGCGCGGACTGACGCCGGCGGGTCGTCAGCCTTGCCGTTCCGAGATCAGCTCGCGACGGCGATTCAGCAGCGGGTGCAGGCGTCCGCCGCCGGGCACCGCCATCCCCGGAGCCAGCGCCACGTGCCGGCAGCGATGGCGCGCCGCTGGCGACAGGGTCGACCACAGCGAGTCCGGCATCGTGCGGGCAATCTGGTCGGCCGGGTACCATGGGGCCACGTATTCCACGTTCGGCAGCGACCGGGCTTCGAAGCTCAGGTTCGGGGTGCCGCCGTGCCAGGCGCGGTTGTCGCGAAACACTGCGGCGCCGGCAGGTGCGCCCACCAGCGCACAGCATCGCATCCACTCCGGCTCCCGTTCCGGCCGCGGCGGCGGCTGGCCGAGCCCGTGGGTGCCCGGCACGTGCCGGATCGGTCCGTTCTCCCAGGTCAGTTCCGTCAGCACGAAGTTCACGGTAATCATCGGCGGCGTCAGCTCGAGGGCCAGACGCTGGGCGTTCGCCGCCGGCTGGGCCGCGACGTCGGCCCCCAGACCTGCGGCCACCGCCTCGGCCAGCGCCTGCCGCGCCGGCGGCAGGCCGAAGCTATCCTGGGCGTCGGCGTGGAGATGCTGATACTCGATGGCGCCCGGCAGGCAGACATCGCCGCCGCAGCCCCAGACCAGACAGTCGTCGGCCCCGAACAGGCCCGCGAGCAGCGGCGCCGTGTCGGGCAGCTCGATCAGCGACACCCAGTCCGGATCGTGGAGCATCTGGCGGGAGGTTGAGCAGGTGCCGAAGCTGTAGCGGTGGGGCAGCCGCCCGGTCTCGCCGGCGTAGCGTCGGCCGCCGACCCCGGGACAGGCGAGCAGTTCCCCCAGGGCGCGGTCGCAGGCCCGCTGCAGACGGTCGAGCCGCGCCGAGTCGAGCAGATCACGAACCACGACGAAGCCGTCGCGGTGGAAGATCCGGGCCGCCCGCTCGATCTCGTCGGGGGCACAGATTTCCAGACCCGGCAGGCCGTTGCGCTGCCGCAGCCGTTCCCGCAGCGCAAGGACTTCCGGGTGATCATGGCGGCGCTGCCCCGGGCAAGCAGGATCGGGGATGACGAAGCCCCAAGCCCCGGACTTCGGGTTGCCGTCCCCGTCGACGGTCTCGTTCGGCGGCGTTGCCGGATCCCATCCGAGGTCACCGGCCGCTGCGCTCACTGGCCGTGCCCCACAGCCGCCCGAGGTCGGATCGCTATGCACGATGCTTCCCCACCAGGTTAGCGGCGACCATCATCGGGTCTCAGCCACCGGAAGCCAAGCCCGCAGCGGGCCCGCCCGCCGGCGGCGTTGCCGGTGTCCCGCGGCAGGGCAATGGGGCCTCGGCAGGTCCGCGTGCCGCTCCGGTTTCGGGTAACCTGCGGCTATCGAAGACGTCGTCGCCACGGGGGGTTTAATGGATACCGCACCGCAGCTGGCCGGATTCTCGGCCGGCCGACTTGCCCGGATCGACCAGCATCTGCTGGAGAACTACGTGGAACCCCAGAAGATTCCCGGCTGCCAGGTGGTGGTTGCCCGTCACGGCCACGTCGCCCATTACAGTTCTCTGGGGCTCATGGACATCGAGCGCAGCAGACCGATGGCCGATGACACCGTGTTCCGCATCTACTCCATGACCAAGCCCGTCACTTCCATCGCGCTGATGCAGCTCTACGAGCGCGGGCTGTTCCAGCTCAACGATCCGGTTCACCGGGTGCTGCCGGCATGGCGCGGCCAGCAGGTCTACGTCGGCGGCGAGGGCGAGGCCATGGAGACCCGGGCGCCCGACCGACCGATGAGCTTCCGTGATCTGCTCAGCCACACCGCGGGCCTCTCCTACGGCGCTACGGCCCATCCGGTTGACAAGGTCTACCGGGCTCTGGGGGTGCGTCGAACCGACGGCGAGACGCTGACGTCGTTCGTCGAGAAGCTCTCCGGTGCGCCCCTGCACTACTCCCCCGGCCAGTGCTGGATGTACAGCTATGCCACCGATGTCTGCGGCTACCTGGTGGAAGCCCTGTCCGGCATGACCCTGGACCGCTACTTCCGCACCCAGATCTTCGAGCCCCTGGGAATGACCGACACCGGATTCCACATCGACGAGTCCCGGGTCGAACGCTTCGCCGCCAACTACCAGCGAACACGCGACAAGACGCTCGAGCTCATCGACGATCCGTTTGCCAGCAGCTACGCCGGAGCACCCTCGTTTCTTTCCGGCGGCGGCGGCCTGGTGGGCACGACGGCCGACTACCTGAGGTTCTGCGAGATGCTCAGGCGCGGCGGCGAGCTGGACGGCGAGCGCATCATCGGCCCGCGCACGCTGCGGCTGATGACCCGCAACCATCTGGCAGGCGGGCGCGACCTGACCCAGATGGCCATCGGCGCGTTCTCGGAAACCGCCTACGAGGGCACCGGCTTCGGCCTCGGCTTCGCCACCACGCTCTCGGAGGTGGCCGCGGGTACCCTGGGCGGCGGCGACTACTTCTGGGGGGGCGCGGCCTCGACGATCTTCTGGGTCGACCCGAACGAGGAACTGGTGGTGATCTTCATGACCCAGCTCATGCCGTCGTCCACGTTCAACTTCCGCGGCCAGCTGAAGAGCATCATCTATTCCGCCATCGAGGACTGAACGATGGGCTACCGACACATCGAGGTGGAACGGCGCGAACGGATCGCGATCATCCGGCTCAACCGACCCCGCTACCGGAATGCTCAGTCACGGCTGCTGCTCGAGGAGATGACCCGTGCCTTCGCCGAAGCCGAGCTCGACAACGGCATTCACGTGATCGTGCTGGCCGGCGCCGGCGAGCATTTCTCAGCCGGCCACGACCTCGGCACGCCGGAGGAACTGGAGGATCAGCAGACCAAGCCGTTCGGCGAGGGCTCGCTGGCCCGGGTGAGCCGTTCCTGGCACCTGTACGTGGAAAACTCGCTGCGCTGGCGCGACGTAAAGAAGCCTACCCTCGCGGCAGTTCAGGGTTACTGCATCTTCGGCGGTTTTCTCGTCGCCTCGTGCATGGACGTGATCATCGCCGCGGACAACGCCCGGTTCCTGCCCTCGCACCTGCAGCTGTTTACGGCTCCCTGGGATCTGGGCGTGCGCAACGCGAAGCGGATCCTGTTCGAAAACCGCTTCATCGACGCGCCGGAGGCGAAAGCCCTGGGCCTGGTGAGCGAGGTGGTCCCGGTCGCGGATCTGGATGCGGCGGTCATTGCCCAGGCGCACCGCTGGGCCGAGAACGACCTGCTGACTCTGCGCATGTTGAAGCAGTCCATCAACGGCGCGCAGGATGTCATGGGCTACCGGACCGCCGTGCAGGCAGCTCACGCCAACTACATGGTGCTGGAGATGACCCGGGCAGAGCGGGAAGCGCACCTCAATCCAGCCGAACGTCAGCTCGGCGGCGTCGCGGCAGCGCTGGCCAAAGACCGCCAGGCGCCCGGTTGATACGCCGCCTCCGGCCCGCTACCTGACAATAATCGTCGGATCGACGATCTGGTCGCGCACACGGATCTCGTAGGGGTACTGCCCCGCTTCCACGTTCGGTCCGACCTGGACCTCGACTCGGGTCGGCGGGCCAGGAACCGGATCGCCGGGCCTTCGGCCTGGAAACACAATGGCAAGCGGCCCATTGCCGTTGCTCTCCCAGACTACCTCACCGCCACGGCAGACGGTGACGACCTTGAGGTCCTGCGGAATGGTCAGCGAAGCCTCGTCAACAAGAATGTAGACGCTGGCCTGGCAATCCGCTTCCTGCGCGGTC
>JBFISC010000193.1:0-6765 GCA_041608775.1 Pseudomonadales bacterium | reverse complement strand
TGCTGCTTCGAGTAGCCCGAATCCCAGTCCTGGTAGTGCTTCATCCCTGCCAGACCGCGTTTCTCCAGCTCAGTCAGCGAGTCGTCGATGGGATCTGGTCTGGCCGAGACCATGTTCACGTGAATGGCCCGGCAGTGATCGGTGTCGCGGATGCCGAGAGCAGTGGTCACCGCAGAGCCCCAGTCACCGCCCTGCGCGACGTAGCCCGGGTAGCCGAGCCTTGACATCAGCACCGCCCAGGCATCGGCGATCTTCTCGACCCCCCAGCCGGGCTCGGTGGGCTTGCCGGAGAACCCGTACCCGGGCAGCGTCGGGCAGACCACGTGGAAGGCATCCGCCGCGTCGCCGCCGTGGCTGGCCGGGTCCCGCAGCGGCCCGATCACTTTCAGGAACTCCACCACGGATCCGGGCCACCCGTGGGTCATGATCAGGGGCAGCGCGTCCGGGTTGGGGGAGCGGGCGTGAATGAAGTGGATGTCGACGCCGTCAACCGTGGTCATGAACTGGTCGAAGGCGTTGATGGCCGCTTCCGCCCGGCGCCAGTCGTACCCGTCTTCCCAGTACTCCTTGATCTCGCGCACGTAGTCCAGAGGAACGCCCTGGGACCAGTCCTTCGGGGTCTCGCGCTCCGGCAATCGGGTCAACGCCAGGCGGGTCTTCAGGTCGTCCAGCTCTTGCTGAGGGACGTCGATGCGGAATGGTCTGATGTCGGTCATCGGTGAGTGCTCTGTCGAGTTGGTCGCGTTACAGGGAGGCGCAGACGTGACCGCCGTCCACCACCAGCACCGAGCCCGTCATGTAGCTCGACGCGTCCGAGGCGAGCAGCAGCAGCGGGCCGTCGAGGTCGTCGAACTCGCCGAACCTGCGCATGGGAATCCCCTGCATGAACGACGGCGCCTGGTCGCTTTCCAGCAGCAGCCGGCTCACGTCGGTAAGAATGTAGCCGGGCGCGAGGGCGTTGACGCGAACCCGGTACTTGGCCGCCTCCAGAGCCATGACCTCGGTCATGCGCGTCAGGGCGCCCTTCGACACCGCATAGGGAAACTGTCCTTTGATGGTGCGGCGGTCGGTGATGGAGGAGATGTTGATCACGTTGCCGCCGGCCTGGTCGTTGGCCACCACTCGCTCGGTGTAGTGCTTGGCCATCAGCCAGGCGCCCTTGAGGTTGGTGTCCATGACGAAGTCCCAGTCGTCTTCGTCGATCATCATGTAGGTCTTGGCGCCGGCCTCGACGCCGGCATTGTTGATCACCACGTCGATGGGGCCGAAGCTACCCTCGGCAGCGTCGAGGAAGCCGCGGATGCTCTCGGCATCGCGAACATCCAGCGGCACCCCGGCGGCTTCGCCGCCGGCGGACCGGATCTCTTCGACCCTGGCGGCGACCTTCTCGGTGCGGCGCGCACCGAGCACCACCCTGGCGCCGGCGCCCGCGAGCACGCCGGCGAAGTGGCTGCCGAAACCGGACGAGGCGCCGGTGATGGCCACGTGCTTGCCGTCCAGGCGAAAGGTCTGCATGGCTCCTGCTCCCTCTGTTCCCCGCAGCGCCCCGCAGCTGGTCGGGCCGCGATCAGCCGCGGGCGCTTTTTCGCCGCGGGCGCTTTTTCGCCGCGGGCGCTTTTTCGCCGCGGGCGCTACGGGCGCTCCCCGGGAGATCCTACCATGCTGATGGCCGCCGCGGCCGGGTTGTCAGAGGTCGCCTTTGACCCGTAGCAGCACCTCGCCCAGCGGCATGTGGATGATCTCCGTGCGCCCGTCGTGGCGCCGGCTCACCCGACAGAGGCCGGTGATCTCGTCGACTTCCAGAACGAAGTGCAGCGCGTGCTCGTGGGTGAACACGCGGCCGATCACGAGGCCGCGCCAGCTGTCCACGTACTCCTGCATGCTCGAGTCAGGCCGGTCGGCCATTCACGTCCCCCGATGCGGATTCGCGCCGATCATCGGAAGTATGTCGCAGCCGTCGTGTGCGCTGCTCGTACTTCCATCACAGATCCGCCGCCGTGGCGCGTGCGCGCCTCAGACCACGCGAACGGATGCTTCCACGACGGCGTAGGCACCTTCCCGGGTCAGGCAGCCCTGCACGTGTGCACCCTCGGGGACGGCTTCCCAGGTGACGCTGTGGCCACGGACCCGGCCGATCCTGGCTATCTCCAGCTTCGCCGGCCTGCCGGTGTGCCTGGCTCGCTCCCGGCCGATGAACCCGAGCCATCTGACGTATCGGTACTCCCCTGAACGCAGCAGCACCCCGACCGCTTCTCCCCGGGTGTTCTCTCCCAGTTCAATCAGCCGTTTGTTCAGGTAGCGGGCCAGCATCAGGTTCATGCTGGATATATAACCAGTAGCGAGCGAGGTCGCAACGATTCTGCCGGCCCCTGGCCTCAAGCCGACATGGCTTTACCAAACCCACAACAACCGCCAACGAACCTGCCACACCAGCCGGCGAACCGGCGTTCACAATGGCAGCTGCAGTAACTTCAAATCGGCTGGGTGCTCATGTTGTGGATCCCGGACAAGTCCTCGCTGCTCGGCGGCACCGCCTACAAGTTGATGGTCAGCGCTTTCCTTCTCGGGGTGTTGTCCATTCAGGCCACGACCATCGTTTCCAAGCATACGCCGAAGCGTATCGGCGCGGACCGACACTGGCCGTTCGTCGACTACCCGATGTACACCAAGTCCTACCAAGACGGCGACGCGATCAACGTGAAGTTTCCGCTCCGCGTGATACTCGCGGACGGCACGATGGACACCGTGACCGAGCAAGACCTCGGTCTCGGGCACTGGGACTTCCACATCCTGGTCACCCGGATGAAGAACGGCAACGAAGCAGCCAGGCAGCAGTTTCTTGACATGTACGACCGTGCCGGCGCGGCCCGCACCGTGCAGGTCCTCACGTACCCGCTGATCATCACCCGCAACGGCCCTCAGGAGTCCGAAAGCGAGGTCATCGTGGCGTACGACATTCCGCAGCAGAGGTATTAGCGCGATGAGTCTCACAGCCCGCTGGCAGCGGTACTGGTTCGACGACCAGGCATCCCTGTTCGATCTCGCGGTGGTGCGTGTTCTGGCCGCCGGCGTCATCCTGTTCATGCTCCTGGCCCAGGGATACTCGTCCCTTTCCCTGAGCCTGGGCATCGCCGACCCGCTGTGGACGCCGATCTGGCTCATGAAGATCCTGGCGTTCGGCGCCCGGCCCGACGACGCCACGGTGCTGCTCGTCTACTGGGTGACCGTCGCCTCGATCTTCGCCCTGCTCGTCGGCTTCGCCACCAACCTGGCGGCGATGGTCGGCGCCGTCGGCCACGCCTACGTCACTGGCTACATCTACTCCTTCGGCCACGTGCATCATCCTGAGCCGGTGATGATCTTCGCACTCGTGGCTCTGGCGCTGTCGCCGGCGGGCAAGGTGGTCTCGATCGATTACCTGCTCTACTGGCGTTACACCCAGCCGCCCGGCACGGCGATCGTGACCTGGACCGATCAGCGCGCGGCCTGGGCTCTCAAGTTCATCATGGCGTTCTTCGCGCTCATGTACCTGTCTGCCGTGCACTCCAAAATCATGCGCGACGGCACCTGGCTGAACGGCTTCACCCTGCAGTGGTACCTGGCCAAGGACGGTATCCTTCACGACTCTCCGCTGGCGGTCTGGCTTTCGACCAAGCACGCACTGATTCTGACGATCCAGTACGTGGTCTATTTCTTCCAGAGCACGTTCTGGCTGGCGGTGATCTTTCCGCGGCTGCGCTGGTTCTACGTGCCGGTCGGGCTTGCGTTCCATTTCGGCATATACTTCACACTGCGGGCCCCGTTCTTCTACTGGATCGTGCTGTACGCGGCATTCATCCCTTGGCGCCACGTGGTTCTGATGCTCAGCGAACGGATCGTGGAGCCGGCCAGGGCCCCCGAGGTTCCCGCTATCCCGATGGCGCGCCCGGCATTGCAGTGACATGAGCGAGCCCGACAGGATCCCGATCAAGGTGCTCTACGACGGCGCCTGCCCGTTCTGCAGCAACTTCGTGCGGATGATGCGGCTGCGCCGGAACTTCGTCCCGGAGCTCGTCGACATCCGCGCGGGCGGTCCGGACGTCGATGCCGCCGTTCGCGCGGGGCTCGATCTGGACGAGGGCATGGTGCTGATCCACGAGGGGCAGATGTATCACGGCCATGAGGCGGTGCAGCGGCTCGCCCTCATGAGCACCCGTTCCGATCTGTTCAATCGCGTCAATGCGGCGGTCTTCCGCCGCCCGCGGCTCGCCCGCTTCGTCTACCCGCTGCTGGCGTTCGGGAGGAGGTGCGTGCTCGCGGTGCTCGGACGTCCGAGATTCGCTGACGGCTGAGCCGGATGCGCTAACTGGCTGATTTTATTGAATGGTCGGAGTGAGAGGATTTGAACCTCCGGCCCCCACGTCCCGAACGTGGTGCTCTACCAAGCTGAGCTACACTCCGACAGCGCCGTGCCGACCGGCATCGGTCCCGCTGGGTGGCGCGGGCCGCGTATTGTAAGAGCCGTTGGCATTGGCGACAACCGTCCGCCGGTGGCCGGCAAGGCCGCAGCCACCTGCTACACGAGCATGCGCTCGCGCTTGTACATCGCAACCGCCAGCCAGGCCATCAGGGCTGCCAGGGCGCCGGTCGCGCCGATCGAGATCGCCAGGTGGCTCCAGTTCAGCGGCTCGCCCTTGATGAGTCCGGTGATCAGCGTGGCCTGCGATAGGCTCGGCACCATCATCAGCGTCGGGCTCGCGGCGAGGCCGAGCATCTGGGTGACGATCAGCGGGAGCGTTGGCACCAGGATCACCACGGTCAGATAGGTCTGGGCCTCCTTGTAGCTTTTGGCGAACGAGGCCACCACCGTGAGCATGGCCGCGCCGAGAACGATCAGCGGGGCGGAGACCAGGAACATCTGCACGCAGGCCAGCAGATCGATGTGAAGCGACATACCGATCCGGTGCAGCGGCACGAACGGGACCGACACGGCCAGGCTCAGCAGAAACAAAGCCGTGGACACGGCGCTGAAGACGCTGGCGGCGGCCACCTTGCCGAGCACCAGCTGGGCCCTGGATACGGGCTGCGACAGCAGCGGCTCCAGCGAGCCGTGCTCGCGCTCTCCGGCGGTCGCATCGATGGCCAGGTAGAAGCCGCCCATGAAAACCACCAGCACCAGCAGGTAAGGCAGCACGCTGAGAATCGACGCGGCGCGGGCAGCCGGGGATGCGGTGTCGATACCGCTGACCCGGATCGGGGTGAGGACCGCCGGGTCGATGCCGCGCAGCTGCAGACGCAGCACGCCGAGTTTCTGCCCGTACTGGGCGATCAGCTGCTCGGCACGGGCAAAGTTGCGTCGGGCCGTGCCCATCTGCGAGCTGTCGTAAACGAGATCCACCACGACGGGATTGCCGGCCGCGAGCCGATTCGGATAGTCCGGACCCACTACCAGCACCAGGCTTTCCCGGCCGTCGCGAACCGCCTGGCGGGGATCGGCGAGCTCGACGCTCGCCAGCTCGATGTTCTGAGCGGACAGATGGGCCACCAGCCGGGGCGCGTGCTCCGCGCCGACAATGGCCAGGCGGAAGGCCTCCCGGGATTCGCCCAGGGTTGAGGTGAGCGCGAAGGACATTAGGCCGGTGAACAGCACCGGCCCGAGCAGCGCCAGGGAGAAGGAAGCGAGGATGGTCCGGCGGTCCCGCAGGTTGTCGCGGCACTCCTTGGCGAGCACCACGCCAAAGCCGCTCACGAGGCGGCTGTTCCGACGACGCGGACGAAGGCGTCCTCGAGATCCGCCTCGCCGGTCTGACGGCTGAGCGCCTCCAGGGAGCCGGAAAAGCGGACTTCGCCACCACCGATGATCACCAGGTCGTCGCACAGGGTCGCGACCTCCTGCATGACGTGGCTGGAGAAGATCACGCAGCGGCCCTGGTGCCTGAGACCGGCGATCAGCTCGCGCAGCGCCCTCGTCGCCATAACGTCGAGGCCGTTGGTGGGCTCGTCGAGCAGCACGTTCTTCGGATCGTGCACCAGCGCCCGGCCGAGCGCGACCTTGATCCTCTGACCCTGGGAAAAGCCGGCGACGCGGCGGTGAGCGAACGACGCCATGTCGAGCTGCTCGACGAGGGCCTCCACGCGCTCATTCAAGCGTGCCTTCGGCAGGCCGTGCAGCGCGCCGAAGTAGGCGATGTTTTCCCGCGCGGTAAGGCGATCGTAGAGCCCAGCGCCGTGGGGCAGCACGCCGATGGCGCGGCGCACCGCGGCCGGGTCGTCGCTCACCTCGTGGCCGTCCACCCAGGCACGACCGGCGTCGGCGCGCAGCACTGTGGCGAGGATGCGCAGGGTCGTGGACTTGCCGGCACCGTTGGGACCGAGCAGCGCCGTGATGGCGCCGTCGGGCGCTTCGAAGCCGACCCCGGCCACGGCCCGAACCGGGCCGAAGGACTTCTCGAGGCCCTCTGCCCGGATCACGGCGGCGGTCCCAGCAGGTCGATGAAGAACGGATCCGGCGCCAGCCGCTCGACGCAGGCCCCGTCGAGCCCATCGACGCGGCCGCGATCGATGAAGTCTGCGACGAGCTGGGGCAAGCAGCCGCGGCCGATCACCCCATGACCCTGCCCGGGCGCCACCACCTGCCGGCTGTTGGTCAGACCCGCAGCAGCGCGTGCGGCGTAGCCGGGCGGGGTGATCGGGTCGTGCTCTCCGGAGAGCAGCAGCACCGGTATGGTCGCCGACAACGGCGCGTTCAGGTCGGGGTCCCTCAGCCCCCGGGGCCAGACGCTGCAG
>JBFISC010000192.1:0-6857 GCA_041608775.1 Pseudomonadales bacterium | reverse complement strand
CGGCCCAGATCGCCCTGGGAATTCTCCGCCACCGGGCCGCCGCCCCGCTGGACTCCGCCGCGGCCGTCCATGAGGAGGTGGAGGCGATGAAGCTGGCGATCCGGGCGGCCTTCGACCACCTCGCCGACCCCCGAGCCATGCGGGTAACGCCGGAGCAGCTACTCGAGCCGGGCATGCTGGCCGGGCTGGCGGCCGCCATCGGCGACACCGCCAGCGACGTGCCGCCGGCACCGCTGCCCGTGGGCGAGGATACCGTCTACCTGGCGACGGCCGACGCCGGCGGCCGGATGGTGTCCTTCATCCAGTCCAATTACGAAGGCTTTGGCGCCGGCATCGTCGTGCCCGGCACCGGCATCGCCATGCAGAACCGCGGCCGGGGGTTCAGCCTGGAGCCGGGCCACCCGAACCAGGTCGGCCCCGGCAAGCGGCCGTACCACACCATCATTCCCGGCTTCGTCAGCGACGGGGCCGGAGCCCCGCTGCTGGCGTTCGGCGTCATGGGCGGGCACATGCAGCACCAGGGTCACGTGCAGATGGTGCGGCGGATTTTCGACCACGGCCAGAACCCGCAGGCGGCCAGCGACGCGCCCCGGTGGCACGTCTACCCGGACTTCACCCTGGGGCTGGAACCCGGCATTCCCGAATCCGTCGCCGCGGAGCTGCGCCGACGTGGACACATCGTCCGCTACGAGCCGCACGAGCACGTGTTCGGGGGAGCACAACTGGTATTGCGCACCGAGCATGGCTACGTCGCGGGCTCGGATCATCGCAAGGAGGGGCAGGCGGCAGGGTTCTAGCGGCCTGCCGGGTCACCGGGCCCTGCCAGCCCGGCTCAATCGTCGTCGCGCGGCTTGAGGTCGAGAGAGGCCGAGTTCATGCAGAAGCGCAGCCCGGTCGGCTGCGGCCCGTCCGGAAACACGTGCCCTAGGTGGGCATCGCAGTTGGCGCACAGCACCTCGGTCCGACGCATCATCAGGCTGTCGTCTTCCTGCGTGGCCACCGCCTCCGGGTCGATCGGCTCGAAGAAGCTCGGCCAGCCGCTGCCGGAATCGTACTTCGTCGACGAGTCGAACAGAGGTTCGCCGCAGCATACGCAGTGGTAGGTACCCGGTGTCTTGGTGTCCCAGTACTTGCCGGTGAAGGCCCGCTCGGTGCCCGCCTTGCGGGCGACCTCGAACTGCTCCGCCGTCAGGCTCTCGCGCCACTCGGCATCGCTCTTGGTGACTTTTGCCATGGTCCGTCCGGTTGCTCCTGCAGATCCGCCGGCGGCGACGCTATGTCCGCCCCGGCGGTTTCGCTACACTTCACGAACCGGCGATGGTAATACGACCAGGAAGGCGAATGGAATCCAAAGGCGTGCCGAGCAACAGTGTCCCGCGCGATGCGGTCGCCGAGCTGTCGCCGCGCCTGCCGCGTGAGATCCGCAAGTCTCACAAGCTGGACCACGTCTGCTACGAGATCCGCGGTCCCGCCATGAAAGAGGCGGATCGCATGGAGGAGGAAGGTCACCGGATCGTCAAGCTGAACATCGGCAACCCCGCCCCGTTCGGTTTCGAAGCGCCCGAGGAGATCCTCAGGGACGTGATCCACAATCTGCCGACGGCACAGGGCTACTGCGACTCCAAGGGCATCTACCCCGCCCGCAAGGCGGTTATGCAGTACTACCAGAGCCTGGGCATTCTCGACGTCGAGATCGACGACATTTATCTCGGCAACGGCGTCTCGGAGCTGGTGGTGATGGGCCTCCAGGGCCTGCTGGACAACGGCGACGAGGTGCTGGTGCCCGCACCCGACTACCCGTTGTGGACCGCGGCGGTGAGCCTGTCCGGCGGCACGCCGGTGCACTACCGTTGCGACGAGGCGGCAGACTGGTTCCCCGACCTCGACGACATCCGGCGCAAGGTGACCGCGAGGACCAAGGCCATCGTCGTGGTCAATCCCAACAACCCGACCGGCGCCGTCTACAGCCGCGAGCTCCTCGAAGGCATCGTGCAGATCGCCCGCAGCAACGATCTGGTGGTGTTCGCCGACGAGATCTACGACAAGATCCTCTACGATGGCGCCCGCCACGTGCCGCTGGCCTCCCTGGCCGAGGACCTGCTGGTGATCACCCTGAACGGGCTCTCGAAGACCTATCGGGTCGCCGGCTTCCGCAGCGGCTGGATGCTGGTGTCGGGCGCCAAGCATCGGGCCGGAGATTACATCGAAGGGCTCGACATACTGGCGTCCATGCGCCTGTGTGCGAACGTTCCCAGCCAGCATGCGATCCAGACCGCGCTGGGCGGCTATCAGAGCATCAACGAGTTTCTAGTTCCGGGCGGACGCCTCTACGAGCAGCGCGAGCTGGCCTGGAGCATGCTGAACGACATTCCCGGGGTGTCCTGCGTCAAACCCCGGGGGGCCCTGTACCTGTTCCCGAAGCTGGACGTGCAGCGTTTCAACATTACCAGCGACGACCGCTTCACCCTGGATCTGCTGCGCCAGGAGAAGATCCTGGTAGTTCAGGGTACTGGCTTCAACTGGCCGGAACCCGACCATTTTCGCATCGTGTTCCTGCCGCGGGAGGAAGAGCTGGCCCACGCCATCGAACGGCTTGGTCACTTCCTGCATGCCTACCGGCAGTAACGCCCCGGCCATGACCGCCATCAACGTCGACGACTTCTGCAAGGACGCCGGGCGTGCTCTGCTGGTGTTGTATCGCGCCTTTCCGCGACCGCACACCCTGTTCGTCGAAGACCTCTGCGGCCCAGATCGGGTGGACGAGTTCGGGATCCACAGCGACCGCCATCTGGCCTGCTTCAGCGCGCTGCTCTGGCTCGCGGAGGAAGGCCTGCTGCGCTACGTCGACACCATCCGCCAGGAGGCCGTGGATCAGGCGGTGCTGACCGGCCGCGCGTTCACCCTGCTCTCGACCCCGGTGCCCGGGCTGGCGGAGCCCGAGGCGGAAGCGTTGCCGGAGTCGCTGCGGCTGGAGCGGCAGACCCACCTGCATCGGCTCGAGCAGGCGCTGAGCCAGCGCTCCTCCACCGAGATGCGCAAGGCCGTGCTGGACGTGCTCGCCGCGGTCAGCTGAGCCGGGCTCCGCGGGTCCTCGCTCAGCCGCCGGCCGCGATCCGGTAGTACAGGCTGTCCCGGTAGCCGGCGATCACCTCGACGAGACCCTGCAGCGCCTGATCCAGGTCCGGATCGTCGGTATCGACCAGGAGCGGCCGGCCGTCGAGGCTCAGCAGCTTGGTGCGGGTGCCGATCACCCAGAGCCGGTCGCGCCGGATCCGGCGCAGCACCGCGGGCGTGAACTGCTGATTGCCCCGGCCGAGCAGGAAACCTTGACGACGGGTGAAGCTGATCACCAGGGTCGGCGGATCGTCGGTGCCGTCCAGGTAGCGGATCAGCCAGGACGCCGCCACGTCGGTGCCCACCTGGCGACCGCCATGCCAGACGTCCACGCCCATCAGCGTCGCCTGCATGCCAAGCGCGCTCTTCACCGCGGCCACGCTGCTGCCGGGACCCAGCAGGTACACGCCCGGCTGCTCGTGAATCCGTTCGACGACGGCGGCGACGATCTCCTCCAGCGCCAGCGCTTCGCTCTCGCGGCCGCCTTCCTTGGTGTGCTGGAGAAAGCCGCCCTGCTCGGGAATCGCGAGCTCCCCGTAGTAGCGGGGGCGGACTTCGCCCTCGCGCAGCGCGGCCTCGTCGAGATCCCGGACTTCCGCCACGCCGGCGCGAACCAGGCCGCCCTCCACCAGCAGTCGCAGGATCCTGCCCGCCGACTCCGGGGTGGTGGCGAACACGCCGGAGTGCATCTTCACCCCCGACGGCACCCCGAGCACGGGGACGCTGTCCCCGAGCGCCTCGAGCAGGTCCCGGGCGGTGCCGTCGCCCCCGCAGAAGACGATCAGATCGACGCCGGCATCGCGCATGGCCCGCGCGGCAGCCCGGGTGTCCGCGGCATCCGGCGGCGTGCCCGGCTCGCCGAGCACGCGGGCCTGGAGGGTCGCGGCCCGCAGGGCGTCTGCCCCCATCGGTCCGCCCCAGGTCAGCCAGCGCACCGCCCGGGCAGCGTCGCCGGCTTCCGCGAGCGCCCGCGCGGCTCGTGCCGCACCCCGGGCGCGCCCGCCACGCCCACGGGCCTGCGCCTGAATGGCGACCCCGTCGCTGCCCTTCAGGCCGACGCTGCCGCCGATCCCGGCCACCGGATTGATGAGCAGGCCGACGGTCAGCACGGGGCGCCGCCGGTCCGCACGACGCCGGCCACCTCCTCCGCGATGGCGAGCGATGCGGTGAGCCCCGGGGACTCGATGCCCAGCAGGTTGATCAGCCCGGCGACGCCATGCGCCGCGGGGCCGTCGATGCGGAAGTCCGCGGCCGGCTCGCCAGGACC
This sequence comes from Pseudomonadales bacterium, assembly GCA_041608775.1. Classification (GTDB taxonomy): domain Bacteria; phylum Pseudomonadota; class Gammaproteobacteria; order Pseudomonadales; family Azotimanducaceae; genus UBA7803. Next base: position 2,476 of record JBFISC010000192.1, on the reverse strand, counting down.
CGAAATCTTCGGTCGGATGCCGGTGTAGCCGGGATGCAGCCGCTGGCTCTCCAGGCCCGGAAAGTAACGCCGGATCGCCGTCTCGAAGGCCTGCCGGCGGCTGTCGTCGAAGCCGTAGTCGACCCGGTCGATCCAGACCACGTCGGGGCCGAATCGAACCTGACCGCCCAGATCGACGGTGACGTGCACGCCCAGCCCGCCCGCTTCCGCCACCGGGTAGACCAGCCGGGAAAACGGCGCCCGGCCTTCGTAGGCGTAGTAGTGACCGCGCGCGTAGTAGCCACGGGGCGCGTCCGGGCACAGCCATCGGGCCACCTCGGGGGCGGCGAGCCCGGCGGCATTGACGACCCAGCCCGCATCGAGATCGAGCGCGGAGGTTCGCACCCGCAGCCCCCGGGCGACGGGCTCGATACCGAGGACCTCGGTGCCGAACGCGATCATGCCGCCGGCGGCCTGCAGATCTCCCTGGAGGGCCAGCATGTAGCCGTGCGAGTCGATGATGCCGGTGGACTCCGAGAGCACGCCGGCCACCGCCTGGACCGCGGGCTCCAGTTCCGCCACCTCGGCGGCGGACAGCCACGGCAGCGGCGCCACCCCGTTCTGCTCAGCCTGAGCCTGATACTGGCGCAGCACGGGTACCTGCGCCTCGCTGCTGGCGACGATGATCTTGCCGCAGCGGCGATGGGGCACGGCGTGCTCCTCGCAGTAGCGATACAGAAGCGCTTTGCCCTGCACGCACAGGGCCGCCTTGCGGCTGCCGCTGGGGTAATAGATGCCGGCGTGAATCACTTCGGAGTTGCGCGAGCTGGTCTCGGTGCCGATCTGCCCGTGCCGCTCGATCACCACCACGTCGAGCCCGCCCAGCGCCAGCGCCCGAGCACAGGCCAGGCCGACCACGCCGGCGCCGATGACGACCGCGTCGACGGCCTCTGCGCTCAAGGCTGTACTCCGCTCAAGGCTGTACTCCGCTCAAGGCTGTACTCCGCTCAAGGCTTTACTCCGCTCAAGGCTGTACTCCGCTCAAGGCTGTACTCCACTCAACCGACGCCAGTCGGGGTTGAGCAGATCCAGAACCCGCTCGGCGTCGGCGCCCGGCCCGTAGCGCAGCAGCCGGCTGCAGCACGCCGCGACCTTCCGCTCGAACGCTTCCCGATCGGGACCGTAGTCGGCGCCCGGGTTGTCGGCGCTGAATCGGAACTCGATCCCGCAGGCGCGGGACAGCAGCATCTCGAGAGCCTGGACCGGCACCTCGGCGGCGTAGAAGCGGGCCTGCTCGGCCACCGACCGCGGCGGCGGCTGGTACCACAGCCCGTAGTCCTCGAGCGCCCGGGCGCGGCTGCCTGCCAGGCACCAGTGCGCGAGCTCGTGGAGGGCGCTGCGCGGGTAGTCGTAGGCGTAGCGGATCAGCGCCGGACGCGAGCCGCGGGCCGGCAGGTAAACGGGCTCTTCGGCACCACCGATCAGCAGCGTCGGCCGCGGCCGCAGGGTGCCGAACCAGGCGTTGAAGCGCCCGCTGATGGCCGCGTGGTCCAGCACCGCCGGCCGCTCTGCGACCCTCACCGGTCCTCCAGGCATTCCCAGCCGGCCAGGGTCCGGAAATAGGCCCGGGACAGGTAGGGCTCCCCCGCCAGCAGGTGGTTCAGGTAGCTGCGCGGCGGCTTCAGCCCGGGCCGCAGCACGGCGGGATTGGCGACGTAGGTCCACGACGCCACCTTCCCCGCGGCGGTGCGCACGACCATGGCCTCGCGGCTGTAGTTGACCGGCGCCGACTCGAACCGGTCCATCTTCGCGATCTCGTCCGTGTCCGCCAGCCGGTAGAGCACCCCCTCTACCAGCCCGTTGCGATCGAAGGCGATGTTGGCGTGGCCGGCGCCCTGGTGCGCGGCCGAATGCTTGTCGAACGCGAGCCGGAAGCCTGGCAACCAGGCAGCCTCCACCCGGAGCACCCGGAGACCGCGCGCCTCGACCCGGGCGGGGTTCATGTTGGAGCCGTAGGCGAAGTAACACTCCATGACGCCGCCTCAGCCCTTGCGGATCCAGAATTCGAAGCGCTCTCCGGCCTGCTCCTCGGCCACAAGCTCGTGACCCATGAATCGGCAGAAGTTCTGGAAATCCCGACGGGTGGAAGGATCGGTGGCGGTCACGTGCAGGACCTGGCCGCTGGCCATTTCCCGCACCCGGTTGCGCACGATCATGAGCGGCTCCGGACAGATCAGCCCGGTGGCATCGACTTGCTGATCAGCGTCACGCATTGCCCTCATCCTGCGGAAAGCGCGCTGCCAGGCCGCTCGGGCCGGGCGCGAAGCGCCGTATTATCCACACCATCAGCGCCTCTGTCCGGATCTCCTGCCGCCCTTAGACAGCGATCTTGACTTGCTTCAGACGCCCAACCACACTCGAACAGACCTGCTGGATTGTGGTCCAACGAGCGAACCAGGCCTCATTCGATGTTGTCCCATTCGAAGTTGTACCGCTT
>JBFISC010000191.1:0-6910 GCA_041608775.1 Pseudomonadales bacterium | reverse complement strand
GGCGCTATCACAACACCCGCCTCGGCCCGGGGCTCGCGTTCCTGGTCATCGACGCCATCCGCCGAGCGGCGGTTGGCGCCGGCATGCGCGAAGTGGAGATGTCCTGGATTCTCGCCGACAACATGGGCATGCGGAACATCATCGAGAACATCGGCGGGCGGGTCAGCAAGCGCTACCGCATGTACGAAAAGTCCCTGGCGTGAAGGCCATGCGCGCCATCGTCCTGGCAGGCGAGCGCCCCGGCGGCGGCACCCGGGCCAGAGCGCTGGAGCTGCCGTCCGGCGTGCTCGCGCCGCTGGCCGGGCGCCCCTGCATCCAGCACGTGGTGGACGCCCTGCGCGATGCGAGCTGCGTCGGCACGCTGGTGCTCTGCGGGCCGGCCCGGGACGTGGTGGACGGCTCGCAGGCGCTCCGGTCGCTGGTTGCTGCGGCCGACGTCGTCTGGCGGGAACCCGCCCGGGGACCTGCCGCGAGCGCGCTTGCAGCCGCCGCCGACAGCCCGTTTCCGCAGCTCCTCACCAGCGGAGATCACGGCCTGCTGCAGGCGGACATCATCGATGCGTTCTGCCTGTCGTCCAGCACGGTGAATGCCGATCTGGTTGTGGGCCTTGTTCCTTATGACAAGGTCTCGGACGCATTCCCGGAGTCCCGTCGGACCGTGCTGCGCTTCGCCGACGGCGGCTACTGCGGCAGCAATCTGTTCGCGCTGCGGACACCCGAAAGCATCCGCGCCCTCACCTTCTGGCGCAGCGTCGAGGCCGACCGGAAGCGACCCTGGCGCATTGCCCGCCGCCTGGGTTTCACACCGCTGATGCGCTACCTCACCGGCCGCCTCCGGATCGACGCCGCGTTCGACGAATTGTCACGGGTCGCCGGGTGCCGAGTCGGCTGGGTCGAGGTCTGCGCCGCCCGGGCGGCCGTCGACGTGGACTCGGAGGCCGACTGGCGACTCGCCGAGAAGATTCTTCAGGCCGATGCGGCCGGGCGCGTGCCCGAGGCATCGTGAACACCCTCATCGTCAGCAACGCGGCAACGCCACGCGCGCGGCGCCAGGTGCCGGCGCTGCGGGAGGCGCTGCCGGAAGGCCCAGAGCTCGAACACCGCATCACGGAGACCGCCAGCGAGCTGGATGCCCTGATCGGCCACGGCCGCTGGCGGCCCGATGCGCTGCTGGTGATCAACGGTGGCGACGGCAGCGTGCAGCATGCGCTCACCCTGCTCGCCCGCCATTGCCCCGAGGCCAGCTGGCCGACCATCGCCTGCCTTCCCGGCGGCAGCACTAACATGACGGCGTACGATCTGAACGGCGTGCGACGTTACCGCGATTGTCTCCACGCGCTGACAGGCGTGGTCCGCCGCGACGCCCGGCTGCCGGTCGTGCCGAGGCCGGTGGTGCGGGTGAGCGCGGCAGGCGCACCGCCGGCGACCGCGACCTGTGGGCTGTTCTTCGGCGTCGGCACCATCGTCCAGGGGGTCGAATACTTCCACAGCCGGGTGAAGGGCATGCTCCAGGCGGGTGGGCGCCACGAGCTGGCCGCCGGTGCGGCGCTCGCCCGGGCGCTCTGGGGAATCGCCCGCGGGCAGCCGCCGTTCGACCAGCCGCTGAGCGTCCGCGTCGACGCCCCGGAGCTCGGGCTGCGCCCTGGCCGCTGCCCCGCGGCAACCCCGCCCCTGTCGCTGCGGCTGCTGTTCGCCACCACCCTCGACCGCCTGTTCCTCGGCATGCGGCCGTACTGGGGCAGCGGCACGGGCGCGATGAAGACCACCCTGGTGGAGGCCGACGCCCGCCGGTTCCTGCGCCGGATACCGCGACTGCTGCGCGGCCGCCCCGATCCCGACATGAATGCCGAAAGCGGCTTCCGCAGTACCCGGCTGGATGCCATGAGCCTCGCCTTCGAAGGCAGCTACACGCTGGACGGCGAACTGTTCGCCAGCCCCGGTGATAGGATGACGGTTTCTGCCAGCAGCCCGGTAAGGTTCCTCTCTCTGTGACCCGTGCAACCAACCCCACGCGGCAGCCCGCGGAGTCCCCGCCGGCCCAGAGCGCGCTGCGCAATCTGATCATCAAGGCCGGCAAACACACCCTGCGCAAGGTGGGTGAGTTCCAGGCCCGCCACTCGCTGGTGGCCGCCACCCCGGTTCTCGACAACGCGGAGTTCGACTGGGTGCCGAGGCTGGAGGAGCGCTGGCGCGAGATCCGCGGCGAGCTCGATGCCGTGCTCACCCGTCCGGAGGACATTCCCGCCTTTCATCAGCTATCGCCGGACCAGAAGCGCATCTCCAAGGGCGACAACTGGAAGACCTTCGCGTTCTACGTCTACGGCAACCGGGTCGACGACAACTGCGCCGCCTGCCCGGTGACGGCCACCCTGCTGGACGATCTGCCGGGACTGCAGAACGCCTGGTTCTCGATCCTCGCGCCGCGCTATCACATACCACCCCACCGCGGGCCGACACGGGCTGTGATCCGCTGCCACCTCGGGCTGAAGGTACCCGCCGACGGCGAGAACTGCTGGCTGCGCGTGGACCAGGAAATCTGCCGCTGGCAGGAGGGCCGCTGCCTGGTCTTCGACGATACCTACGAGCACGAGGTGAGAAACGATACCGACGAGGTGCGGGTGGTGCTGTTCCTGGATTTCGACCGGCCCATGGACCTGGCCGGCCGGGCCCTGAACCGGCTGGTGATCGCGGCGATCCGCACCAGCGCATACGTCAAGGACCCGCTGAAGAACCTCGCCGACTGGAATGCCGGCCGCCGCGCTCACGCGCCAACCCCGCCCCGGGACTGACCGGTGCTCATCGACCTTCGCGATGCCGGCAGCGCGCCGGAACTCGAGGCCGATGCCTGCGTGATCGGCGCCGGCGCGGCCGGCGTCAGCGTCGCGCGCCGGCTGCGCGATGCCGGCCATCGGATCATCCTGCTGGAAGCCGGCGGCCTCGACTACGAGCCGGACACCCAGGATCTTAACGACGGCCCGAACGTCGGCATGCCCTACTACGATCTCGTGGATGCCCGGCTGCGGTTCTTCGGCGGCACCACCAACATCTGGGGCGGGCGCTGCACGCCGCTGGAACCCATCGACTTCGAGCGCCGCAGCTGGGTCCGCCACAGCGGCTGGCCGCTGTCCTACGACGAGCTGCTGCCGTATTACCAGCAGGCCCACCGCGACCTGGAGCTCGGCGACTTCCGTTACGACCAGCAGCTGTGGCCGCTGCTCGGCCAGACCCCGCCGCCGTTCACACCTCACGCGGTGATCACCCGGTTCTGGCGCTTCGACACGGTCAAGGAACGATTCAGCCCGAGCCGCTGCCGCGACCTGTTCGACTCGGCCAGGGTAACCGTGGTAACCCACGCCAACGTGGTGCACCTGCAGGCCAACGCCCACGCCACCGCCCTGGAGCACGTGCGGGTGCGCTCGCTGGACGGTCACAGCGTCGAGGTCCGCGCCCGCTGCTTCGTGCTCGCCTGCGGCGGCATCGAAAATCCGCGGCTGCTGCTGGCCGCCAACGACGTGGAGTCCGGCGGCATCGGCAATCGCCACGATCTGGTCGGACGGTTCTTCATGGAGCACCAGCACGGGCGCGCCGGCAAGGTGTTGAGCGAACGGCCGTTCGAGCTGTGGAACGCCTTCCGCAAGCGCGTCCCCGGCCGCGGCCAGCCGCCGCTGGCGCCCACCCTGCTGCCCGCGCCGGAGCTGCAGGAACGGCGTGGCATCCTCAACACCGCGCTCACCTTCAAGCTGCAGCGCAACCCGGAGCAGGGCCTGCTGCTGAACGATCGCGTCTACCGGCGGCTGAAGCATCAGCTGCCACCGGACCGCTCGCGGCGACGGCTGTGGCACGCGTACCGTGACATCCGCGGTGCGCTGCAGCGCAACGTGAAGCCCCTGGTGGAACGGCTGCGCGCGCGTGGTGCCCGGCACCTGTACGTGATGGTGCGGGCGGAGCAGAGCCCCAACCCCGCCAGCCGGGTGACCCTGACCCGGGAGCGCGACGCCACGGGGCTGCCGCGGGCGGCCCTCGACTGGCAGCTGTCGCGCCAGGACAAGGACACCGTGGCGGTGCTGGCCGAGACCCTGAATCAGGAGTTCAGACGCATCGGCCACGGTGGCATGGAGCCGGCCTCCTGGCTCGCCGAGCCCGGCAGCCAATGGCCGCTGGATCCGACCGTGAGCAAGCACCCGATCGGCGGCTACCACCACATGGGCACCACCCGCATGAGCGACGATCCGAGCCTGGGCGTCGTGGACGCGGACTGCAGGGTGCACGGCTACGGCAACCTCTACGTGGCCGGCAGCTCGGTGTTTCCCACTGGCGGCTGGGCCAATCCCAACCTGACCATTCTCGCGCTCGCCTATCGACTCGCGGACCACGTCGACCGGGCCCTCAAGCGCGGCGCCTGAGCCCGGCCGGGATCCGCATGCTGTCACCGGGCGCCGGGCCATGGTAGGTTACGCCGCTTGCGAACCCGATTGCCGAGGGGCTTCCCCACGATGAAGGTCATCATCTTGAGCGCCGGCCAGGGTCGTCGGCTGTTGCCACTGACCGAGAGCACGCCGAAGTGCGCCCTGCCGGTGGCCGGACGCAGCGTGCTGGAGTGGCAGCTCAAGGAGATCGCCCGGTGCGGCGGGGTGGACGAGGTGGTGGTGGTCACCGGCTTCGGCGCCGATCGGGTGGACGAGATCGCCGCATCGGTGAGCGCACCGCGGGTCCGGACCCTGTACAACCCCTTCTACGCCCTCTCCGACAACCTGGGCACCTGCTGGGTAGCGCGGACCGAGATGGACCGCCCGTTCATCATCATCAACGGCGACACCCTGTTCGAGGCCGCCATCCTGAAGCGGCTGCTGGAGACCGGTGCCGACGCGCCCGTGACCCTGGTTACCGACCGCAAGGACGGCTACGACGCCGACGACATGAAGGTCGTGGTCGAGGGCGGAATGCTGCGCCGGGTGGGGAAGAAGCTGACTGATGGCGTCAACGGCGAGTCGATCGGCATGATGGCCTTTCGCGGCGACGGGCCCGCGCTGTTCCGCGACACGGTCGCCCACCTGATGCGCTACGGCGAAGGGGTGAGCCGCTGGTACCTGTCCGCCATCGACCGGCTGGCCCAGACCCACGACGTCCGCGTGTGCGACATCAAAGGGCTGTCCTGGTGCGAGGTCGATGAAGCCGAAGATCTGGCCCATGCCCAGACCGTGGTCAGCGGCTGGTCGGCCGAGGGGCGCAGCAACGGCGCGCACCGGTCACGCCAGGCGGCCTCCTAGCGTCCACGGTCACCGCCCATGAACCCGACCATCGAGAAGTTCGGCTATCCCGACACTCTGATCCACGACTACCAAAACTGGCTGGTGCTGCTGCGTCCCCAGCAGGTCACGCTGGGATCCCTGGTGCTGGCGTCGAAGGAGCCGGCGAAGCAGTTCCACGAGGTGTCCGAGGCGGGCTTCAGGGAGCTGAAGCAGGTGGTCGAGCACATCGAGGCCGCGCTCGGCGCCATGGTCAGCTACCGGAAGATCAACTACCTGATGCTCATGATGGTGGACCCCGACGTCCACTTCCATGTGATTCCGCGCTACCCCGACCCTGTTCCGTTCGAGGGGCTCGCGTTCCCGGACGCCGGCTGGCCCGGGCCACCGGCCCTGGGCGCGGCCACCGAGACCGGCGCGGCAATCAACGCCGCGATCATCGCCCGCCTGAAGCAGCACTGGCCGGCGGCATGACCGCGGCCACCGACCACTGGTCGCGCTCGCGGGGCGTGACCGCGCCATCGGCGGCGACCTCCATCAACCGCATCGCCACCTGCCAGCCCTGATCCGTCGAGGTGATGTCGAAGACCCGGTAGGCGGCCGGGGCTTTGCCGCCGGCGCTCGATCCGGACGCCGTGCCGTAGACCCGGGTTCCGCCCGCCCCGAGCGCCGCGACGTTACGATGCACGTGCCCGTGCAGCACCAGCTCGCAGCCGCGGCGGGCCAGCACCGCTTCGAGCCGGGCGGCATCGCGCAGCCGCTTGCGGCGCGAGGTCATCGCCGGCAGCGGCGGATGATGAATCAGCAGGCAGCGGAAGCCGTCTGCACGCGCCAGCGCCACGTCGAGGCGGGCGAGCTGGGCATCCCCCAGCGAACCGGTCGCCATGAACAGCGGCGACGGGCAGGCGCTGCACGCGGCGATGACGTCCACTCCCCGGTGGCGATCACCAAGCCGCCTGGAAACAGGGAACCCGTCGGACCCGTCGCCGGACCCGTCGACGCCCAGGTACGGGGCCCAGGAGGCAGCCACGGAAGGCCAGGAATCGCGGGCGTAGAGATCGTGATTGCCCGGCACCAGCACGACCCGCTCCGGCGGCCCGAGCTCGCGCAACCAGGCAGCGGCCGCCTCGATCTCGTCGGCCAGGCCGACGTGCACGAGATCACCGGTGACAAGGATACACACGGGATCTTCCCGTTGGACCGCAGCGGTTACCGCATCGAGTACCTCACGTCGATGAACGAAGCGCCGACGGCGACGCCAGGAAAGGTAGCCGGACCAGCGCTTGGCCGAAAGCGCGCCGAGCGGCACTCGTTCCAGCGAGGTAAGGTGAGGATCGGTGAGGTGAATCAGACGAATGGCCGCCTCCGATGGTTTGCCGGCCGATTCCGCCGATGACTATAATCCCGGCGTTTCCCGCGGCAGACGACGCCCGAGCCGACGCGCAGGCACTATAGCATGAGGTATTTCGCACACGTAGTCGGACGCTCGGACGTCCGCCTGTGGAGCCTGTCTGCGGACGAACGCATCCGCCGGCAGCTCGCCCAGGCGGGGGACGTCACCCTGGTCGACTCCCTCGATGGGCTCGGCGAGGGCGACCTGGTGCTGCTGCTGCGAGCCGACTTCCTCTACGAGGTGCGCACCCTGACGACGCTGCTGGAGCGTC
>JBFISC010000190.1:0-6922 GCA_041608775.1 Pseudomonadales bacterium | reverse complement strand
CGCGGAAACCGTGCGCCTGCTGCGGCTGGAGCCTGCCGGCGCTGCGGTTCCAGCGGGGTCGGTGGAGATCCAACCGGGCATGAGTGCCCGGGCGATCGCCGCTGCCCTGGAGACCCTCGACGGGGTTTCGGCGGCGGCGCGAACCGAGCTGCGAATCACCGATCTGCGCGACAACGGCATTGGCGAGCCGTTGACCGTGGCGGTCAACGGCGAGCGCCTGGTGCTGCCGCCGGGCGCGGGACTGAACGATCTCGCGGATGCGATCGAAGCATCGACCAGCCTGCGCGATGCCGGCATCCGGGCGCTCAGTGACGGCAACACGCTGACGCTGACCTCCGAGCGCGGCGACGATCTGGCGCTGCACGTGGCTGGCGACGTCACGGACGGCATCACCGTCAGCGACGCCCAAGGGCGCAGCCAGGATCTGAACGGTTCTGGACCCGGTGACGTGTTTCAGGCGATCAACGTCGGCGGCAGCGTGCGGCTGCTGCTGGACCCCGGCCTGCAGCTAGAGAGCGACAGCGCGGTGCCCGGCGGGGGTCTGTTCACGTCGGCGCCCCAGGCGCTGCCCGCGGGGCTTGGATTTCAGGCCACCGTGTCCGGTCGGCCTCAGGCTGGCGACACGTTCGAGATCCGGTTCAACGAAGCCGGCAATCTGGACAACTACAATGGGTTGGCGCTGGCGGATCTGCAGGTGCGGCCGGTGCTCGGCGATCCGCCGATCAGCTTCTCCGAAGCCTACTCGGGGATCGTCGAACGGGTGGGTATCCGCACCAGCCAGGCGCGGACGGATGCTGAGGCAGCGCAGGCCATGCTGGCGCAGTCGGTGGCCCGCCGGGAGTCTATCTCCGGTGTGAACCTGGACGAGGAGGCGGCGAACCTGATCCGGTTCGAGCAGGGCTACAACGCCTCGGCCCGGGTGGTTTCGGTGGCGAAGGAAATTTTCGACGTGCTCCTCGGAGCGGTGGCATAACCCCATGCGGATATCGACCAGCCAGATTCACAGCCAGTCGGTCAACCAGATGCTGGATCTCCAGCGTCAGGCAGCTGACACCCAGAACCAGATCGCCTCCGGCCGCAAGTACCGCACCGCGGCAGACGATCCCGTTGGCGCCCCGCGGGTCGAACGGCTGAACCGGGAGCTGGCGCTGCGAGAGCAGTATCAGCGCAACATGGACCTCGCCGAGAGCGAGCTGCGACTGGAAGAGTCCTCCCTCGACCAGGCAGGCAACCTGCTGCAGCGCGTGCGCGAGCTCACCGTCCAGGCGGGAAACCCGGTGAATTCCGCCCAGGATCGGGCCTTCATCGCGGCCGAGATCGAAACCCGCATGGAGGAGCTGATGGCGCTGATGAACACGCGTCTCGCCTCCGGCGACTATCTGTTCGGCGGCAACGTCGGCGGGCAGCCGCCGTTCGTGACGGATGCTTCCGGCGCGGTGCGCTATCAGGGCGACGAGGGCCAGCGGGCGGTGCAGATAGACAATGCCCTGCGTCTGCCGGTGAACGACTCGGGGAAGCGCCTGTTCGTGGATGTACCGGCGAGTCGCACGACAGCGGTGGCCTACGCCGATGGCGCCAACCCCCCGGGCGGGTCCGGCGTGGTGACGCCACCCCGCGTGGTGGACCAGGCTGTGCTGGAGGCGTTTCATCCCGGCAGGCTGGTCATCGAGTTCCAGCCGCTCGCCGACGACCCGGACGGTCTGCCGAACTTCACGGTGCGACGGGCCGGCGACAACCGGGTGGTGGACGGCCTGGAGAACGTTCGTTACCAGCCTGGCGCGGCCATCACGGTCGCCGGGCTCGAGATCAGGATCGAAGGCAACCCTCGGCCCGGGGATAGGTTCCTGGTGGAATCCACCGACAAGCAGGGTGTGCTGACCACGCTGCGGTCGCTGGTGGATGGGCTGCGCGGCCAGGCCGCATCGGGCCCCGGGGACGAGGCGTACCAGCAGCTGCTCGCGGACTCGCTGACGAATCTCGACAGCGCGATGGGGTCGATTCTCGAGGTGCGCTCGGAGATCGGCGCGCGGATGGGCGTGATGGATTCCGTCCGCGGCCTCCACGAGCAGGTGACCGAGTTGTCCCGGAGCGTGAAGTCTGACATCGAGGATGTCGATTTCGCCAAGGCCATCAGCGACCTGAACCAGCAGACCCTGGCGCTGCAGGCGGCCCAGCAGAGCTATGCGCGGGTCGCACGGCTGTCCCTGTTCGACGCGATCTGATCCACCCGAGCCGCCTCCGAGCCGGGTTGTGAACCGGCTCTCACTTCCGCGACGCAATCTGCTCGCATTTTCCTAAAGAGTTCCCGAACGCTGCCGTTATCAGTCTTCGAAGGGCAACGAATGCCCGGTTAAGCCCGGCTTGGCCGGACCAACGACAGCAACTAGGAACGACATCATGGCCCAGGTAATCAATACCAACATTGCTTCGCTGAATGCTCAGCGGAACCTGAATGCGTCCCAGGGGGCGCTGCAAACCTCCCTGGAGCGGCTCTCGTCTGGTCTGCGCATCAACAGCGCCAAGGACGACGCGGCCGGTCTTGCCATTTCCGAGCGCTTCACGGCCCAGATCCGCGGCCTGAACCAGGCGGTACGGAACGCCAACGACGGCATCTCGCTCGCCCAGACGGGCGAGGGCGCGCTGTCCGAGACGGTCAACAGCCTGCAGCGGATTCGTGAGCTGGCGATTCAGTCCGCCAACGACACCAACTCCGCCTCCGACCGCGCCTCGCTGCAGGGCGAGGTGAACCAGCTCGTGGCGGAGATCCAGCGGATCGCCACTACGACCCAGTTCAACGGTCAGAACATCCTCGACGGATCGTTCACCTCGGCCAAGTTCCAGGTGGGTGCCAACGCCAACCAGACGATCAACGTCTCCATCGGCAGCGCCGAGGCGACCAACATCGGGTCTAACACCGGTTCCTCCATCGCCAACGTCGGCACGGCGCTGGCCGCGGCCGCGGACGGCACGGGTGGCAACGGGGTGGCTGGTCAGGACCTGACGATTTCAGGCAGCCTCGGTACGTCCACCGTTACGGTAGCGGGCGGAGCGTCCGCGGCAGAGGTAGCCGCAGCCGTGAACGCGGCTCAGGCTTCCACCAACGTGTCCGCTTCCGCGCGCACCACGGCGACCATCGACAACTTCGCCGCGGGTTCCGAGGGCCAGGTGACCTTCAACCTGAGCGGTGCCGACGGCACGGCAGTGGCGATTTCCGCCAACGTCGCGTCCGCAACCGACCTCAGCAACGTTGCCGAAGCGATCAACAACAACGCTGCGACCACGGGCATCACGGCCGAGCTCTCCAGCGACCGCGCCTCCATCGTGCTGACCAGCGAAGCCGGTGACGACATCGTCATCGACACCGTTGTCGCCGGCGGCGGGGACGGCACCGACGTATTCGACGTCGAAGGCGTTACCCTGGTCGACGACGTGGCTGCCGACGGCGGCAACGACAGCATCGTGGTGGGTGGCCAGGTGAACTTCTCGTCCTCGCGCAGCTTCACCGTTGGCAGCGATGACGCCACCAACACCCTGGTGGCCGGCGGCAGCCTGTCCAGCACCCTGAGCGCGGTGTCCAGTGCTTCCGTTGCCACGCAGACCAAGGCGGCCGATACCATCGCCGTAGTCGACGGTGCGCTGGAGTTCATCAACGGGCTGCGCGCCGACCTCGGTGCGGTGCAGAGCCGGTTCGAGGGCACCATCAGGAACCTGAGCACCACGGCTGAGAACCTGTCGGCTGCGCGTTCACGGATTCAGGACGCGGACTTCGCCGCTGAGACTGCAGCTCTTACCCGGGCGCAGATCCTCCAGCAGGCTGGCACCTCGGTGCTGGCCCAGGCGAACCAGACGCCGCAGAACGTGCTGGCGCTGCTTCAGTAAGCGCCTGGTACCAAGGATGGGCGCCCCTCGGGGCGCCCGTTTCCTGAATCTCAGTTGGACGATCGAGGATGACCACTCCAATTAACGGCATGAGCGGTGCTCAGAGCATCAGGCCGGTGGTTGTCGAAGCGCAGCTGCCGGGCGATGCGGCTCGGTCCGAGCCGGTCGCCGAGCCCAAAGCCCGACCGCAAGCGGTCGTGGACGCCGGCCAGGTTGCGGAGGCCACCCGCCAGGTCGAGCAGCTGTTCCAGACCGTACGGCGCAACCTGCAGTTCAAGGACGACCCCACCTCCGGCCGGATGGTGGTGTCCGTGATCGACGCGGACAGCGGCGAGATCATTCGCCAGATTCCGCCGGAACGGATGCTGCGGATGGCGGCCAACCTGGAACAGATCACCGGCCTGCTGCTCGGCGAGCGAGCTTGAAGCCGGCGCACGGGACCGGGGCTCTCCCCCGGTCTTGTGCTTTACTCATCGATAGAACCCGCGAAACTTCGAGGACTCTCAGGCTATGGCCGGCATCAGCTCTCTTGGCGTGGGCTCTGGCATCGACATCCGCAACATCGTGGATCAGCTGGTGGCCGCCGAGCGGGCGCCGGTGGAGACGCGCCTGGCACGCCGGGAAACCACCCTGCAGGCCGAGCTCTCGTCCTTCGGCACCCTGAAATCGGCCCTGTCGACGTTCTCCGACGCGGTAGGCAAGCTGACAGATGCCTCGGTGTTCCACCGTGCCCGGGCGACCTCCGCAGACCCGGAAGCCATCGAGGTGGCGGGCGCGGACGAGGTTGAGACTGCGGCCGCGTTCGGGATTCAGGTCGATGCGCTGGCCCAGGCGCAGTCGCTGGCGAGCCTGGCGTTCACCGGGCCAACCGCCGACGTCGGCGCCGGATCCATCACCTTCCGCTTCGGCACCGTAACGGCGGACGAGACCGGCGCGGTGACAGGGTTCCTCGGAAACAGCGGACGGGCGTCGGCGACGGTCGAGATCCCCGAAGATGCCGCAACGCTCGCAGACGTCAGAGACGCGGTGAATCGCGCCGAGATCGGCATTCGCGCCTCCATCATCAATGACGGCAGCGGCGACCGGCTGGTCTTCAGCGCCACGGACACGGGGGCCGCGAACGGCTTTCTGGTGGAGATCGAGGACGCCGACGGGGTGCTGGACGACGGTGCGGGGCTGTCGCGGCTCCGATACGACGAAGCCGGCGCTGATCTGACCCTCAACCGTCTTGCTGGCGATGCCCGGCTGGTGGTCGACGGGCTGGCGGTCACCCGGGCCAGCAACGAGATCACCGACCTGCTGGAGGGCGCTACGCTCACTCTGCGCGGCACCAGCCAGGTTCCGGTGGACGTGCAGGTGGAGCCGGACCTGGCGAACGCGAGGTCGTTGATCGACGGCTTCGTCGAGGCCTACAACGAGTTGCAGAAGCAGATCGAAGCGGTTGCCGGCTTCGATCCCGAGACCCAGCAGGGCGGGGTTCTGCAGGGCAATTCGCTGGTGCGCAGCGTGGAAGCCAACATGCGCCGGCTGGTGACCCAGCAGTTGCCCGCCCTGGAAGGGCGCTCGGTGCGCGCGCTGGCGGACATCGGCATCCGCACCACCCGGGAGGGGCTGCTGGAGGTGGATTCGACCCGGCTGAACGACCGGCTCGCGGACTCGCTGGACCAGGTAGGTGCGCTGTTCGGGACCGCCACCCTGGTGGACGGCACCGGCATCCGCTACGAGAGCTCGCGAAGCGATACCAAGCCGGGCCGCTATGCCGTGGCGGTGACCTCGCTCGCCGAGCAGGCGCTGCTCCCCGGCGCGACGGTGACCGAAGCAACGCCCTCCGACCCGGTGCGGATTGGGGACTCGAACGACGAGTTCGAGCTCAGCGTCAACGGCGTCGCCAGCGGGCCGATCTCGCTGGCGCGCGGAGACTACACCAGCGCGGTGGCCCTGGCGGGAGAGCTGCAAACGCGCATCAACGCGACGGCGGCCTTCAGCGCCGCGGGGATCGAGGTCGAGGTCGAGTTCGACTCGGCCGGCAGCCGCTTCCTGCTGCGCACCGCGGAGTACGGCAGCGAGACGAGCCTGGAGCTCATTGGCGCCGATCCGGGCTTCGACAACGTGTTCGGTCTGGCCGTAGGCCAGAGCGACAGCGGCTCGGATCTGGCCGGCACCATCGGCGGCGTGCAGGCGGAAGCCGTGGGACGCTACCTGACCGCGCAGACCGGAGATGCCGCCGGGCTCAAGGTGGAGATCATCAGCCCAAGCGTTGGCGCGTTGGGAAGCGTCTCGTTTTCCCGCGGCGTGAGCAGCCTGCTGGAGCAGACGATCGACGCCTTTCTCGACTCTGACGGCCCCTTCAGCGGTGTCACCAAGAGTATTACGGGCAGCATCGAAGAAATCGCCGACGACCGGTTCGAGCTCGGCGCACGCCTGGAACGGCTGGAAGCCCGGCTGGTGGCGCAGTTCAGCGCCATGGACGCGCTGGTAGCCCAGCTCAACCAGACCAGCAGCTTTCTCACCAGTCAGCTCTCCGGTCTGGAAGCGCTGGCGCGTAGCGGCGGTCGCTCCAGGCGGGACTGACGGCCATTGAGGATGGAAGCAGATGACGACTGAGAGACGACACGTGAACGGTCCGGCGCATCGACGCGGGGCAAGCGCCTATCAGAGCGAGTCGGTGCAGGCGGCGCAGTTTGCGAGCCCGCACGCGCTGGTGGCGATGTTGATCGATGGTGCCATCGATCGCGTCGTACAGGCACGTGGCGCCATGGAGCGTGGTGCCACAGCTCGCAAGGGTGAGCGTATCGGCAAGGCGATCGCCATCGTCGACAGCCTCCGGGCATCGCTGAACGCGGAGGCCGGAGGCGAGATCGCGCAGAACCTTAGCGCCTTGTACGACTATCTGGTCCGCCGCCTGCTGCACGCAAATCTGCACAACGACGTCGCAGCGCTGAACGAGGTGCTGCGGCTGCTGAAGGAAGTCAAGGACGGCTGGGACGGCATTGCGGAGGCCCCGAAGCCGGCAGCGGCGGCGCAATGACGGGCGGGCGGGGCG
>JBFISC010000189.1:0-6973 GCA_041608775.1 Pseudomonadales bacterium | reverse complement strand
CTCGCCCGGAAGCGCGGCCCGAGGCGGCTCGATGTCCTGCAGGTCCAGCAGGGCCACCGCCACCCTATCGCCGAACGCGGCGGCGAGATCCTTGGCCAGGGTCTCGCGCACCTCGTCGGCGCAGGAAAAGCGGGTCTGGGCGAAACCGTTCAGGTAGAGCTTCATGGACTTGCTTTCCACCATGCACGGCGACCGCGCGCCCACAGCCAGTCGTAGCCCGGCCACTTGGGGCTTGCCCCGTTCGTTCAGCCAGGAGAACTCGTAGCCGTTCCAGACGTCTTCGCCGGCAAACGGCAGCACCGCCCCGATACCCATGGCAGCGCGCGCGGTCGACCGGTCCATCGGGGCGAGCAGCCCGGGATCATACTGCTGGGGGTAATCGCTGGGCTTGCCGAGGGGAATGTCCATGCCAGGCACTACAGCCGCCCGCAGCCGGCGTGTCAACGCGCGGCCGCCCGTCGGGATGCAGCAGCCCGGCAAACCCGGTACGGTGGGCCGGAGTTCCGAGGGGCAGGGTAGCGCATGATCGACCGGTTCCAGAGCCTGGCCCAGGCGTTCGCCGCTTACGCCTGGGGGCCCTGGCTGCTGGTCCTGCTGCTGGGCGGCGGCTTCTTCTTTTTGGTCTACACCCGCTTCGCGCCGTTCCGGCACCTGCCCCACGCGGTGGACATCCTCCGCGGAAAGTTCGACTCCCCCGACGACCCCGGCGACATCACCCACTTTCAGGCGCTGTCGTCCGCGCTGGCCGGCACCATCGGCATGGGCAACATCGCCGGCGTTGCGCTCGCCATCGCCATCGGCGGACCCGGCGCGATCTTCTGGATGTGGATGACCGCCATCCTCGGCATCGCCACCAAATTCTTCACCTGCACCCTGGCGGTGATGTACCGCGGCCGCGACTCCGGTGGCACCCTGCGCGGCGGCCCCATGTACGTGATCCGCGAGGGGTTGCCGAAGCACTGGCACTGGCTGGCGTTCATGTTCGCCATCTTCGGCATGGTCGGCACCCTGCCGGTGCTCCAGGCCAACCAGCTGATCCAGGTGGTCCGCGACGTGGTGTTCATCGGCAACGGCTGGCTGGCCGAAGACGGCGCGCACTTCGCCTTCAACATCAGCGCCGGCATCGTGCTGACCATCACCGCGGGTGCGGTGATCTTCGGCGGCCTGCACCGTATCGCCGACGTGGCCAGCCGCGTGGTGCCTTCCATGGCCGCGCTCTACATCGGCGCGACGGTGCTGATCGTGCTGCTCAACATCGAGCGGCTGCCCGGGGTGCTGTGGCTGATTCTCGAAGATGCCTTCACCGGCCGCGCCGCCGCCTCCGGGGCGTTACTGTCGGTGATCCTCTACGGCGTGCAGCGGGGCGCTTTCTCCAACGAGGCCGGCATCGGCACCGAGTCCATGGCCCACGGCGCGGCCAAGACCACCGAGCCGGTGCGCGAAGGGCTGGTGGCCATGATGGGGCCGGTGATCGATACGTTGTTCATCTGTTCCTGCACTGCCTTCACCATTCTCCTCTCCGGGCAGTGGCGCGGCGACGAGGACGGCGTGACCCTGACGGCGAGCGCCTTCGAGCAGATGCTTGGCACGCCGGGGCTGGTGATCGTGGTGCTGTGCGTGATCGCCTTCTCCACCACCACCATCCTCACCTACTCCTACTACGGGACCCAGTGCGCCGGGTTCCTGTTCGGCGCCCAGCACCGCCATCACTACCAGTGGCTGTACGTATCCTTCATCGTCATCGCCAGCGTGGTCACGCCGAGGCGGCGGTGAGCATCATCGACGGCGCCTACGCGCTGATGGCCATTCCCACCATGACCTCGGCACTGCTGCTGGCGCCCAAGGTCAAAGCCGAGGCCCAGCGCTACTTCGCGAGCCTCGATCGAGCCGAAGACCAGTCCGTTTCCCGGCGCTGAAAAACCGCTTACAACTGCTTGTATTCAATGATGTATTGCCCGGGGTTTAATGTCCTGAGGGGAGATTCCGGGGACACACTTTGGCAGGTCGAGGGCCGACAACCCAGGCGCTGGTGCTGGTCGTACTGATATCGATCTGGGACACCGCGTCAGCCCGGGCGGAGCCGCTGCTGCCGAGGCCGGAGGCCATCGGGCCCGCGGTGCAGTTCTGGACCCGGGTATTCGGCGAGATCGAAACCAGCGCCGGCTTCATCCACGATGACCGCTACCTCGACGTGGTGTACGAGGTCGTGAAACTGCCGGCCGACGCCTCCTGGCAGGCCCAGCAGGTGGTCATCGGCGCCACCCGCGATCGCTACCGCCGGCTGCTGGCGCAGGCGGCCGCCGGCACCGCCGACGGCGATCCCGAGGTCCTTCGGCTGCAGAGACTCTGGGCGGCGAGCGCCGCGCCCGGGGCGCTCGCGGGGGCAGCCGACCGGATCCGCTTCCAGCGCGGTCTGGCCGATCGATTCCGGCTGGGGTTGCGCCGGTCGGGCGCCTGGCGCGAGTACATCCGCAACACCTTCGTCGCCACCGGCGTGCCGGAGGCGTTGACGGCGCTGCCCCACGTCGAGTCGTCCTTCGACCCCGCCGCGTACTCCCATGCCGACGCTGCCGGCTTGTGGCAGTTCACCGCCTCGACCGGCAGGCGCTTCATGCAGATCGATCACGTCGTCGATGAACGCCTCGATCCCTACCTTTCGACCCGGGCGGCGGCCCAGCTGCTGCGCTACAACCACGAGGTCACCGGCAGCTGGCCCCTGGCCGTTACCGCCTACAACCACGGCGCGGCCGGCGTGCAGCGGGCCGTGGCGCAGCTCGGTACCCGCGACATCGGCGAGATCGTCTGGCGTTATCGCGGCCGTGGGTTCGGCTTCGCGTCCCGCAACTTCTACGCCGCATTCGTCGCCGCCCTGGACGTCGAAGCGCGCGCCGACAGCCTGTTCGGCCCAGTGCCCCTCGACGCGCCCTTCGAGCACCGGGTCGTTACCCTTCCCGACTACGTCAGCGTCCGCACCCTGGCCAACGCGCTGGGCATCGAGGCGCCGCTGCTGCGGGCGATGAACCCCGCCCTGCTCGAACCCGTGTGGACCGGTCGCAAGCACTGGCCGCGTGGTTTCCCGCTGCGGGTGCCGGCGTCCGCGGCGCCCAATGAGCTCGAGAGCGCGGTCGCAGCCATTCCAACGTGGGCCCGTCACGACAGGCAGGTGCCGGACCGTTACCACCGGATCGCCCCCGGCGAGTCCCTCTCGCGGATCGCCGCCCGCCACGATACCTCCGTGGCGACCCTCATGCGTCTGAACGACCTGCCCAGCCCGCATCGCATCCGGGCGGGAGCCCGGCTGCGGCTTCCCGGTGCCGGCATGCCCGTGCCGGCCATAGACCCGAAGGTAGCGCTTCGGCCCGCCGCGCCACCAGCCCCCAGCACGCGAGGCATTGGCCCCGGCGAAGTCCCGGGACCCGTGGCCGAGGTTCTGGCGGCGCTGCCACCGCGGGATGAAGCCAGTCCACACCACGGGGCCGGGGCGCCGCCGGTCCGGTCTGGCGATTCGGCCGCCGGTGCGGGCGCGATGCAGCCTCCATCGTCGCCCTAGCTGACCCCTTGCGACGCCCGCGGCTTCCGATTAAGGGCTAGCCCCTAGCCGAATGAGGGAATCCCGACCGCGACGCGTTTGCGCACCGCTGATAGTCTGGCCGTTGAGGGGTTAAATTGGGGCGTGTCCATGTACAGACCGGTCAGGCTGGGGGGAGCATTCCTCGCCTTCTGGTGCGCGGTCGGCAGCTTCGGCCAGGAGTCTCTCGAAACGCTCGAACGCGAAGGCATCGAGCGGATCGCCGAAGGCAAGGCTGTCGAGAGTCGTGTCGCCGATATCAGCGAACGAACACGTAAGCTGCGGGAAGCCTACGAGGATCAGCTCAAGCTCGTCCAGGGTCTGGAGACCTACATCGAGCTCCTCGATACGCAGCTCGCCGGACAGCGCAACGAGATCGAGGTACTGGGAAAGTCCATCACGGACGTCGCCGTGCTCGAGCGTCAGGTCTTGCCCCTCATGTTGCGCATGATCGACTCGCTCGAGACGTTCGTCGACCTAGACGTACCCTTCCTCGAAACCGAGCGGCGCCAGCGCATCGAGAAACTGCGCGCACTCATGGGCCGCTCCGATGTGACGGTCGCGGAGAAGTGTCGCCGCGTGTTCGAGGCCTATCAGGTCGAGAACGAGTACGGCCGTACCATCGAAAGCTACACCGCAAAGCTCGACCTGGAGGGAGCGAGCTACGACGCTGAGTTCCTGCGGGTCGGACGCCTCGGACTCCTCTACCGGACCGTCGGCTCCGAAAACGTCGGGTACTGGGACCCGGATTCCGGCACATGGCAGGCGCTGCCCCGCACCCCTTGGGCCAACATGATCGACAAAGGCATGAAGGTTGCCCGGCAGGAGGTCGCGCCGGAGCTGATTCATGTGGCGCTGGACCCTGCGGGAGGAGGCCGATGAGCGCGGGCAAGGCACGTCTCGCGATCCTGCTTTTCGGCTTCTGGCTCGGCGGGGCGCTGGCGGCCGAACAGGAGCCCATGACCCTCGAGGGCCTGCTCGAAGCCGTGCGCGCAGGCAGGGCGGAGGATCAGGTGGCAAGCGATGCGCGGCTGCGGCGTTTCGACGCCGAGCGCAGCGAGCGAGAGGCGCTCCTGGCCGAGATCACGGCCGAGCGTGAGCGTCTGGAGTCGGAGAGCGCCACCAAGGAATCGGCCTTCGAGGAGAACGAGCGTTCGCTGAGCGAGCTCGAGGCGCGTCTGCAGGAGCGCATGGGGTCGCTCAAGGAGCTCTTCGGCGTGTTGCAACAGGCGTCGGGTGATGCCCAGGCGCAGTTCCACGGCTCGCTGACTCAGCTCGAGCACGCGGATCGCGTGGACTTTCTGGTGGACTTCTCCGGTCGCATGGGCCAGGCAAATCGATTGCCCGACATCCGCGAGATCGAGCAGCTCTGGTTCGAATTGCACCGCGAGATGACCGAGTCGGGGCGCGTCGTCGAAGGAACCCACACGGTGGTGACCGACGAGGGCGCCGAGGTGGAGCGGACGGTCACGCGGGTTGGCCTCTTCAACGTGGTGGCAGACGGCAAGTATCTGAAGTTCATTCCGGAGACCGGTCGGCTCGTCGAGTTCTCTCGGCAGCCGGCAGGCCGCTATCTGACCGGCCCCAGGGCATTGGCAGAAGGTAGTTCCGGGCTGGTGCCGTTTGCCATCGATCCGGTCCGAGGTCAGCTGCTCGACATCCTGACCCAGGCGCCCGATCTGATCGAGCGCATAGCCCAGGGCGGGGCAATCGGTTACACGATCATCGCCCTCGGTGCGTTCGGAGTCCTGTTCGCCCTGGCGCGCATGGTCATGCTGCTGTGGCAGGGCAGAGCGATCAACCGCCAGCTGGCGAGCCCGGAGCAGCCCCGGGACGACAACGCGCTGGGCCGCATCCTGCTCGCTGCCGACGTTCACGGCGACACCGACGTGGATACGCTGGAGCTGCGCATGGGCGAGGCTGTCCTGCGCGAAACGCCGCGCATCAACGCGTACATACCGCTGTTGAAGATCATTGCCGCGGTCGCGCCGCTGATGGGCCTGCTCGGGACCGTAACCGGCATGATCATCACCTTTCAGGCCATTACCCTGTTCGGCGCCGGTGACCCGCGGCTGATGGCAGGCGGCATCTCCCAGGCGCTTGTCACCACCGTGCTGGGCCTGTGCGTTGCCGTGCCCATGCTGCTGCTCCACAATCTGGTGAGCATGCGCGCGCGCAGCCTCACCGAGATCCTGCAGCAGAAGGCCGTAGCCGTGGTTGCGAACCACGCCGAGTCCGAGATCGAGGCTGCGGTGCCGGCACGGTGAGCCGTTTTCTCGACACCTGGCTGCCGTGGCTCGCCGATCTGCTCGAGCTTGGGGGCCCGATCGTCGGTTTGATTCTGCTGATCGCCGCGACCATCTGGGCCTTGCTGCTGGAGCGCGTGTACCATCTTCAGCTCGTCTATCCGCGGCAACTCAGCGAAGCGAAGGAGAGCTGGCGCCGACGGCGCGATCGAACCACCTGGTTTGCTCAGCAGCACCGTGGCGATCTCATTGCAACCCTGGGGGGAGGCCTCGCCACGCGGTATCCGCTCATCAGCACGCTGATAAAGATCTGTCCGCTGCTCGGCTTGTTGGGCACCGTTCTGGGCATGCTGGAAGTGTTCGACGCGCTTGCGGCCACCGGCTCCAACAACCCGCGCTCCATGGCGGCAGGCGTTTCCAAAGCGACGGTTTCAACCCTGGCCGGTATGGTGGTAGCGATCGTCGGGCTCCTTGCCTACACGCTGGTGGAGCGTCGCGCCACCCACGAGAAAGGACGCCTCCAAAGCTATTTCGAGTCCTCTCTGGAGAGCTGATCATGCGCGATTTCCTGAGAACCATGCAGAGCGACGAAGACGAAGGAACCGTGGACATCACGCCCATGCTCGACGTCGTGTTCATCATGCTGATCTTCTTCATCGTCACCGCAACCTTCATCAAGGAAACCGGCATCGACGTGGACAAGCCGGCGGCCGCCACCGCCGTCGTGCAGGAGAAGGCCAACATCCTGGTGGCAATCGATGCCGCAGACAACGTGTGGATCAACCGCCGGCAGGTGGATATCCGCTCGGTGCGCTCCATCATCGAGCGTCTGCACGCCGAGAATCCCAAGGGCACCGTGGTGATTCAGGCGGATCGGGAGTCACGCAACAATACCCTCGTCCAGGTGATGGATGCCTCCAGGCGAGCGGGTGTCTATGACATCGCGCTGGCCGCCGTGGCGAACTAGGACGTGGCCGCAAGCCAGTACATCTCGGCGCGTCACAGAAGTCCGGCGGGCAACCTGATCCTTCTCGGCGCCTGCGTATCGCTCGGTCTTCTTGCGGCGCTGGCCCTTGCCTGGTTCATGTCGTTCCTGATACACGCCAGCGAGATGCGCCTGGCGGACACCAACCGCACTCAGATGCTCGACTTCGTGCGG
>JBFISC010000188.1:0-6997 GCA_041608775.1 Pseudomonadales bacterium | reverse complement strand
GGTGAAGCGGACGACCCCCCGCCCGGCAAGACCCCGGGCGCCGAACCACCGCCGACGTCCGACGACGACAACGTCCGCTGATACTCAGCGAAGAACGTCCGCTGATACTCAGCGAAGAACGTCCGCTGATACTCAGCGAAGAACGTCCGCTGATACTCAGCGAAGACAGCGCGCCGACCCTCAGTGCAGCGGTACGCCCAGCAGGTTCCAGTACCACAGCCAGGCGAGGAACGACGCGCCGACCAGCAGGCTGATGACGACCGCTGCGCGCGCGGTCGGCTCGAGGTCCCGATAGCCGCCGGTCAGAGCCGACACCTGCACGAGCAACGCCGCCGCGCCGAGCAACGGCAGCGCCAGAACCAGCTGCAGCAGCACCGTCGGCCCGAAGAAGAAGCGCTGGACATCCGTAACCGCGGCGATGGCCGCGAAGCCGGCGAGAAACCCGAGGAACGCAACGGCTGCCGCCAGGGCAGCGAGCCGGTGAACGCCCGACGCGCGCGCCGCCAGAATGATCGCGGCGGCCACGAACCAGACCCCGACGACGCCAACGAACCAGGGGGTGAACCAGGAGGCGCCGTAAAACCCGATCCGTTCGTAGGCGCCTCCACCGATGAACAGATGGCTGGCAGGCCCGGAGTCACGCAGCCGGAAGGCAATGAAGTGATCTCCGCCTTCGTGCCATTGCAGCAGCCCGGGCGCCACTTCCAGGTAGGCCCCGTAGCCGAGATCCACGCCGCCCGGCACGACGCGGACATGCACGTCGTCAAACATGCCGGCTATCCGCTCCCAGCTGTGCCGCGCTGCCACGACGTTGCGGTAATCGCCGGCGTAGATCTCCGGTCGCCGCGCGGCGCCGTTCCGCGGCGGCGGCGCCGGCAGCGCCGCGTCGCTCCCCGGGTGCAGCATGTCGAGCACCACGCCGGTGATCTCGCGATTGAATCGGGCCGCGGGGTGGAAGCCGCCGAACCCGCCCAGAACGTTGCGGTTGTGCACCACGAACACGGCCAGACCCAGCTCCGGCGCTATCAGCGCCCGGGCATTGAACCCGCTGGCCTGGCCGTCCTTGAACAGCACCCGGACGCCACCGTGGCGGCCTTCTGCAAAGCCGTAGCTCCGCCCGGGCAACCGCGGGTGGTGTCCTGCCTGGCGGGCCAACTGCTGCCGGCAGGGGACCGCCGGCGGGTGCGACGCCGTGCAGTCCAGCAGCCGGGCCAGGTAGCGGGCCATGTCCGAAGCTGTAGAAAATGCCCCGGCCGCCGGTGTGGTCAGCACGTAGTCCGGCTCGTAGGGTTGCCATTCGCCGCTCCGGTTCCGGTGCCAGCTCAGCACCCGGCCTTCCGTCACTGTCGTCGGCTGGTCCGCCTGTCTGAAGGTGGTGGCACGCATACCGAGCGGCGTGAACAGTGTGGCCTCCGCCAGCGTCTCGAACGGCGCATCCCCGATCTGCTCCGCCACCCATCCCGCCAGCACCGTGTGGTGATCGTTGTAGGCGATGATCTCCCCGGGCGCAATGAACCGGGGCGGCAGGTGCCGGTTCAGGTAGGTAGTGAGATCAACCAGCCGGGCGGCGGTAGCGACGTGCTGGCCGAACAGCTGTTCGTTGAAACCGGCCGTGTGCGTGAGCAGCTGATGCATGGTCAGTGCCTGCTCGAGGGGTGGCCGCACCGGTAGCGATGCCAGCAGCGGCCGCAGGTCGGCATGGAGATCCCGGCCCGAGTCATGGAACAGCTGCAGCACGATGCTCGCCGTCAGCGGCTTCGACACCGAGCCGACGCGGAACACGTGGCGGGACGGCTCGACCCCCTCGCCCGTGGTCGGGTCCACGGTGCCGTAGCCGCGCAGCAGCGGACTGCTTCCGGCAAGAACCAAGGCTAACGCGGCGCCGGGAATGTCATATTGCTCAAGCCGCTGCGGTATCTCTGCATCGAGCCGGGCCGCCAGCTCGTCGACGCTGCGGGCCAAGCCCGCCGTCGGCAGCAACGCCAGGCAGCAAAGCGCCCGGCTGATCGACTTCACGGAAAGCGTCACGAACAACCCAGATAGCCGAGGAAATTTCGGGTCAGCGCCCGAATCAGCGCTGCGTCCCGCGGGGTTCGCGAGAACGCCGGAACCGAATCCGGAAACAGCAGCTGGTCCCGCAGCGCGCTGAAGGTGAACGCGAGCGCCACCCGGATCTCCTCCGGTGAACAGCTCGGCAGCACTTCGCGAAAGCTGCCGACCAGCTCCGGCAGCTCTGCGTTCATGCGCCGGGTCCTGGCCGCGAAGCTGTCCTTGCCGCTGATCCGCGCTTCCAGCACGACCGTCACCAGCAGGCCCCGGTAGCGGCGAAACAGCCGCACCACCCCCCGCAGCAGGTGTTCCGCCCGGGCCCCGGCGTCGAGCCCGCGGCGCCGGGCCAGATCACGATGGCGCCGGGAGAACGCGATCAGCTCATCGGCATAGCGGGCATCCAGGTACTCGAGCAACGCATCCTTGTCGGCAAAGCGCGTGTAGAAGGCCCCGACCGAAGATCCCGCAGCGTCGGC
The DNA here is from genome assembly GCA_041608775.1 of Pseudomonadales bacterium. GTDB lineage: Bacteria > Pseudomonadota > Gammaproteobacteria > Pseudomonadales > Azotimanducaceae > UBA7803. Next base: position 4,472 of record JBFISC010000188.1, on the reverse strand, counting down.
CAGCTCCGCCACGCTGATCCGGGACCAGGGGCGGTGGTTGAGCAGATCCACCGCAGCCCGGGCGAAACGCTCCAGCGTGTCACGGCTCCGCGCCTGCCTCGGAGGGTTCACGCTGGTCTCGGTTCGGCCCATGAAGGTGGTCCAGAATCAGAATTGGTATTCTGATACTAACACCCGCCGGAAGGAGCCGGCTACTTCTCGAAGGAGTACATCAGATCCATAGCCGACTGCTCGCCCGACTGGGCTTCCAGCTGCCAGCGACTGGTGAGCTTGTAGCGAACGAGAAACGCGCCGATGGCGGACAGGGTGTTGTAGGTGTAGCGCACGTAGAGATCGTCGGTAATGCGCTTGCCGGCTACGATGGCGAAGCTGTCCTGGGTTTCCGCCATGGCTGACAGCTCGTCTAGTCCGGTCATGCGCATCAGCTCGGACGTGATCCCCTTCGAGCGCGACAGGCCCAGGTTGATGGCAGCGGCCATGAGCTGGCTGCTGTCGGAGTTGGCGGTCTGCTGGTCGATGTCGCGCCCCAGCACCAGAAAGCTCAGTGCCCGGGTTTCCGACATGGGTGGCTCCGAAAAGACGCTCGAAGTGAGGTTGTTGGCGTCACCACGGATGTGCAGGCCCACCTTCACCTCGGGGGTGACGTCGTCGATGATGCGCACCGCGCGCAGATCGATGTAGGGCCGGGTCACCGGGCCGTTGTAGACCACCGTGCCGGACTCGATGGTCAGGGTCTGCCCCTGGGTCGACAGCAGACCGCCGGTGACGTCCAGGGTACCGCGCAGGGTGGTGCGGCCCTGCGCATCGAGCCGGGCCCGCAGGCTGCCTTCCAGCTGCGCGGTAATGGCGAGCGCCTTCAGCGACACGGCCTCGCCGAGCACCACGTCCACGTCCACCCGGATCCGGTTGCTCGACCCGTTGCCGTTGCTCTCCCGGCCCACCACCACTACGTCCTCGGAGGGGCTCGGCACCGAGCTCGGCAGCGTGGTGAGACGGACCTCGGCCTCGGGAACCACCAGCTTGCCGCGCACCCGGCCGCCGCCGTCGGCGTAGGCGAACGTGAGATCCGGGCTGACCGTGATCTCCCAGTCGGGATGGCGCGCCCGCAGCCCGTCGCCGCGCAGCGACGCCTGGGCGCTGAGGGCATCGGTGAACAGGCCGGACCCTGAGGCCGCCAGGCGGACATCGCCTTTGCGCTGCTTCGCGGAGCCGTCGAGCGCGAAGGTGCCGTTGTCGTCGAGTCTCAGCTCGAGGACCACGTCGGTCAGGGTCAGATCCGGATCATTGAGCTTCAGGCGTCCTTCGCCGAGCCGGAACAGGCCCTCCAGCCGGGGCTGCGCCGGGGTGCCGGAGACCTCCAGATACCCCTCGATGCCTCCGGAGAGCTCTTCGACGCGCTGATCGAACGCGCGTAGCGGCGACACGTCGGAGGCGACGATCCGCAGTCTGCCCGACAGCGTGCCCTGCGGATCCAGGGGCTCCAGGCGCCCTTCCCCGGTGAGGGTGAACGCCGGGTCGGCGGCTGCGAGGCGCACCTGCAGCACGCCGTCGGCCACGGTGCCGGTGGTTTCCAGGTCCGGCAGCGCCACCGGGTCCTCGCCGGTGGCGGGCACCACCGTCACGGCCCGGGCCGCCAGCGCCAGCTCACCGCGCGGGTCGTTCGGCTCGCCCCCCAGCGACCAGCTGCCCTCCAGGTAGCCGGCGCTGCCGAGCTCGAGCGGGAGCAGCGGCTGCAGCAGCCGCACCGGCGCCCGCACCAGCTCGCCCCGGGTATCGATCTCGCCGCCGGCGTAGACGAATCGCTCGATGCAGGCGGAGGCGTCACCGCCGGCGATGCACGCCGGCGCCACCTCGACGCGCTCATCGAGCAGCAGCACCCGGGTTGGTGCCTGCAGCGACCAGGTCTGCTCGATGGCGCTGACGCTCACTTCGACAAGCCCCAGGGCAAATCCATCGTCTAGGCGCTCCAGGGTCCCGGCGGCCTGACCGGATGCCCAGCCGAGCCGCCAGCGCAACGCTTCGAGCGCGCCGTCGGCAGTGAGATCCACGTCGTTTACGCTGGCCTGCTCACGTTGCACCCGACCCGCCTTCAGCCTGCCGCGCAGCACCCCGCCGGCCATGCTGGCTTGCAGCCGGACATCGGCAAGGGTCATGTCGAAGCCTTCGAACGCGCTGCCGGTGAGATCGGCGCTGCCGTCGAGATCCGGCCAGCGACCGTTCAGGCGGACCCGGCCGCGGACATCGCCGGACACGCCGAGATCGAGCGCCTGCAGCGACGGCGCATCGACGTCGGCGTTCAGGGTCAGCGCGGAGCCATCGAGGCTGGCGCTGCCGGTGATGCGATTATCGCCGACGCGCAGCGCCAGCGGATCGACGGCCCAGCCATCGCCGACCTGGGCAACATCGAGGGATCCGGTGATCGGGCGCCCGTTCAAGGTGCCGCTCATGGATTCCAGGGCCAGGCTCAGCCGCTCGTTCTCGTAGCCGAACTGGAACAGCGCGCTCACCGAACCATCGAGCCGATCCCACAGCGGCTCGAGCGCCACGTTCTCGACGCTGCCGCCCAGCCGCACCAGCACGCCTTCGTCCCAGGCCACGCTGCCCTGGGCCTGCTGGGTGCCACCCAGGGCATCCGCCGTGACGTTGCGCACCGCGAGCGGCCCGGTCACCGGGCCATACGCCTGAACCCGGGCCTGGAAGGCTGCGACCTGGGGCGTTTCCACGCGGGCGCTCAGGTCCGCATTGAGATTCGCCAGGCTGCCGCTCAGCCTCCCGGAAACGCCGCGAATGGCGGTGTCACCGACCTCGAGGTCGCGCAGCGTGACCTCGAGGTCAACCAGCGGCTCGGTCACGTCCGCCAGGCTGCCGGTACCCACCGCGTCTCCGGCCACCGGGCCACGCAGGGTGTGCCTGAGGCGCAACGCATTCACCCGACCCTCCAGGCTGCCCTCGCCGCTCCACTCGCCGTCGGCAAGCCGCCACCCCACCCGGGCAGAGAGCTGCGGGTTTGCGCCGTTGCCGAGACGGCCTTCCAGGTTGCCACTCACCACCTCGGAGTCCACCGCCAGCGCGCGCACCGTAACCCCATCGCGAAGCCATGCCGCGGACGCGCTGACCCGCATCGGAAACACCTGATCCACCACCAGCCGATTCACGGTAGCCCGGGTCACGTCGATCTCGACCGGCATGAACGGCAGCTCGAGCGGCGGCGGCGGCCCGGGCTCCGGCGGCGCGCTGCTTTCGCTCAGCACCACCGCGTCCGCGCTGACGGAGTCGACCAGCAGGCGGTTGTCGAACAGCAGCGGCATGACCTGAACGACCACCGCGAGACCGTCGACGGTCAGGGTCCGATCTTCCAGACCGAGCTCCAGCCGGCCGACCTGCACCTCGCGCAACAGCGCGCCGCTCACGTTCTCGAACCGGATCGGCAGGAGCCGCTCGGCCTGACCGGCGAGGAACCGGGTGCCGCCCTCGGTGAGGGCGAGAAACGCCAGCGCGCTGGCCGTCAGGGCCAGCGCCAGCAACAGCGCGCCGATCAGGATGACCAGCGCCCGCTTCACAGATCGGGGCCGAGGCTGATGTGCAGGCGCACGCTGCGGTCCGGATCGTCGAGAGGGTGCGCCAGATCGAAGCGCAGCGGGCCCAGCGGCGAGTACCAGCGCAGACCCAGCCCCACACCGGTGCTGAACTCGGGGGTGCTGTTGAACGCCGAGCCGCTGTCGACGAACGCGGCCACCGACCAGTTCGGCCGGATCAGAGCATCGAGTTCGAGGGATCCCGTCAGCAGGCGCTCACCACCCACCACCTCGCCATCCTCTTCGGGTCCCAGCTTCTCGAACCCGTAGCCGCGCACGCTGGAGTCGCCGCCGGCGAAGAAACGCACCGACGGCGGCAGGTCTTCGAACTCCTTCTGCCAGGTCCAGCCGGCCTGCATCCGGCCGAGCAGCCGGAACCGTTCCCCCAGCGGCAGGATCTGGCGCCCACGCAGAATCACCTGGATCAGATCGTTGTCCGAGAGAAACGCCTTAGTGGCACCGCGGACGTCCAGACTCACGGAGTAGCCTTTCAGCGGCCGTGGCGCATCGATGCTGGTGGTGCGCGCCCAGCTGGTACCGATCAGCGCGAGCTGGGAGGTGCCCTCCTGCTCGCCCACCTCGAAGTCCTCCACCGAGTACTCCACGTAGTTGGTCTCGGCCCAGTTTCGGCCGCGCCGGTGGGTGCGGCCCAGGGTCACCCCACGCTGCAGGCTCTTCGAGGTGTCCGTGTTCTCGTAGTTGACGCTGCCCTTAACGAACACCCACTCATGGGTGGGGTCGCCGTAGGGCACCCGGTACTCGGCGCCGAGCTGGCCGTGCACCTGGGAGATCAGGCTGGTGAAGTTGGCCCGGTGGCCACGGTCGTTGACGCGCCGGTAGCGGAGGTCGAGGCGTGCCCGGGGACCGGTGTCGGTGGCGTAGCCGGCGCCGACCAGG
>JBFISC010000187.1:0-6997 GCA_041608775.1 Pseudomonadales bacterium | reverse complement strand
GTGGATTCCCGCGATCACGTGTTCGTGATCCATCGCCGCAACAGCTTCGACCCCCGAACCGAGATCGGTGCGGCCATGGATCCGCCAACGGGCGAATGCTGTGTGCCCGCACCGAACATCCTCGAGTTCGATCCCGAGGGAAACCTGGTGAACTCCTGGGGCGGCCCGGGCGAAGGCTACGACTGGCCGGACTCAAACCACGGCCTGACCCTCGACCCCAAGGACAACGTCTGGATCGGCGGCAACGGCCGCGATGACCGCCACATCCTCGTTTTCAGCCGCGACGGCAAGTTCCTCAAGCAGATCGGTGAGCCCGGCGCCGAGGTGAATTCGAACAGCGAGACGTTCTTCGGCCGGGTGGCAAAAATCTCGTTCGACGCATCCGCCAACGAGGCCTACGTGGCCGACGGCTACAGCCACAAACGGGTAGCCGTGCTCGATGCCGACACCGGCGCCTTCAAGCGCTACTGGGGCGCATACGGCAACAAGCCGGACGACGCCGATCTGGGCCGCTACGACCCCGCTGCGCCTCCTGCCCAGCAGTTCCGCAATCCGGTGCACTGCGCCGAGCCGTCCAACGATGGCTTCGTGTACGTGTGCGACCGCGCCAACGACCGCATCCAGGTGTTCACCAGCGACGGCACCTTCGTGATCGAGAAGTTCATTGCCCCACAGACCCTGGGCGACGGTTCCACCTGGGATATCGCGTTCTCCCGCGACAAGGAGCAGCGCTACCTGTATCTGGCCGATGGCAAGAACATGAAGGTCTACGTCATCGACCGGCAGACGCTGGAGATCCTCACCAGCTTCGGCGACGGCGGTCGGCAGCCCGGCCAGTTCTTCGCCGTGCACAGCATCGCCACCGACTCCAGGGGCAACCTCTACACCACCGAGACCTACGAAGGCAAAAGAGTGCAGAAGTTCGTGTTCAAGGGCGTGAAGGCCGTCGACAGCAACGCCCCACGGGTACCGTGGCCGAAACGCGAACTCTGATCGCCGACCACAGCGGCCGGTCCTCCGCCGGGGGTCAGCCCTGCTCAGCCATCTGCCGATGCCCGACCAGCACTGCCTGAACTGCGGGGCGCTGCTGCGCGGGCCGTACTGCCACGCCTGCGGCCAGCCGGTGAAGGGGATGATCCGGCACTTCCGCTCGGTGATCGGCGATGCGCTGGACACCGTGTTCGAGTACGACGCCAGGATCTGGCGCACGCTGCTGCCGCTGTACTTCATCCCCGGCAGGCTGACCCTGGACTTCCTCGCCGGCCGCCGGATCCGCTTCGTCACCCCATTCCGCCTCGTGTTCGTGCTGCTTGTGCTGGCATTTCTCGTACTGCAGCTCACAGTTCAGCCGACGCGGATGCTGGTGGACCCGGAAGTAGCCGGCGGCCTGTACGACGCGACGACCGTTCCCGAGGCCGAGGCTGCGCGGGACCGCGCGCTCGGCAGGATCGAGCAGGCGCTGACGGCGAGCCGGGCGGAAGATCCGAGCCGAGAAGGGCTGGCGCAACGCCTCGAAACCGCAAAGCGCGCGGTTCGCGGGGAGACGGTGCGGCGCATCGAATGGCTGGAAGCCGTCGAGGCAGCCCGGCTCGCCGGAGAGGAGCCGCCGCCGGAGCCGCTGCCGCGACCGATGCTGTACCTGGAAGACGAGGCAGAGCCGTGGAACCCGGTCACGAATCCGGTGGAGATCGACTGGCTCCCGGATGGCGTCAACCGGCAGCTCAACCAATGGATCGAGCGCGGCCTGGAGAATGCCCGGCTCGCCCAGGAGGAGCCGGCGCGTTTCGTAGAGGCTTTCCTCGGCCTGCTGCCGCCCGCCTTGTTCGTGCTCATGCCGATCTTCGCCCTGCTGCTGAAGCTCGTCTACCCGTTCACCGGACGCCTGTACATGTCGCACATGGTGGTCACCCTGCACAGCCACGCCTTCCTGGGCATGGCGCTGCTGGTGTCCACCGCGCTGGAATCCCTCGCCGGATGGGTCCCGGAAGGCGCCGGGCTGCGAGCCAGCCTCGACTTTGCGCACGGTCTGTCGCTGGCGTGGGTGCCGGCCTACCTGCTCATCATGCAGCGGCGGGTGTACGCCCAGGGCTGGCCGCTGACGCTGGTGAAGTTCATCGCGCTCGGTAGCATCTACACCGTCCTGCTGGCACTGACGCTCAGCGCCGCGGCGGTGATCACGCTGGTCACCGGTTGACGCTCGAAGGCGTTCAGCCGGGCTCCCCGGCGGGCTCGAACTGCGGGACGGCGGCCAGCAGCGTGCGCGTGTACTCGTGCTCCGGTCGGTTGCAGACCTGGTCCACCGGACCCTGCTCGACCACCCGCCCGCGATACATCACCGCCACCTCGTCGGCAAAGTAACGTACCACGTCGATGTTGTGGGTGATGAACAGGTAGGTCAGATTGAACTCCACGCGCAGCTCGTCGAGGAGCCCGAGCACCCGGGCCTGCACGCTCACGTCCAGGGCGCTGGTCACCTCGTCGCAGACGATGAAGGACGGATTCAGCACCAGCGCCCGCGCAATGCCGATACGCTGGCGCTGGCCGCCGGAAAACTCGTGGGGAAAGCGGTCGAGCATGCGCGGCTCGAGACCGACCCGCTCCAGCACCCCGGCCGCAAGGCGTACCCGCTCCACATGGTCTTCGCCGATGCCGTGCACGGCCATGGGTTCGGTCAGCGTGGTAGCGACGGTCAGCCGAGGGTTCAACGAGGACTGAGGGTCCTGAAACACGATCTGCAGCTCCCGGCGGTAACGCTGCATCTGGCGCGCGCTCAGTGACAGCAGATCCTCGCCCGCATAGCGGACCCGGCCGCCGGTGCTCGGCACCAGGCGCAGGATCGCCCGCCCCAGGGTGGTCTTGCCCGAACCCGACTCTCCCACCAGGGCCAGCACCCGGCCGCGCTGCACGTCCAGGCTGACGTCGTCCACCGCCCGGACGTCGTCTACATGCCGCTGCAGCACACCCCGGTACACCGGGAAGTAGACCCGCAGCTTCTCCAGCCGCAGCAGCGCGTCGCCGCCGTGGCTGACGTCCGCGTGATGCCCCCCGCGGCGCCGCTTCATGCGACTCGGCAGGGCATCGAGCAGTGCTCGCGTGTAGGGATGTCGAGGCCGGTAGAGCACCTCGTCGCGGGTTCCGGTTTCGACGATGCGGCCCTGCTGCATCACGGCGATGCGATCGGCAATCTGCGCCACCACCGACAGATCGTGGGTGATGAACAGCAGCGCGGTGTTGCGCCGCCGCTGCAGCTCGGCCATCAGCTCGAGGATCTGCGCCTGAATGGTCACGTCCAGAGCGGTCGTGGGCTCGTCAGCGATGAGCAGATCCGGCTCACAGGCCATCGCCATGGCGATCATCACCCGCTGGCGCTGACCGCCGGACAGGCGGTGGGGGTATTCGTCCAGGCGGCGCTCCGGCTCCGGCATGTGCACCTGCTCGAGCACGTCGAGCGCCCGGGCCCGGGCCCGGGACTCGTCCATGTCCAGGTGCAGCATCAGCGGCTCCATGAGCTGCTCGCCAATGGTGAGCACCGGGTTCAGTGCCGTCATCGGCTCCTGAAAGATCATTGCTATTCGCGAGCCGCGGATCCGGCGCATCTCGGTCTCGGGAATCCGCATGAGATCCACCGTGCCGGCGTCCAGGCGTGGTGAGCGGAAAACCGCAGCGCCCCGGGGGTGGTGCGCGGTGGTTCCATCGAGCAGTCGCAGCAGCGAGAGCCCGGTCACGCTCTTGCCCGAGCCCGACTCTCCCACCAGGCAGAACGTCTCGCCCGAAGCGATCTCGAACGAGACGCCATCCACGGCCGCCGGCCCGTCGCCGAACGTGGTGCACAGATCCGTCACCCTCAACAGCACGGTCAGCTCCGCTCGCGGCTCAGGTGCGGATCGATGGCGTCCCGCAGCGCCTCGCCGATCAGGTTGTAGGCGAACACGGTGAGAAAGATCGCGAGTCCCGGATAGCTTGCCAGCCACGGCGCGAAGGTGCCGCCGGGACCCACCGCCTGATTGAGCATGCCGCCCCAGCTCGGCTCGTCCACCACGCCAAGACCGAGAAAGCTCAGCACCGCCTCGGCAAGGATGGCCGAGGCGATGCCGAAGCTGGCGGCCACCAGCAGCGGCGCGATGCCGTTCGGCAGCATGTGGCGGAACAGAATCGAGGTCACCGGCAGGCCGCACGCCTGAGCCGCCTGCACGAAATCCTGCCTGCGCAGCTTCAGGAACTCGGCCCGCAGGTAGCGCGCGTAGCCCGGCCACGACGTGAGCCCGATCACCACCATCATCAGGTAGATGTTGCGGCCGAAGAACGCCACAACCATCAACAGCAGAAACAGCTGCGGCACCGATTCGAATATCTCGAGAAACCGCATCATCAGGATCTCCGCCCAGCCGGCGAAGAAACCCATGATGCCGCCGTAGACGATGCCGAGAATCAGCGCGATGCCGGTGGCGACGAAGCCGATCCCGAGCGCGATGCGGCAGGCATGGATCATCCGCGACAGGACATCGGCACCATCCTCATCGGTGCCCATCAGATGGACCGCATCCGGGGCCGTGAGCGAGCGCGGCCTATCCCGGGAGCGATCGGTGGGCGAGAACGGCACCGGCGCAAACACGGCGGTTTCTATGGTTTCGCTGGCCAGGCCCGTCCGGTACTGCTCGTAGATGACGGCTGCCGGCGGGTTGACGCCGAAGTAGCTGATCAGGACGACCAGGGTGACCCCGGCAAGCGCCAGCGGCAGCGTCCGCCGGAACCGGCGCAGCCACCACGCCACGAGCAGGCCGCCGAACGCGGCCAGCAGGCTGACGTCGATCCAGGTGAGATGCTCGATCAGCGGGCTCGACCAGACGCCGCCGCGGCGCATCAGCAGCGGATGCGAGTTGGCGAGAAACGGCGCGAACACGGCGCACAGGGCCACCACGGCGATCCAGGCGATGCCGATCCGGGCACCCAGTCGTGCCCAGGTTCGCCGCACCACCTGGGCACGGAAGCTCTCCGGGCCGTCATGCTGCGTGACCCCACCGGTCACGGTCTCACTCATAGCTCACCCGCGGGTCCGCCAGGGCGTAGCAGATGTCGACGATGAGATAGGAAGCCAGGGTCAGAAGACCGGTGATCAGGGTGATGGAGAGAACGGTCTCCCGGTCGCGCATCTGCACCGCCTGCACGACCAGCCGGCCCATGCCGTCGATCGAGAAGATACTCTCCACGATCACCGAGCCGATGAGCAGACCGGGGAGTATGGTTGCCGCCACGGTCATCAGCGGCAGCAGCGAGTTGCGGAACACGTGCTGCCAGAGCACCACGGCTTCGCTGAGACCCTTGGCCCGTGCCGTTCTGGCGTAGTCGGCCTGGAGGTTCTCGAGCACCGAGGCACGGGTGAGCTTGGTGAGAAAGGCAAACCCTGAGTAAGTGAGGCAGAACACCGGCAGCACCAGGTGCCAGAGCAGGTCCAGCAGGTAGCCCGGGCGCCAGCCCTCGGCGGTCTTCTCCGGAAGGAACGTCCAGGCGTTCGAGCCCAGCGTCGACAGACCCGAAGTAGGAAACCACTTGAGATACTGCTCGCTGGCCAGGAAGCCGATGAGCAACACCCCCATCCAGATCGCCGGGATCGACCAGAGCGCCAGGTTGGCGGTGCCGATGCCCACGTCCAGCGCCTGACCGCGAAAGCGCGCAGTGTACACCCCCATGATCACGGAACCGACGAACACCAGCGGTATGGTCAGCGCGTTCAGCAGCAGGGTCACCGGCAGCGCATCGGCGATCAGATCGAGCACCGGCCGGTTCTTGACGAAACTCATTCCGAGATCGGGGGTCTTGAAACCGAAGCTGCCGCGCTCCCCCCCGGGCAGGGACTCGAAGCCGATGGGCGAGACATTGTTCAGCCAGCGCAAGTACTGAACCGGCATCGGCCGATCCAGGCCGTAGCGGGCGTTGTAGTAGGCCATCATTGCCTGGCGCTCCTCCGGCCGCATGTCGCCGGCGCGGCTCATCAGGCTGGCACCCACGCCGCCCGGCGCCAGGGCCATTACTGCAAACACCAGCACGCTGATGCCGAACAGCGTGGGCAGCATCAGCAGCAGCCGGCGGATGATGTAGCTGGCCATCCGACCTGCCGACTCAGTGCTTCTGCAGCGCTGCGGGCACGTACCACTCCGTGGGCATGCGCCAGAGCCCCGGCCAGTTCAACCCCGCCCTCACCCGCTGAACGTTGGCAATCCTGTCAGCCAGGAAGTCCAGGCGCGCGCTGCGCATCAGGAACGTGTACGGCTGGTCCTTCCAGATCATCGCGTGTGCCTGGCGCCACAGCACCATCCGGACCTCTTCGTCGAGTTCGGCACGGGCGGCCTCGATCACCGCGTCCAGCTCGGGATTCGCATAGGTGACGAAATTGTCGCCACCGGGGCCGCTCTGAGACGAGTGAAAGAACTGGTACAGATCGACTTCGAAGCCGCTGGTCCAGCCCAGCGAAATGGCATCGAACGCCTTGTCGTCGATGGCCTTCAGCACCAGCGGCCAGTCTGCAGGATCCGGCTCGAGGATCACGCCCCCGCGCACGTAGAGATCCTTCAGCAGCAGCGAAAGACGCTTGTAGTCATCGCTGCCCGCCGGGTACATGAAGCTGACCCGGAACGGCTCGCCCGACGGGGATTCCACGACGCCGTCTCCGTCCCGATCCTCGAAACCCGCCTCGGCGAGCAGCGCTCGGGCGCGCTCGGGATCGTAGGCACGCACCGGCAGCTCCGTGTTGTGCTGACTCCCGAGGGGGTTGAACGGGCCGTTGGCGGTTTGAGCAAACCCAAGAAAGACCTCGTCCACGATCCGCTCCCGATCGGTCAGGTAGGTCATGGCCTCCCGAACCCGGGCATCGGCGAACCAGGTGGGTTCGCCGTTGCGCTGCTGGTTCCAGGCGACGAAGACGTAACCGCCCCGCGCGTCCTGATACTCGAAGTGCTGGACCCGGGACATGAGCTCCTCGTCCGCCAGCAGCTCGCGGTAG
>JBFISC010000186.1:0-7037 GCA_041608775.1 Pseudomonadales bacterium | reverse complement strand
GAAACGGTGCTTCCCCACGGGTCAGCAGGTTGTAGGCGCGTTCGATCCGGTCCCAGCGGCGGTCGCGGTCCATGGCGAAGTAGCGGCCGACGATGGAGGCGACGGACGCGTTGCCCAGGCGCCGGCAGAGCTCGCTGGCTTTCTCCAGGGACGCCAACGCGCTGCGTGGCGGCGTATCGCGGCCATCCAGGAAGGCATGCAGGTAGACCCGCTCGACCCCGGCCGCGACGGCCATCTCGATGCAGGCAAAAAGCTGATCCTCGTGGCTGTGCACGCCGCCCGGCGACAGCAGCCCCATCACGTGCAGCGCTCCGCCGCGTTTCTTCGCGCGGTCGAAGGCACGATTGAGGGAGCGGTTGCGCTGGAACTCACCCTGAACGATGGCTCGGTTGATGCGGGTGAGATCCTGGTACACCACCCGGCCCGCGCCGAGGTTCATGTGCCCGACCTCGGAGTTGCCCATCTGCCCGTCCGGCAGCCCGACGTCGCCGCCCGAGCCGGAGATCAGCGTGTGCGGGCGCTCGGACCACAGGCGGTCCCAGTGCGGCGTGCTGGCGGCGGAAATGGCGTTGGCGTCGTCGCTCTCGCTGTAGCCGAAGCCGTCGAGAACGACCAGCAGGGTGGTCTTCTTCATGGTCGTGCTGCCCAACCGCGAGGCGCCGCAGTTTAGCAGACTCGCCATCGCCGAACCCGGGTTCGGCTGCCGGGGCAGGTGTGTATAATCGCGCGGTTTTGTAAGTGCCCACCCGAGCCGCAAGCCCCCGATGCAAAGATTTCTCGAGTTTATCGGCAACCATCCGTTCCTGGTCGGTACCTTCGTGCTGCTGCTCGCACTGTTCGTCCGCAACGAGACGCGACGCGGTGGGCGCTCGGTGAGCCCTCAGCAGCTGGTGGATCTGGTCAACCGTGAGGGTGCCGTGATCGTCGACATCCGCGAGCGTAAGGAATTCCAGGCCGGCCACATCGTCGACGCGGTCAACATCCCCAATGCCAGTCTCGAAGGTCGACTCGACGAGCTGAAGAAGTTCCGCGAGCGCCCGATCGTGGTCGCCTGCAAGATGGGCCAGAGCTCCGGCGCCGCCGGAACCCTGCTGCGCAAACAGGGGTTCGAGAACGTCAGCCGGCTCGCTGGCGGCATGGTGGAGTGGCGCAACCAGAACCTGCCGGTGGTGAAGGGTTGAGGCGATGAGCGAGTCTGCGGACACACCGGCATCCGGCGCCACGACCCAGGGCCAGGTCATGCTCGAGCGCCTGTACCTGAAGGACGCCTCGTTCGAGAGCCCCCGCTCGCCGGCCGTGTTCGCGGCGGCGTGGAAGCCGGAATTCAAGCTCGACATCAACACCCGCACTCAGCGGCTCGGGGAGCAGCGCTACGAGGTGGTGCTGTGCGCTACGCTGCGGGCGACCGGGGAGGGCGAGAAGACCGCGTACATCGTCGAGGTGCACCAGGCCGGGGTATTCCTGGTCTCCGGGCTCGCACCCGAGGCGACCCAGCGCGTTCTCGGCACCCTGTGTCCAGGCACGCTGTTTCCGTATGTCCGCGAGACTGTGGACGGTCTCGTGGTCAAGGGCGGCTTTCCTGCCGTGCACCTGGCACCCGTCAACTTCGAAGCGCTGTACGCGGAGGCGTTGCGTAAGCAGAACGCCGACAGCGGGGGCAACCCGCCGCCGGCGACCACCCACTGACGCTCAGGCGCCGGGAAACCCCTGCTGACGCCAGGCGTCGTAGACGGCGACCGCCACGGCGTTGGCCAGGTTGAGGCTCCGCGAATGGGGCAGCATTGGCAGCCGCAGCCGCTGCGCCGCCGGCACCGAGCGCAGCACGTCCTCCGGCAGCCCGCGGGTTTCCGGGCCGAACAGCAGCAGATCCTCCGACCCCGGCGCCACCTGCCAGTAGCCGTTACAGCCCCGGGTCGAGAAGGCGTAGACCTTGCGTGGCCGCAGAGCCGTCAAACAACTAGTCAGATCCTCATGGACGGCTACCTGAGCCCACTCGTGGTAGTCCAGGCCCGCGCGGCGCAACCGGGCGTCGTCCAGCTCGAAGCCCAGCGGTCCGATCAGATGCAGGCGGGCACCGGTGTTGGCGCACAGCCGGATGACGTTGCCCGTGTTGGGTGGGATTTCCGGCTGGTACAGGGCGACGTTGACGGGCATGTGCGGCGGCTCCGGCAGGCATAGCGATCGTTCCTATACTGATTTCAAGGTAAACCCGGAGCAACGGATACCCATGCTCAGTCGCTGGCTTTCCGGCTGGCCCCTCTGGCGCGCCCGCGGCGAGCGCCGGGGGGCAGCCGTCTACCTGTCTCCGCGCAGCGTGGCGGCGGCCCTGGCCGTGCCCCGGGGCGACCGCTTCAGCCTGGATTTGCGCGCCGATCCGATCGGCCAGCTCGCCGACGCGGCCGACGTGCTGCGGGAACAGGCGCGCGCCGTGGGATTGGGAGACGCCGAATGCAACCTGGTGCTGGCGCCCGAGCTCTACACGGTGACGCTGCTCGAGCGGCCGCCCGTTCCGGCAGAGGAAGTCCGCGAAGCCGTGCGCTGGCGACTGCAGGACGTGCTGGACTACTCCCCGGACCAGGCCGCCATCGACGTCTTTCCTCTGCCCGAGTCGGCCAGCCGCGAGCGCTCCATGGTGTTCGTGGTGGCGTTGAACAAGGAGGCGCTGAAGCGCCTGGTCGACCGGGTGCACGGCGCCGGTGTCCGGGTCGGCAGCGTCGACGTCTCGGAGCTGGCGCTGCGCAACATCGCCTACGCCCTGCATCCGGAGCCGGACTGCTCGGTGGGCCTGCTCCGCCTCACCCCGGCAAGCGGCGTGGTCAACGTTTCCCGCGGCGACGAGCTGTTTCTATCGCGCAGAATCTCGGGCATTCCTGGCGAGCATTCGGAGGCAGCCTGGGAGGGTTTCAAGGACCGGCTGTTGCTGCAGGTTCAGCGCTCCATCGACTATTACGAGAGCGCCATGGGCCAGCAGCCGTGCAGCACCCTGGTAGTGGCCACCACTCATGGCTGGCAGGACAGCGTGGTCCGGTATCTGGACGACATGCTTCCGGTTCCGGTCCGGAAGATGTACGGCGAGCTTGCCGCCCGCTTCGACCTGCACCTCTACCAGGGCATGCAACCGGAAGCCGTGGACTGGGAGGCGCCGAGCATCGCGGTGCGCAACGCCCTCACCGCGGCCCTGCCTGCCGTCGGCGGTGTGCTTCGGCCGTTCTTTCAGCAGGAGCCCAGCGCTGCCGCGAGCCTGGAGGACGCGGCATGATGCAGCAGGTAGACCTGCTCGGCGACGAGCTGAGACCCGGCATCGAGCCGCTCACCGTTCGCCAGGTGGCGGTCGTCTGGGGCGCGCTGGTAGTTGCCCTGGTGCTGTTCTCCACGTGGCAGGGACTGCGCGCCTGGTCGCTGGCCGCCGATCAGGCGGAGCGGCAGAGCCAGTGGCAGACCATGACACGGGAGAACGCGGAGCTGCAGGCCTCGGTGGTGGCGGACCCGGATCCCGAGTTGGTCAGCGAGGTGGCGGTGCTGCGGGAACTGTTCCAGAACCAGACCCTCATGGTGGAAGCGGTGCGCAGCTACGAGCAGATCCGTGAGACCGGGTTCTCCGGATACCTCAATGATCTGGCGGCTCAGCACGTGGACGGGCTGGCGCTGGACCGGATCGAGTTCAATCACGGTGGTACCCACATCGTGCTGTCGGGTGAGACCGTGGCGCCGATCCGCGTGCCCCAGTTCCTCAAGCGCCTGTCCGACGGTAGCAGCTTCCGCGGTCACCGGTTCGACGAGTTTCGCCTCGAGGCGCAGGACTCCGGGTTGCTGCGATTCGACATCGTCGGGCCGGCACGGGAGTCCGGCGGATGAACCGGGCCAGCGCAATCTTCGCGAGCCTGGTCGACCGCTATCGCACGTTCAGCGTGCGGGAACGCGGGCTGGTCGCCCTGACCCTGCTGGCGGTGACCTGGGCCGTGTGGTCAGTCACGCTCGGCAGCTATCTGAGTGACGCGAACCAGCGCCTGGGTGGCGCGGTCCGCTCCGCTGACGAGCGGATCGACGCGGCGCTGGCGGAGCGCGTCCGGTTGCAGCAGGCCCTCGCCTCCGATCCGGACGAGCGGCTGATCCGGGAGCGGCAACGGCTGGACGCCAAGCTGCGGGAGATGAACGAATCGCTCGGCGGCCTGCTCGACCGTTTCGTCGACCCGGAACGCATGCCCTCGCTGCTCGAGGACGTGATCCGCAAGCACCAGGGCCTGTCCCTGACCCGGATCAAGAGCCTGCCGGCAGAACCCATGGATCTGTCGGCCGGGCCGTCCGCGCGCTCCGCGGGAACGCTGGAGAGCGATTCAGGCGCGCCGGTGTGGATCTACCGACACCCGTTGCGCCTCGAATTCGAGGGCCGGTACTTCGACGTGCTGGCCTATCTGGACGAACTGGAACGTGGGCCCTGGCGGTTCGGCTGGCGTCTGCTCAACTACGAGGTGCGGGCGTACCCCGTTGCCAAAGTAACCCTGGAAATCGAGACCCTGAGTCGTGAAAAGACCTGGATCGGCGTTTAGCTGCGTGCTTCTGCTGCTCGTCATGATGAGCGTCGGCGGCGTGGCCAACGTGAGTGCGCCGATGAGCGATCCGACCCGGCCGCTGCGCGCACCGGCAGCCGCCGCAGCGCCGGTGTCCGCGCGGGAACGGCCGTCGCTCGATTCGGTGCTGATAGGCCCGCGCCGCCGCGTGGCTGTCATCGACGGTCAACGGATGAGCGAGGGCGAGTCGCGCAGCGGAATCAAGGTCTGGGAGATTCGTCCGGACAGCGTGGTGGTCAGCGTGAACGATTCGCCGCGGCTGGTGCTGGAGATCGGAAACTCACGAATGCACAAGGAATTGCGGTGAGAACGATTGGAGTGATGACCCTCGCGGCCGTGCTGATGCTCAGCGGCTGCAGCTCGGTGGGACCGCGGACGGCCATGTCTACGGAGAGCGTGGACGAATCCGTGGCGGTCCTCGAGGAAGGCATCGCTGAGAACGAGCGTGTCGCCAGACGCCAGGAGGAGGTCAACCGCGCGCTCATGGAAGCGCTGATGCCGCCGGAAGCATCGACGGATTCGATCCCGGAAGAACGCTTCGACCTGGCTGTAGACGGCGTTCCGGCGCAGGAGTTCTTCCGCGGTCTCGTCCAGGACACGTCTTACAACATGGTGGTTCACCCGAACGTTGACGGGCTTGTTTCGCTGGAGCTCAAGGACGTGAGCGTGCCGGAAGTCATGGCCATCATGCGTGACGTGTACGGCTACGACTACACGCTCACGGATCGATTGCTCCAGGTCTATCCGGATGCGCTTCGCACCGAGATCTTTCAGGTCAACTATCTGAACGTCGAGCGCTCCGGGCGCTCGGAGACGCAGGTCAGCGCGGGAAAGGTCACCGATTCCGGCGGCAGCAACCGCAACCGGTACAACGATGGGTCCGACTCCAGCGCCGCGGGCTACGGCGGCGGCTACGGCGACCGGGGCAGAGGCGGCGGCAGCGTGGTCGGAACCAGCATCAACACCGCTGCGGAGACCAACTTCTGGAAGGAGCTGAAGGAGACGCTGACGGCTATCGTTGCCGGCGACGCCGGCAACCAGGTGGTCGTCACCCCTCAGGTTGGTCTGGTCGTGGTCCGTGCACGGCCCGACTCCCTGCATGCAGTACGCGCCTACCTCTCCCGGGTGGAGAGCACGCTGCATCGGCAGGTGATTCTCGAAGCCAAGGTCATCGAGGTGACTCTGCGCGAGGGCTTTCAGGCTGGCATCAACTGGAACACTTTCGGCGATGCCTCCGGAGGAACCTTCAAGCCGGTGTCCTTCATCGACGACGCCGGCAACGTGGTGACCACTGCGGGCAGCGAGCATTCCACCGCGGGTGAGTTTCTGGCGGGCGCCGGCAGTGAGTTCTTCAACCCCCTGGGCAGTGCCTTCACCCTCAACGCCAGCTACGGAGACTTCGAAGCGGCCATAGATCTGCTGAAGACGCAGGGCAGCGTGCAGGTGCTGTCCAGCCCGCGGATCGCCACGGTGAACAACCAGAAAGCGGTGATCAAGGTGGGCGACGATGAATTCTTCGTGACCGACATTTCCACGAACACGGTAACGGCCGGCAGCGCCATCAACACCGTGGATTCGCCCGAGCTCACACCGTTCTTCTCCGGCATCGCGCTGGACGTGACGCCGCAGATCAGTGACGCGGGCGACGTGATCCTGCACATCCACCCGACGGTCAGCGAGGTCAAGGAGCAGCTCAAGAACATCAGCGGCGAGCAGGTACCGCTTGCCGCGAGCCAGATACGGGAGTCCGACAGCATCGTTCGCGCCGCCAATGGCCAGATCGTGGTGATCGGAGGGCTGATGCAGAACTCCAGCGAGGACAACAACGCCCGGGTACCAGGCCTCGGTCGGCTGCCGGGACTGGGCTACCTGTTCAAGCAGAAGGCCCAGACCGGGGTGAAGAGCGAGCTCGTGATTCTGCTCAAGCCCATCGTCGTCAACGGCAAGGAGCAGCAGGAGTCCATGCAGCAGAGCATGGATCGAATTCAGGAACTCAAGCGTGCGTTGAACCGCCGCGGTTGACCGCATCCAGGAGAACGGCCATGAATCGTCAGCGGATTCTCGGTGCTATCGCATTTCCCACATACCTGTTGATGTGGTCGCTCGGCGTTGTGCTGGTAGTGATTCAGCTGCAGGCGGCGGGTGCTGCGGAGCGCTGGCTGCCGGCGTGGGAACCAGCGTCGGGTTGACCAGCGTGAGAGCGCCCGTCCACACGTTGGGATCCGTCGGGGTGGCGAGGAAGCTGCACGACCCGGCGGGCAGCCCGTTGGCGCGGAGCCTCATCAGCAAGATGTCGAAGGCCCCGGCGCCGAACGACTGCGCGAAGCCGCCGAACACCAGATCACCGTCGCGGGTGGCCGCCAGCGCCACGCCGTTGTCGAACCCGGTCCCGCCCAGCGCCCGGTCCCAGATCCGGTTGCCCTGGGCGTCGAGCTTCAGGAGATAGAAATCGTCGGAAGGGCTGGTGGT
>JBFISC010000185.1:0-7119 GCA_041608775.1 Pseudomonadales bacterium | reverse complement strand
TCCTGCTGCCGTACCAGCCCACCATTACCGAAAAGCCGGAAGGCGGCAAGCGGCGCGCGGCAAGCGGGCGGCCGCTAACCGCAGCGGCCTCCGCCGTCCGTGAAACCTTCCCGCCACGCTGCGATCATAACTTCTATGATGCTTCCGAACGGATCTGGTGCGGCGCTGCTGGGCCTCAGCCTCGCCCTCAGTCTTGCCTTGACTCCCACACCCGCCGCGGGCGCCGCTGCGGGCGCGGCCGAACTGTCGGGCCGCTGGGTGCTGAATCACGAGCTGACCAACGCCGAGCAGCCCGACGGTCCGAAAATCAGCAAGGGCCTGTTCAGCCGCGTGCCGCAGACCACGGTGAGCGTCGGCGGCATCCCGCTGCCCGGCAGCGGCGGCAGCGGCCTGCCGCCGGTGACCGGCACCGCCCAGGAGCCGAAGATTCTGCGCACCGCCGAGCTCGTCATCGAGCCCCAGGGAGAAAGACTGCATCTGAGCTACGCCGGTGTCGGCAGCGAGACCCTCAAACGCGGCAACGACCAGGGGCTGATCAGCCGCTGGGACCGGCGGCGCCTGAGCACCCGCTACGAGACGACCAGCCGCAAGGTGCGGCAGAGCTTCGAGGTGCGCCGGGACGGGCGCCTGCTGGTAACCGTGAAGCTCGATCCCAACCAGGGCGCGACGGTCACGCACAAACGGGTATTCGATCCCGCCGGCAGTCCCTGACCGAGCCGCGGTCGCGTCTGCCCTGAATCAGCGCGCCGACACCGTGACCACCGCGGCCCCCGCCACGTCGCCCCGGCGCAGATCGTCCAGGGCTTCCGCGGTGCGCTCGAGCGGGTAACGGCGAACCTCGGTCCTGACCCCCGCACGCGGCGCCAGCTCGAGCAGCTCGCGGCCATCGGCCCGGGTGAGATTCGCCACCGAGCGCACGCTCCGCTCGCCCCACAGCAGGCGATAGGGAAACGCGGGGATGTCCGACATGTGGATGCCGGCACACACCACCTGGCCGCCCTTCACCACCTGGGCCAGCGCCTGCGGCACCAGCTCGCCCACCGGCGCGAAGATGATGGCGGCCTCCAGCGGTCGCGGTGGCGCGGACTCCGATCCGCCTGCCCAGACCGCGCCCAGGCGCCGCGCGAAGGTCTGGCCGTCGCGATCCCCGCTGCGGGTGAAGGCATAAACCTGCCGGCCCTGCCAGGCGGCGATCTGAGTGAGAATGTGCGCCGCGTTCCCGAAGCCGTAGAAGCCGATGTGGTGCGCGCTGCCGGTCATCGCCAGAGCGCGGTAGCCGATCAGCCCGGCACACAGCAACGGCGCTGCCTGTGCGTCCGGATACCCTGCCGGCAGCGGAAAGCAGAAGCGCGGATCGGCGACCACGTATTCGGCGTAGCCCCCGGGGCGCTGGTAGCCGGTGAACTCGGCGTTGTCGCACAGGTTCTCCCGGTCCGCGCGACAGAAATCGCAGGCGCCGCAGGTGTAGCCCAGCCACGGCACACCCACCCGGGTGCCGGGCCGCGGCCCCTGGGGCGGTCCGCTGACCACCTCGCCGACGATCTGGTGACCTGGCACCACCGGATAGCGGCCCTCAGTGATGTCGCCGTCCACGACATGCAGATCGGTGCGGCACACACCGCACGCCGCCACCCGGATCAGCACCTCTCCAGGGGCCGGCTCGGGCATCGGGAGATCGACCAGCTCGAAGCGGCCTCCGGGTCTTTCCAGCTGCATTGCCCGCATGATCGAGTCCTGGGGTCAGACGTCCACACCGCGTGGTCACAAAGCAGTTTACTTATCGTGCGGATTTGGCGCTAATGCGGACTGAACGAGTCGCTGGCACCTGGCAATATGCACCGATACCTCGCCGTCGCGCTCATGCTGATCCTGCTTGCCGGTTGCTCGGAGCCGTTCATCGTATTTGCGGGCGGCAGGCTTTCCGGCGACGAGCAGACGCCGCCCGAGGACTGGTCGGCGCTCGCCGACGAAGAGACCTTTCAGGTGGAAACCCGGCCCAATGATCCGTACTCCGTGAACATCTGGGCGGTGGGCATCGGCCGCGACGTGTATATCGGCACCGGGCCGGACGGCACCCGCTGGAGCAGCTACATCGACGCGGATCCCCGGGTGCGGCTGCGGGTCGGAACCACCGTGTATCCCCTGCTCGCTCACCCGGTCACCGACACGGCGGAGCGGCGGGCCGTTGCGCATCGCTATGCCGACAAGTACGGGATGGATCAGGACGAGAACTGGCTCGAGGACGCCCTGGTCTACCGCCTCGACCGTCGCTGACAGGACGGGCTCGGTTCCATCGGCATGCAGGAGAGCCGCTTCAGCCCCAACACCGCCATGTCGGTGGTCGTCGCCAACATGGTCGGTACCGGCGTGTTCACCAGCCTGGGATTCCAGCTGCTCGACATCCAGTCCGGCTTCGTGCTGATGATGCTCTGGGTAGTCGGCGGGCTTACCGCCCTTTGCGGTGCGCTCAGCTACGCGGAACTGGGTGCCGCGCTGCCTCGATCGGGCGGTGAGTACAACTTCCTCACCGAGATCTATCACCCGCTTGCAGGCTATATCTCCGGCTGGGTCTCCGCGACCATCGGCTTCGCGGCCCCCACCGCCCTGGCGGCCATCACCTTCGGCAGCTATCTCAGCTCTGTGTTCCCCAGCTTGTCAGCAACCTGGCTCGCCTGCGCCCTGGTACTCGCGCTCACCGCGGTCCATGCCAGCACCCGGCGCAACAGCGGCGGTGTGCAGCGCGCGTTCACCGTGCTCAAGGTCGTGCTGATCCTGGGTTTCTGCGCGCTGTCCTGGGCGCTGGTGGAGAGCCCTCAGGACATCAGCTTCCTGCCCGGACCCGGCGACGGCGCGCTGCTGACCAGCAGCGCGTTCGCGGTCTCGCTGATCTACGTGAACTACGCCTACACGGGCTGGAACGCCGCGACCTATCTCACCAGCGAGCTCATCGACCCGGAGAAGTACCTGTCCCGGGTGCTGATCGTCGGCACGCTGGCGGTGATGGTTCTGTACCTGCTGCTCAACTTCACGTTCCTCTACGTTGCGCCCATGGCAGCCATGGCCGGCAAGATCGAGATCGGCTACGTCTCTGCCCAGCACGCTTTCGGCAGCGCCGGCGCCGCCACCATGGGGGTGATGCTGGCGGCGTTGCTGATCTCCACGGTGAGCGCCATGGTGCTCGCCGGGCCCCGGGTCCTGCAGGTGATCGGCCAGGACTTCCCGGCGCTCCGCTTTCTCGCCAGAACCAACCGCCACGGCGTTCCGGACCTGGCCGTCGCGCTGCAGTCGACGCTGGCGCTCATATTCATCGTCACCGCATCGTTCGAATCGATCCTGGTGTTCGTCGGCTTCACCCTCGGTTTGAACACGTTCTTTTCCGTGCTCGGCCTGTTCGTGCTGCGCTGGCGTCGACCCGACCTGCCCCGTCCGTACCGGGCTGCGCTCTACCCGCTGCCGCCGCTGGTGTTCCTCGGGTTCACCGGCTGGACGTTGAGCTACATTCTGCTGAAACGCCCGGAGGAGGGGCTCATGGGTCTGGCGATCGTGGCGAGCGGCGCGCTGTTCTACGTCGCCACGGTCAAACTGGGGAAACAGCGCGCCCTGAGCCCGGCTCAGCCTTCCGACTGAGGCGCCGCCAACGGTGGCGGCCGGATCTCACCGGCGAGACCGGCAACGAACTCGTTCAGCATCTCCCCGGACGTCGTGAACGCGTCCCGCAGATACGGCGTCGTGCGCACGTCCCGGCGCCCCACCAGCCACATTTCGATCTCGCTGAACGGCACGTCGCCGAGCACCCTGACAAGCTTCGGCCGGCTCGCCGCCACGTGCGCCGGCACCACGGTGATCCCCCAGCCGGCCTCAGCGCCGTTCACCCGGCCGGCAAAGCTGTCAGTGCGGAACACGAACTGGTCCTTGGCGATGTCGTAGCCCATGCGCCGCGCCGCGCCCGCCAGCCGCGGCGTGCGAACCCCGTCGATGAACCAGTGCTGCTCCATGCCGGCCAGATCCGGCACGCCCCGTTCCGCCACGTAGCTGCGGCTGGCGTACAGCCCCGCCGGCAGTCCCGCCAGACGGCGGCGGACCAGTTCCTGCTGCTGAGGTTCGACGTGGCGTATGGCGATGTCGGCCTCGCCCCGCAGGACGTTCAGCAGATCGTTGGCGATCAGCAGCTCGATGTTGATCAGACCACGGTCACCGGCTCGGCGCAGCGGCGCCAACAACTCGGGAAACACGTCGGCGACGAACTCCGAGGCCGTGATCCGCACCAGGCCTCCTTCCGCCGCCGAAGCCGTCCGGGACGCGAGCTCGAAGGCGCGGGCGCCTTCCAGCATGCTTCGCGCCGAGTCCACGAGCTGACGGCCGGCGTCATTCAGGCTCAACCCCGTGGCGCGCCGATCGAACAGACTGAACCCGAGCGCGGCCTCCAGGTTCTGCACGTGGCGCGCGACGGTCGGGTGGGCGAGCCCCAGCTCCCGTGCGGCTGCCGCCAGGCTGCCGCTCTGCGCAACCGCCACGAAGGTGCGGACCAGGTTCCAGTCCAGCTCTCCCAGGCGATCTACGGGCATGGTCGGTGAGAGACTCGCAATTCGATCATGGCGCTCGATGCCGTCGCGGACTCCGTGACGCGAGGGGGTACGGGGTACATAGGACTGAGAATCCCTTTCTACGTTACGTTTATTCTCACTTCAGGCCATGATTGTTACTTTGCGTAACACCAAAACGCAACTCCGAGGTTCTCATGTATACCGCGCTGCAACACCCGCTTCGAGTCCTCACCGCCGCCCTGGTACTCGGCGGCCTTGCCGCGACCAGCGTCGCCCATGCTGCCACCCCGAGCTCGGCCGCGGAGTCCCGCGGCTACCAACTCTGCGTCGACGCCGCTGACCGCGAGGTCCGCGTCATCAAGACGAACGCCCGCTACTACATCTACGACCGCGCCGACTCGCGCCAGTACTTCCTCAACGGCTACGCCTTCCGCGACGGTGACAGCGAGGCCGTGAAGATCGCTTGCTCGACCACGCCGAGCGGCAACCGGGTGCTGGAGGTGAGCGTAGACCAGGGCCGTTACGCCGGCCGCATCATCGAAGGTGTCGACGTCGCCCAGAACTGATCCGGTCGGCAACGCCACCCTCGCGCCCCCCGGGACGGCGCGCCGTTCCGGGGGGCGATTTTCCGACCTTTCGACGCCCCGCCGCAGCCACGACCCACAATCCTGGCGCAAGCCAGCCGCAGAATTGAATATCACCCTCATCCGAGGCTTAATTGCCTGCCTCGGAACCGGCCCGCCCGGGGCTCGAAGCCGGGAACCATAAGTAAGAATGAACGACGTTCACGGGGGAAAACTCAGCATGACTTTCCAGCACCTGCGATCTTCAGCGCAGCGCGCAACGACTGTGCTGTTGCTGGCGACCGTCTGGGCGCCCGCTCTGGCCGGACTGAACGACGGCACGGCCAACGGCGAGTGGCGCTACTGGGGCGGCGACGAAGCGAGCACCCACTATTCCCCCCTCGACCAGATCAACGCCGACAACTTCGAGGAGCTGGAAGTCGCCTGGCGCTGGAAGGCCGACAACTTCGGTCCCGAAGTGGACTACATCCTGCGCGCCACCCCGCTGTACGTGAAGGGAAAGCTCTACGCCGTGGCCGGCCAGCGCCGCACCGTCGTGAGCATCGACCCGGGCACCGGCGAGACGTTGTGGACCTGGCGGATGAAGGACAACCCGCGCTGGCAGAAGTCCACGCGCAAGAACTACGGCAAGGGCGTGGCGTACGCCAGCGTCGACGGCCGCGACGTGATCTACGTGATCACCCCGGGGTTCTACATGGTGGCCCTGGATGCCGAATCGGGGCACACGATTCCCGGCTTCGGCATCAACGGTATCGTGGACCTGCACCTCGGCCTCGGCGACTACGCGATCCATCCCGATACGGGACTCGGGGACGCCGGCGACATCACCTCCTCGTCGCCGCCGATCGTGGTGAACGGCGTGATCGTCGTCGGCAACAGCCACGACCGCGGCTACTACCCCAGCGAGAAGGAGAACGTGCCAGGCCACGTGCGCGGCTACGACGCCAAGACCGGCCGGATGCTCTGGCGCTTCGACGTGGTCCCGAAGCGGGGTCAGTTCGGTTACGACACCTGGGAGAACGGCAGCGCGGAGTACACGGGCAACGTTTCCGCCTGGGCCCCGCTGTCCGCGGACTCCGAGCGGGGCCTGGTCTACGTGGTCACCGACACGCCTACCAACGACTACTACGGCGGCGACCGGCTCGGCGACAATCTGTTCGGCACCAGCATCCTCGCCCTCGACGTGAAGAACGGCGAACGGCGCTGGCACTTCCAGATGGTGCACCACGACGTCTGGAACCTCGACAACCCCAACGCGCCGAAGCTGATCGACGTGAAGATGGGCCGGCGCACGGTGCCGATGGTGATCGAAACCACCAAGCAGGGCTGGGCCTACGTGTTCAATCGCGAGACGGGCGAACCGGTGTGGCCCATCGAGGAGCGCGCGGTGCCCCAGTCCGACGTGCCCGGCGAGCGGCTGTCCCCGACCCAGCCGTTCGTCACCAAGCCACCGGCCTTCGAGCTGCAGGGGGCGACCGAGGACGATCTCATAGATTTCACCCCGGAGCTGCGCGAGCAGGCCCTGGTCATCGCCCGCAACTACCGGCTCGGCCCGATCTTCACCCCGCCCTCGCTGCTGGAGGCCGCAGACGGCACCAAGGGCGCCTTCGTGCAGCCGGGCGCCAACGGCGGCGCCAACATTCCCGGCGGCTCCTCGGTAGACCCGGAAACCGGCATGCTCTACGTCGCCACCGAGCGGGGCCACAGCGTGATCGCCCTGGTGGCCGGCAGCGAACGCGGCTCGAACGCCGGCTATGTCTCCACCGGCCCGGGGGGCATCCGCGGGCCCCAGGGCCTGGAGCTGTTCAAACCACCGTACGGCAGCGTCGTCGCCCTCGACCTGACCCAGGGCACGAAAGCCTGGCACATCCCCAACGGCGACACGCCGGATGCCATCCGGAATCATCCGGCGCTCCAGGGCGTGGAGCTGCCGCGCACGGGGAAGCTGGCGCACCCCACGATCCTCACCACGAAGACGCTGCTGTTCTACG
>JBFISC010000184.1:0-7326 GCA_041608775.1 Pseudomonadales bacterium | reverse complement strand
GCCGTGGTGCCGCTGCTGAACCGCGGTGCGCGGGTGCCCGTCTGCGGCTTCATCTCCGCCTACAACGCCGAGCACGCCGAGGAGGTGCGCTCGCCGCTCGACGTGCTCGGCGCGCTGCCGGAGCCGCCCGCGCACCGCTTCTTTCTGGTGACCGAGTGGATCGACGAGTTTCCGGAGGCCACCCGGGCCCTCGGCGGCTGGATTGCCGATGGCCGGCTGAAGTATCGCGAGACCGTGGTGGAGGGGCTGGAGAATGCTCCCCAGGCTTTCCGCATGCTGTTCACCGGCGGGAACCTGGGCAAACTCATGATCAAGGTGGCGGACCCGGAGTAGACCGGGGCCGGGGGGCGCGTATGCAGGCCGTATTGTGCGAAAAGCTCGGGGGGCCCGACGATCTGGTGGTTCGCGACGTCGAAGAGCCGCCGGCGCCGGGCGCTGGTGAGGTGAAGGTGGCGCTGGCCGCCCGCGGGGTGGCATTTACCGACCTGCTGATGATCGCCGGTGAGTATCAGGTGAAGCCGCAGCTGCCGTTCGTGGTGGGTGGCGAGGGCGCCGGGGTCGTGCTCGAGGTCGGCGCGGATGTATCCGGCCTGGCCCCTGGTGACCGGGTGCTCAGTCCCGGTGGCTGCGTCGAGCAGGTGGTGGTGCGTGCCGAGCGCGTGACGCGGCTGCCCGGCACGGTGGATTTCGCCGCCGCTGCGGCCTTCCGTGCCAACTACGCTACCGCTCTGCACGGGCTGCAGCGGGGCCGCCTGCAGCCCGGCGAGACCCTGCTGGTGCACGGGGCTGCCGGCGGGGTCGGGCTTGCCGCTGTGGACGTCGGCAAGCTGATGGGCGCTACGGTGATCGCCACGGCGAGCACCGGGGAGAAGCGGGCCATTGCCCGTCAGCTCGGCGCGGATCATGTGATCGACTATACGGACGGATTCCGCGATCAGGTCAAGGCGCTCACCGGGGGTCGCGGCGCCGACGTGATCTACGATCCGGTTGGCGGCGACGTGTTCGATGAATCGATGCGCTGCGTTGCGCCCCTGGGTCGGATTCTCGTCGTCGGCTTCACCAGCGGCCGGCCGGCACTGGCCAAGACCAATCATCTGCTGGTCAAGGACGCGGAAGTGATTGGCTTCACCATCGGCGGGCTGAACCGGCACGATCCGGCCTGGGCCGCTCGCAACGGCGCCGTGCTGCTCGGCTGGCTGGCCAGCGGGCGAATCAATCCGTACATCTCTCATCGCCTGCCGCTGGCGCAGACGGCAGCGGCGCTGAAGTTGATTCGCGACCGTCAGGTCATCGGCAAAGCGATACTGGAATCGCCGTTGCCCTGAGCCGGACCCGCAGCCTCCGGGTCTGTGGGGTCGGGGGCGGGTTGCTCGGGTTCCGGGCAGCCGCTGCCCGGACGGGTCAGCGGCGCTCCCGCGGATCCGCGCCGTCCCTCGGGGCCCCGGTGCCCGATGAGCCCATGAAGATCTTCTCGCCGTTCTCCAGGGTGACGTTGCGGCCATTGGCCCGGTTCGAGCGATCCTTGGACTGATAGCCGTCCACCACGATGAAGGTGCCGGGTTCCAGCGACCTTTTGTTCAGGCCGTTGCGCAGCAGCGTGTTCGGCGTGCCGCCTTCCACCATCCAGTCCTCGGAGGTGCCGTCTTCCTTCTCCACCTGAATGTGAATCCAGGTGTGCGGGTTGACCCATTCCACCTTGGTCACCGGGCCGCGCAGCACCAGCGGGCGGTTGGGATCGAACTCCGCGCCGAAGGCGTGGTGCGCCAGCGCAGCGACGGGGGCGAGCGCCACGGCGCCGGCCGCCAGGATCGTGGCAAGTGTCTGGTTCATACTGCAATTCTCCTCGATGCTAACGGGCTGCTTCAGTCGGAGCCTGCGTCCGGCTTCGCGTCCATGGTCTCCTGCTCCAGAATTCTGGCGCCACGGAGAATCCCCCCGAGGGCGTAGTTCCCCTCGTGGCAGGCGTACTCGAACATCCGGTCGTCGGTTCGTGGCCACGGGTACTCGCCGCTCCACGGCTCGGTCCAGACGTTGGGATCCTCGACGGTGAAGCTGTAGATCAGCTGTCCGTCCTCACCGTAGCGGAAACGCTCCACCACGTGCAGGTCGCGGGTGGCGTTGTACATGGCGGTTTCGTTGCGGAAGTTGGTGGTATCGACCACCAGGGTGTCGCCTTCCCAGTAGCCGATCGAGTCACCGAGCCAGAAGCGCTGGTCCGGAGGCGCATGCTCGGCGTTCATCCGGACGATGCGCGCGTCGTGGTTCATCTCCACCAGAATCACCACTGTGTCCGGGTTCTGGATGATGCGCTTGGTGTTGTTGTACAGCACCGGCAGCATCGGCGGCCCCGCGGTTGAGCCGAACCCCAGCAGGCAGCGCTCGCCGAGCGGGCGCAGCTCCGGGTCGTCGTAGGGGCCCACGCCCCCGGCCTCCAGCCACCAGGCTTCGCCGGTGTTTTCCCGGTAGAACCGGCGCCGCTCCATCAGGCCCTTCATGGCTGCCGCGGTCATCGTCGGGAAGCGGCCGTTGGCCGGGTCGGTGATGATGGAGGTTCGGAACTCGCCGTTGATCTGGAACGCGCCGTCGCCGCGCTCGATCCAGAAGGCGTTGTAGCCGCCGACGTTGCCGGCGGCACCGGTGGAGCCGTCGCCGCCCTTGGGGGGCGCGCCGCGGTTGGGGTCGTCGCGCTCCAGATCCTCTGCGAGGCGTGCAGCCTCTTCCTCGGCGATGCGCGCTGCCTCCTCCGGCGCCAGCACCAGGTTGTCGCCGAACATCTCCGGACGCTGCAACGGCGTCAGCGTGGCGACGTTGTAGGTGCCGGAAAAGTCCGGGCGGCCTTCGGGCGTGCGCGGGATCTCCGCCGCCATCGCCGCACCGGCCAGGCCGGCGGCCAGCAGGCCACCGGCGAGAGAGCCACTGAGTGTGTTCATGGTGATTCCCTCCATGGTCTATGGCCGTGGCAGCGGCTGCCGCCGCCACTCGCCGTACATCAGTTCCTCGACGAACTCGACGCAACGGAAGTCGAGCAGCCGGGCGTCGGGTTCCATGCGCCGGTAGAGCGGCATGCTCATCTTCCACGGTCGGGTGAAGGTTACCGGATCCTCGATGGTGGCTTCGTAGCGCAGATGGTGCGGGCCCACGGGCGTGTACCGCTCGGTCACCTTGAGCTGATCGCTGTGGTGGTTGCCGGCCCGGTCGAACCAGGTCTGATCGTTCAACCCGGTGACCTCCACCACCAGGGTGTCGCCCTCCCAGCGGCCGACGGATTGACCCATCCAGGAATCCACCGGAGCCTCGCCCACGTCCTCCATGTACACCTCCCGCACCGCGTTGGCGTACTGGTACATGATCAGGATCGCAGCGGCGCTCTGCTGAATCTGAAACGGATGCGGCATGTAGGTCGCCCGCGGCACCCCGGGCAGGTAGCACTTCACCTCGGGATCGCGCTCCAGCCAGTTGGCCGCGTTCTCGCGCTTTTTTGCGAGCCCTTCCGGTGTGTACGGCAGCGGCCCGTCCGTCACCACGCCGAGCCCGGGGGGCACCGCCCCCACGGCGCCTAGCTTCAGCAGATCCACGGCGGGCAGCGGACCGTGCGGGCCGTCCCGAAGCTGCATGGAATGTCGCGCCAGATGGCGTTCGATGTCGTAGTTGGCGGTGTTCAGCGCCTGCCAGATGCCGTTCAGATCCGGATGCTCGCCGCCGGGCCCCCGGGGCGCCACGTAGTCTGCGGCCACCCCGGGCGTCGCCAGCGCGGCCAGGGTCACAATGGTGATCCAGCTTCCTGCTCCCCTCAGCATACTTCTCCCTTGCTCCCGATCGGTGATGTACCTGGCTAGGTTAGCGCCCGGTCCCGTGCGTCGTCCGAGTAACGCCTGTGGATGGCGCCGAACAGCATCTCCTTCCAGGCCGTGGAGGAGATTTGGTGATAGCGGAGTATATCAAGCGGCCGGGCGCGAGAGCAGATCGGTTCTCAGAGTCCGGGCGCCGAGCAGGTAGTGCACCACGCACCACACGTTCGCCAGGGTGACGATGACCAGCGCCCAGCGCAGTCCCTCTGCCAGGCCCAGAGAAACGGCCAGCAGATCCGAGAGTATGCCGGTCACCAGGGGGCCGAGGCCCAGGCCGATCAGGTTCAGGACGAAGAACAGGATGCTCGACGCGAAGGCCCGCATGCGGGGTTGCACCATGCCATGGACCATGGCCAGCATGGGCCCGAGGTACATGGCCCCGAGCACCACGGGAACGCTGTAGACCAGCAGCGCCACCACCGGGTCGGGCCAGGTGTACACGAACAGCTGCAGCGGCACCGACGCGACGATGGCGCCGGCGGGAATCCAGATGTACCAGCGCGCGTCGCGAATGCCGTAGCGATCCGTGAGCACGCCGCCGAGAAAAGCACCGCCGGCTCCGCAAACGGCGGCGATCGGGCCGAGCCAGGTGGAGATCTCGCCCGATTCCATGCCGTGGGCCCGGGCCAGAAATGGCGGCATCCAGTTTCCGGCACCATAGCCGACGAACGCGTGCAGGCCGGCGGCCAGCGACAGATGTCGGAACGAACGCCGGTTCCAGAGCTCCAGAAAGACGTCCAGGAGCGGCCCGGCTGCGGGCGGTGGCACCGTGCTGCCGGCAATGTCTACCTGCTCCGAAAGACCGCGGGGCGGCTCGCGCAACGTGGTCTTGACGATCAGCGCCACGAGCAGGCCGGGTAGGCCGACCGCGAGAAACGCCACCCGCCAGCCCAGCACCTGATCCAGCCAGCCGCCGGCAAGGTAGCCGAAGAACACGCCGACGTAGATGCCCATGTTGTAGATGGACAGAGCGGTGGAACGTTTTTCCGGCGGGTACAGATCGGAAATGATGGAATGCGCCGGCGGGCTGCAGCCGGCCTCGCCCACGCCGACGCCGATGCGGGCGAGGAGCAGCTGCCAGAATGCCTGCACGGTGCCGCAGAGCGCCGTCATGGCGCTCCACACCGCGATGGATACGGCGATGATGGTGCTGCGATTGCCGCGGTCTGCGAGCCGGGCGATGGGAATCCCCAGGGTGCAGTAGAAGATGGCGAATGCGAACCCGGACAGCAGCCCGAGCTGCCAGTCCATCAGGCCGAGATCGACGCGGATGGATTCCTGCAGGATCACCACGATCTGGCGGTCGATGAAGTTGAGCACGTAGACGCAGGTGAGCAGGCCCAACGCGTATGAGCGGTAGGTCTTGCCGAACGCCGGCGCGGGCGTGACGTCGAGTTGCGCCATGGCTGGTCCTCCCCCCCGGGAGGAGAACTCTACCACCGAAGCCGTTGCCGTCCCGGCTCCGGTCTGCTTGCGGCATTGCACACCCCGATCCCGGGGGTTTCCTTTCAGCGAGATACTTTGTCAGAATGCGGAGTCAAGAGGGATTCGCCAGTAAGGCACGGGGGAGCCGGCCGCGACCGGGGCCGGGGCGTGCCATGGCGTAAGAGGAGGCCATGCATGCGGTAGCACGCAGCGGCCCGATGATCGGGCTGGTGCTCTTGCTGTTCGCGCCGTTCGGCTCAGCCCGCGCGGTGCCGGCGACAACGACGACCTCGACGGCGCCCGCGATGCCTGTCGCGACGGCATCGTTGATGGTGGTGGGTCAGCCCGCGCCCGAGGTTTCGTTCACCTCTCTCCATGCTCCGCAGGATTCACTCCACCTTGCCGACTATCGCGGCAGGGTCGTCTACCTGGATTTCTGGTCTGCCTGGTGCGCGCCGTGCCGTCGGTCGATGCCGGACCTCGACGCGCTGCGCCGGGCGTACGCTCGTGACGAGTTCGAGGTGGTCGGCGTCAACGTGGACGCGGTCGCCGCCGATGCGCGGCGGTTTCTCCGGCAGGTGCCGGTGAGCTATCCCGTCGTGGCCGACAGCGGCGGGGTGATCGCCGGGCGGTTCGGGGTCGAGGTGCTGCCGGCGCTGGTCGTCATCGACGCCGCCGGCGTGGTTCGCGAGGCGCTGACGGGCGCTGAGGTCGAGGGCGCGGCGTTGCGTGCGAGGCTTGAGCAGCTGATCGAGGAGCAGGGGGTTCGGTAGTCGTCGCGGGCTGCGCGCGGTGCGGCCGGCTCGCGATGGAAACGCGGGGAAAACTGGTAGGGGATAACAATGCTGATTGCCGTGGCCGTGGTGATTCTGGTGGTGGGCTCGGTGCTCTTTCATTTCTTGAGCCCGTGGTATCTCACCGAGCTGGCGTCGAACTGGAGCACCATCGACGACACCATCACCATCACCTTCTGGGTGACCGGATTCGTGTTCGTGGCGGTGAACCTGTTCATGGCGTACTGCATCATCAAGTACCGCTACAACAAGGACCGCCGAGCGGATTACGAGCCGGAAAACAGCAAGCTCGAGTGGTGGCTGACCGGCATCACCACCGTCGGTGTCGCCGCCATGCTGGCGCCGGGCCTGTTCGTGTGGAGCGATTTCGTCAACGTTCCCGAAGACGCCCACATCGTGGAGGGCCTGGGTCAGCAGTGGCACTGGACCTACCGGATGCCGGGCGAGGATGGCGAGCTGGGAACCGTGGATTCGCGGTTCGTCAGCGACGCGAATCCCTTCGGCATGGACCCGGACGACCCGCGCGGTCAGGACGACGTGCTGGTCGACGGCCCGGAGGTGCATCTGCCGCTGGGCAAGCCGGTGAAGATGCTGCTGCGCTCCAAGGACGTGCTGCACAATTTCACGGTGGCGCAGTTCCGCGTGAAGATGGATCTGGTGCCGGGGCTGGTCTCGCACATGTGGTTCACGCCCACCCGGACGGGTGAGTTCGAGGTGCTCTGCGAGGAGCTGTGCGGCGTCGGCCACTTCGCCATGCGCGGCATGGTGGTGGTGGACGAGCCGGAGGTCTACGAGGAGTGGCTTGCGGCCCAGCCGACCTACGCGGAGCTGCTGGCCGCCCCCGCCGGCGATCCTCAGCGCGGCGCTCAGCTCTATGCCGTGTGCAGTGCCTGCCACGGGCCCCAGGGGCAGGGCCTGGTGGCCTTGAACGCGCCGAAGCTGGCTGGCCAGGAGCCCTGGTACCTGCGCCGTCAGCTCGAGTACTACAAGAACGGCGTGCGCGGCGCTGATCCCGCCGATACCTACGGTCGGCAGATGGCGCCCATGGCGGCGACGTTGACCACCGATCAGGCCATGCGTGACGTCATCGCCTACATCGGCACTTTCCCCGACCTGCCGGTGGAGGCCACCATCACCGGCGACGTGGCGCGGGGCAGCCAGATCTACCGGGTCTGCGGTTCCTGCCACGGCTGGGACGGGGAAGGCATCGGCGCTACCAAGGCGCCGCGCCAGACCGGCATGCAGGACTGGTACCTGGC
>JBFISC010000183.1:0-7362 GCA_041608775.1 Pseudomonadales bacterium | reverse complement strand
GACGTCGGCGTCGACGACGGGCGTATCAGCAGCGTGGGCAAGGTCGGTGCGGCGCGGGCGGAGGTGGACGGCCGCGGCGCCTGCCTGGCACCCGGGTTCATCGACACCCACGCCCACGACGACGGCGCCTTCTTCCGCCACCCCGGCATGGAGTTCAAGCTGGCCCAGGGCGTGACCACCGTGGTCAGCGGCAACTGCGGCTTCAGCGCCGTGCCGGCAGATCCGGAGCAAGACTCGGTCGCCGCCAGCGGCGGTATCCTCGCGGGGCTCGAAGGCGCCTTCACCGACCTGGACGGCTACTTCGAGGCGGCCCTCGAGCGCAAGCCGGCCATCAACAACCTGATGCTGGTGGGACACAACACCGTGCGCGCGCTGGTCATGGGCATGGAGAAGCGCAGCCCGAGCGCCGCCGAGCTCGCGCAGATGCGCGGCCATGTGGAGCGCGCCCTCGAGCAGGGGGCCTGCGGCTTTTCGACCGGGCTGATCTACCGGCCGGGGCGCTGGAGCGCCACCGACGAGATCATCGAGCTGGCCCGCCTGGCGAAGCCTTACGACGCGCTTTACACCACCCACATGCGCAACGAGGGCGATCACCTGCTGTCCGCGGTGGAAGAGACGCTGCAGATCGGCCGCGCCGCCGACGTGCACGCCCACATCTCCCATCACAAGTCTGCCGGCCGCGCCAACTGGGGCAAGGTGCGCGACTCGCTGGCGCGCGTGGACCGGGCGCTGGCAGACGGTCAGCGGGTGACCCTGGACGTGTACCCCTACACCGCCGGCAGCGGGCGCATGGTCGAGTACTTCAACCTGGATAACCCCAGCCGCGAGCTGGCGGAAGCGATCCGCATCGCCAGCTGCCCGGCATTCCGTGAGTACGAGGGGCGCATGCTCACCGACATCGCCGGGGAGCTCGGCATCGACGTCACCGACGCCGTCAGGCACGTGCTCACCGCGCCCAGAGGCGATCGCACCATCTGCATTCAGTTCATCATCGACGAGGCGGACGTGGAGACCAACCTTGCGCATCGGGACATGATGGTGGGCTCGGACGGCATTCCCGACCTGCGCGGACGGCCGCACCCGCGTCTGTTCGGCACGTTCCCGCGCATCCTCGGTCACTACGTGCGCGAGCGCGGCGTCCTGACCCTGGAGGAAGCGGTGCGCCGGATGACGTCGCTGGCCGCGGCGACCTTCGGGCTCGAGGGCCGCGGGCGCGTCGAGCCCGGCTGCTGGGCCGATCTGGTGCTGTTCGACCCGGACACCGTGGCCGACGGCGCTACCTACGACGAGCCGAAGCAGCCACCGGTGGGCATCCCCCTGGTCGTGGTCAATGGCGTCATCGCCCACCGCGACGGGATCGCGAGCGGCGCCGGCAGCGGCAGGATGCTGCGCTACCGGCGCCCGGCATTCGGAGACTCCGCGCTCTGACGGAAAAAGTGCCGAAGGACATTGTCATCTTCGATCTGGACGGCACCCTGGCGGACATCGACCACCGCCGGCATCTGGTGCGGGAAAGGCCGAAGCGCTGGGGTGAGTTCTTCGAGGCCAGCGTCCACGACCTGCCGAACCCGCCGGTAATCGCCGCCTATCGCGCGTTCCAGAACGCGCCCACCCCGTACGAGCTGTGGATCTTCTCCGGCCGCTCGGACATCGTCCGTGCCCAGACGGAACGCTGGATCGCGACCCACGTCGGCCCGTACCACCGACTGCGGATGCGCCGCGAGGGTGACCACACCGCCGACGAGGTGCTGAAGCGAAGCTGGGTGCTGCCGGTGCGCGATCGGGTCCTGTGTGTGTTCGATGACCGCAACAAGGTCGTGGCCATGTGGCGCTCACTGGGCATTCCCTGCTTCCAGGTCGCCGAGGGCGACTTCTGAGCCGGCTCAGGGCAGATCTTTCAGCGACCGGCCGGCGTTAGCTCGAATAGCCTCGACGTTCCACAGGTCGGCGAAGCGGAACGACCGCGGACAGTGGAAGTAGGCTTCGTCCACGGAAAGCAGCAGGCCTTGGACCAGCCGGGTGTTGTCGTCGACGAACCGGGTTTCCGGCGCGATGCCGAGCGCTTCGAGCTCCCCGGTCTCCACCACCCGCACCCGGCCATTGACCCGGGCGGTGACGTCCATGCCGGGAATCATGAACACGAATCCGGCCTTGGGATTGGACTCGAAGTTGGCAAAGCTCTGGAACAACCGGTTGCCCCCGAGATCGGGAATCAGCAGGGTGCGGTCATCGACGACCTTGACGAATCCCGGAACGCCGCCCTTCGGTGATGCGTCGCAATCGCCATCGCCATTGGCAGACGCCATGACCGCGAACGGGGAGGCGGAGATGAATGCCTGCACCAACGGCTCCAGGTGATCCTTGACCTTGGTCGCGGCGGCGGGATGGGGCCCGCCCAGGGTCTCGCGCAGGGTGTCGATCCGACTCATGGTCGCTCCCGGTCAGCCTCGGAGAAGCCCTCAGCATACGCCCGGCGGGGCCGGCATGAGAACCGGCGGCGGCGTGGCGGCCGGGGTCAATCGAGGCCGCTGAGCGCAGCGAAACCGCCGACTCCGGGATATCGCAGCGCCTCTCCTGGCACGCGGTCTATCGGCGTGCGGGCACGATTGCGGCGTTGTGCACGATAGTCAGCGGGGTCCCGTACGGTTGCCAGCACTCTGCTGGCAATGCCCAGCGTTTCACCCGACGGGCAGAACCCCGCTCAGGGTCAACCCCCTCCATCCACAGTGCAGGGGGAGCGCGTGAGGGTCCGCCAAAGGGAAAGTGAATTCCCAGGCGCCATACGAAAACGCTCTGCCCAGCGCGTCTGACTTCCGCCGAGCGCGGCACCCCGTAAAATATGCCGGCCGCATCCGCCGCCAGTGGCAAGTAGTCGCCTGCAGGAAGAACGTAGGCGACCCCGTCTGCCGCATGCACCGAACACGGAGCGTAGAGTCGAAGCGCGGTTTCTCCTGCGGGAATGGTGCCAAACAGGCGATCCCCGGCTGAGATCTGTCGATCAGAGGAACCCGCGCACCCTGCCAGCGAGACTGCAATCAAAGCGAAGCGCAGATACTGGGGCAGCCCGGCCATGACGATGCAGAATCCGACTGAGATTGGCTCCAATCCTACGCCTGGCGGTGCCCCTGAACGCACGGCTTTTTGTCGATCCCATGCTGGCAGCCATGTCCCGGGGGCACCAGGTCACAGACGGTCTCGGAGGAATCGGGAGAATGACCTTGGCGGCGAGGTCAATCGAGCCCGCCGAGGGCTTTCGCCAGGGCCTGAACCAGCCGCCGGGTGGCCCCGGTCAGCAGCGCGAACTCGGCGTCGAGGCGCGCGAGCGGGTCCTCGTCGCCGGCGTCCTCCGCAGCGTCCATGCCCTGCAGGCGCAGCTTGCGGATCACCCCGTCCTGGTCGATCACCAGGGTGGCGAGCTCGTCGAACACCAGGCCCAGCCGGGTCAGCTTGAGGCCGTTGCGGACGTGGCGGCGGACGTCGTCGTCCGAGAGGTCGATGTCCAGCCAGCTCACCGTCGCCGCGCCGGCGGCCGGGTCCTGCATCCGGCACTCGCGCCCCGCCCGGAACGCCGGCGGACCGTCCCCGAGGAACACCCGGTGGATCAGCTGACCCACCGGCTGCTTGAACTTGAGCGGGGTCACCTGAAGACTGCCGAGCGCGTCCCGCAGGGTGTCGAGGAAACGCTCGGCCTGGGCCTCGGAGGCCGTATCGATGCCGATCAGGGACTCCCCGATGAGGCAGAAGCCGCGGACCCGATCCGACTTCAGCAGCGCCCTCGGCATCAGCTCCGCGTGCACCTCGTCCTTGAGCTGGCGCTTCTCCCGGCGGCTCGGCTCCCGCTGCGTGCGGTCGCGGAACGCGTCGATGCGCTCCTCCAGCGCCTCGTTCACCGCCGCCGCCGGCAGCAACCGGGTCTGACTGCGCAACCGCATCAGGTCGCCGCCCGCCACCCGCCGGCACAGCGGGTCGGCGTCGTCGCCGGTGGGGGCTTCCCACCCGGTGCTGCGCTCGCTGAAGGCGCCGCAGGGGGTGAACTCGGCCTCGGCCAGGCGCTGAGACAGCGCCGCCTCGGATTCGGGCCAGGCGCTGTGGAGACGATAAAGACGCAGGTTTCTGAACATTCGAAGCCGGGTCGTGGGAAGCGAGCGGCGCATTATCCGGATGCCGCCGGAGCCTGTCACGAAAGCCGGGCGGGCGGCGCGAGGGCCGGACGGCCGCTGCCCTACCGGGGGTCAACCGAGCGGCGTATCATGCCAGACCTCACTGCAGGGGGAAGCCACATGAACCGTTCCAAGACGATCATGGCGGTCGTGCTGTCCGCCGTGCTGATCCCGGGGTGCTCCCGGGAGCCCGCTGAACCTACCGCCGACAGCACGCCGGTGCTGGAAGCGCCCCGCGCCGCCGCCGAGGAAGCCTGGCGGCAGCCGCTGTTCGAGGGTCTGGGCGATCTGAACCTGCCCATTACCACCTCGTCCGAAACCGCCCAGCGCTACTTCAACCAGGGTCTGGGGCTGGCGTTCGCGTTCAACCATGCTGCCGCCGACTTCGCCTTCAACGAGGCGGCCATGCACGATCCGAGCTGCGCCATGTGCTACTGGGGCAGCGCCCTGGTGCTCGGACCCAACGTCAACGCGGCCATGGATCCGGGCAACTCCGAGCGCGCGTTCCATCTGGCCAGCAAGGCGGCCGACCTGGCCGCTGGCGCCACCGAAAAGGAGCAGGCGCTGACCGCCGCGCTGCTGGAACGCTACGCGCCAACCGCACCCGAGGACCGGACGGCGCTGGACGAAGCCTACGCCAACGCCATGCGCCAGGTTGCCGCCCGCTACCGGGACGACGCCAACATTCAGGCGCTCACCGCCGAGGCGCTGATGGACCTGCATCCGTGGGACTTCTGGCTCGCCGACGGCGAGGAGCGTCCGTGGACGGCGGAGATCATCGAGACCATCGAGCATGCGCTGGCACTCGATGAAAACCACGTCGGCGCCATTCATCTGTACATCCATGCGGTGGAGCAATCGAGCGACGCGGACCGGGCGGAGCCCTATGCCGACAAGCTCGCCGACCTGGCCCCGTCTGCCGGGCACCTGGTGCACATGCCGGCACACATCTACATCCGCATCGGTCGCTACCACGACTCGACCCTGAACAACATGAAGGCCACCGATGCCGACAGCGCGTTCATCCAGGCCTGCCGTTCCAACAGCCCCATCTACCTGGCCGGCTACATTCCGCACAACTGGCACTTCGGTTGGATCACGGCAGCGATCGAGGGCTGGAGCGAACAGGCTTTCGCCATGGCCGAGGGCACCGCGGCCCGGCTGACCCCGGAGCTGCTGCGCGCGCCGGGCATGGCCGTGGCCCAGCACTTCCTGATGCAGCCCGCCTTCGCCCAGGTGCGCTTCGGCGCCTGGGACGACATCCTCGCGAGCGCCGAGCCGGACGCCGACCTGCTCTACGCCCGCGGTGTGTGGCACTACGCCCGGGGTCGGGCGCTGCTCGGCAAGGGCGACATCGACGGCGCCGAGGCGGAGTCGGCCAAGCTGGCGGCGCTGCGTGTCGAGCCCGGCATGGAGGAGATGATCTTCTTCGAGCGCGACCACGGCGACGATCTGCTCGCCATCGGCGAGCTGGTGCTGAACGGCGAGATCGACGCCGCCCGGGGCGACCTCGACGCGGCAATCGCCAAGCTCACCGAGGCTGTCGCGAAGGAAGACGTCCTGCCCTACAACGAGCCGCCGAACTGGTACTACCCGGCCCGCCACTCCCTCGGGGCGCTGCAGCTCGCGGCCGGCGACGCCGTGGCCGCGGAGCGCACCTACCGTCAGGACCTGGCCATCATGCCGGAGAACGGCTGGGCGCTGCTCGGGCTCGAACAGGCGCTGCGTGCCCAGGGAGAGATGGAAGCGGCCGAAGACGTGCGCAATCGCTTCGAGATCGCCTGGCAGCATGCGGACGTGGAGATCGCAAGCTCACGCATCTGAAGGCCCTCTGCCGGTAGCCCGGCGCCTGGGCCAGGCGCCGGCACCGGGCGTCACCTGTTGCCGGATCACATCCCCTGATCCACGTTGACGGAGCATTCGCATGAGCGCCCGAGCTGATCTCGAACCCATTCCCAGACCGGACGGTCAGCCGCTGGTCGGCAACGTGCTGACCATCGACCGGGGCGCGCCGCTGCAGAGCCTGATGGCGTTGACCCGCAAGCTCGGCCCGATCTTCTGGCTCGACATGATGGGCACGCCGCTGGTGGTGGTCTCCGGCGCCGACCTGGTGCGTGAGCTGTGCGACGAGGCCCGCTTCGACAAGGCGGTTCGCGGACCGCTGCGCCGGGTTCGCGCCATCGCCGGCGACGGGCTGTTCACCGCGGACACTCAGGCGCCGAACTGGGGCAAGGCCCACCGCCTGCTGATGCCGACCTTCAGCCAGCGGGCCATGGTCGACTACCTGCCGATGATGACCGACATCGCCTCCCAGCTCTGTCTCAAGTGGCAGCGGCTGAACGCCGACGACGAGGTCGACGTGGTGCACGACATGACCGCGCTCGCGCTCGATACCATCGGCCTGTGCGGATTCGGCTACCGGTTCAATTCCTTCTACCGTCAGGACTTCCACCCCTTCATCGATGCCCTGACCCGGACCCTGGAAACCAGCATGGTCCAGCGCGGCCTCCCCTTCGAGAGCGTCACGCTGCGCCGCCGCCTCGACCAGCTCGAGCGCGATGCCGCCTACATGAACACGCTGGTGGACGACATCATCCGCGAGCGCCGCCGCGCGCCTCAGGAGGACGGCACCCAGGATCTGCTCGGCTACATGCTCTCCGGCGTGGACAAGACCACCGGCGAGCGCCTGTCCGACGAGAACATCCGCTACCAGATCAACACCTTCCTCATCGCCGGCCACGAAACCACGTCCGGGTTGCTGTCATTCACCCTGTACTTCCTGCTGAAACATCCGGACGTGCTGGCCCGAGCCTACGAAGAGGTCGATCGGGTCGTCGGCCATGACTCGCCGGCTCCGGACCAGCGCCAGCTTGCCCGGCTCGACTATCTGAGAGCGATCCTGCTCGAGTCGCTGAGGCTGTGGCCGACGGCACCCGCCTTCAGCCTGTATCCGTATCAGGACGAGGTGATCGGCGGGCGCTATCCGCTGCCGGCCAACACCTTCATCACGGTGCTGATCCTGATGCTGCACCGCGACCCGACGATATGGGGCGACGACCCCGAGTCGTTCGACCCCGAGCGGTTCAGCCGGGAGGCGGAGGCGGCGCGGCCGGACTGGGCCTACAAACCCTTCGGCAACGGCCAGCGGGCATGCATCGGCCGGCAGTTCGCGATGCAGGAGGCCATCCTGGTGCTGGCGATG
>JBFISC010000182.1:0-7375 GCA_041608775.1 Pseudomonadales bacterium | reverse complement strand
GCCAGAAACGTCACCACCACGCCCATGCGGCCCTCCTTCACGTCGAACAGCGCGCCGAACGGCACGAAGTCGCGCGCTCGCCCGATCCGCTCCAGGACATCACTCATGCGATCGCGCACCGACAGCGGCTCGAGGGTCACGGAGTGATGCTGAAACATCTCAGCGCGGCGCAGCACCTGCGCCAGCGCCAGCAGCACCTCCTTGAGATCGACCTCCGGGTCGGCATGCTGGCGGACCAGCTCCGGCCGCTCCGGGTGGGTCAGAAAGATGTCGCGTTCCAGCCGCGGCAGTTCGTCCATGGCCTCCGCCGCGGCCTTGATCTGCTCGTATTCCTGCAGCCGCCGGATCAGCTCGGCGCGCGGGTCGTCTTCGTCCTCGGCATCGCCGGCGGGCCGCGGCAGCAGCATGCGCGACTTGATCTCCGCCAGCATCGCGGCCATCACCAGATACTCGCCGGCAAGCTCGAGGCGCATGGCTTTCATCAGCTCGACGTAGGACATGTACTGCTCGGTGATCGTCGCCACCTTGATGTCGAGAATGTCGAGGTTCTCGCGCCGGATCAGGTAGAG
This sequence comes from Pseudomonadales bacterium, assembly GCA_041608775.1. Classification (GTDB taxonomy): domain Bacteria; phylum Pseudomonadota; class Gammaproteobacteria; order Pseudomonadales; family Azotimanducaceae; genus UBA7803. The sequence continues at coordinate 6,806 of JBFISC010000182.1, read as the reverse complement.
GAGCAGATCCAGCGGCCCCTCGAAAGTCTCGAGGAAGACCTCCAGCGCTTCGGGCGGAATGTACAGATCGGTGGGCAGCTCACGCACCGCCTCGCCACGCACCAGGGCGATGGTTTCCTGGTCTTTGTCCGCGTCGCGGACCTCGTAGAGCCGTGGTCGCTGTGCCGGGTTCATGCGTTGCTATGCCCTCTCGTTGCTTGCCGGTACCGCCGGTGCCCCGCAGGGCGCCCGCTTCAGCCAGTTGTCCGAACCATGCTTCGGGACGCCTACTTATACGAGATCCCGATCGCCGAGCGCACGTCATCCAGGGTTTCCCGGGCCACGTCGCGCGCCTTCTCCGCGCCTTCCAGCAGGATGGAATGTACCAGATCGGGGTCCTGCTCGAACTGCTGGGCCCGCTCGCGCATGGTTTCCTGCTCGGCGTTGATCGCGTCGATGAGCGGCTTCTTGCAGTCGAGACAGCCAATGCCGGCGCTGCGACAGCCCTCCGCCGCCCAGCTCAGCACCCGTTCGTCGGAATAGATCCGATGCAGGTCGTACACCGGGCACACGTCGGGGTTGCCCGGATCGCTGCGTCGCGCCCGGGCCGGATCGGTCTTCATCGTGCGCACCTTCTCGGTGACCGACTCCGCCGATTCCCGGAGGCTGATGGTGTTCTGGTAGGACTTGGACATCTTCTCGCCGTCCAGCCCCGGCACTTTCGGCTGCGCGGTCAGGAGCGCCTGAGGCTCCGGCAGGATGATCCGCCCACCACCCTCCAGGTAGCCGAACAGCCGCTCGCGGTCGCCGATGGACAGGTTCTGCTGCTCAGCCAGCAGGGCCCGGGCGCGCTCCAACGCTTCCGCGTCGCCCTGCTCGAGATAGCGCCGGCGCAGGTCCTTGTACAGCCGCGAAGCCTTTTTGCCCATCTTCGCCACGGCGGCTTCGGCCTGTTCCTCGAAGCCGGGCTCGCGGCCGTAGATGTGGTTGAAACGCCGGGCGATCTCCCGGGTCAGCTCCACGTGGGCCACCTGGTCGGCACCGACGGGCACCTTTCCGGCGCGGTAGATCAGGATGTCGGCCGACTGCAGCAGCGGGTAGCCGAGAAAGCCGTAGGTCGCCAGGTCCCGGTCGTTGAGCCTGGCCTGCTGATCCTTGTAGCTCGGCACGCGCTCGAGCCAGCTCACCGGCGTGATCATGGAGAGCAGCAGATGCAGCTCGGCGTGCTCGGGCACCCGCGACTGCACGAACAGGGTCGCGGCGCCCGGATTGACGCCGGCCGCCAGCCAGTCGACCACGGTGTCGAAGGTGTGCTGCTCGATGCCCTGGGCATGCTCGTAGTCCGTGGTCAGCGCGTGCCAGTCGGCGACGAAGAAGAAGCATTCGAACTCGTGCTGAAGCTGCACCCAGTTGCGCAACACGCCGTGATAGTGACCCAGGTGGAGCCGGCCGGTGGGACGCATACCGGAGAGAACCCGGTTGCTCGATTCGTTACTGCTCAAAGCAGCACCTTGGACAACGCACAAGGGCGCATTATAGGGTTCCGGGACGAGCTTTTGGGAACGATCTGGCGGGGTTCCGGCCCCGACCTGCGGTGACGCCGCTACGGATATACCCCCAGACCCTGGCGCACCACCAGCGGCAGATCGCCGGTGAGATCCAGCACGGTGGTCGGCTCGAGCCCGCAGCCGCCGCCGTCGATGACCAGGTCGACGACGGCTTCCAGGCGTTCGCGGATTTCCTCGGCGTCACCCAGCGGGGCCGGGTCTCCGGGCAACTGCATGGTCGTGGTCATCATCGGCATGTCCAGCGCCTCGAGCAGCGCCAGCGCGATGGCGTTTGCGGGGATGCGGATGCCGATGGTCTTCTTCTTCGCATGCACCAGGCGGCGTGGAACCTCGCGGGTGGCCGGCAGCAGAAATGTGAAGGGACCCGGGGTCAGCTGCTTGAGCAGGCGAAAGCTCGAATCGCTGACGCGCGCGTAGGTGGCGATCTCGGAGAGGTCCCGGCACGCCAGGGTGAAGTCGTGCCCCTTTTCCAGCCGGCGGATCTGACGGATCCGCTCGAGCGCGTCCTTGTCGCCGATCTGACAGCCGAGCGCGTAGGTGGTGTCCGTGGGATACACCACCAGGCCACCTGCACGAACGATGTCCGCGGCCCGGGACACGAGCCGTCCCTGCGGGTTCTGCGGATGAATGGCGAAGAACTGACTCAAATCACGTTGCCGCCGTGCTGCGTCCAGGGCTGATGCGCTATTATCTCACGCCCATGCGCGCTGACCCCAGATTTCCCCGACGCCAATGACCCAGTTCCTCGACTTCGTGCCCATCGTTCTGTTCGTGGCGGTGTTCTTCGCCGCCGACATCTACTGGGCGACCGCCGCACTCATGGTCGCGGTCACGGTGCAGGTCCTCGCCTACCGGCTGCTCGGCAAGCCGGTAAGCCGCGAGCTGAACCTGACCCTATGGGCGAGCCTGATATTCGGCGGCCTGACCCTGGTGTTCCGCAACGAGACCTTCATCCAGTGGAAGCCCACCATCGTCAACTGGCTCCTCGCCGGGTCGCTGGTCGGCAGCTACTACGTCGGCCGGGCCAACCTCATGAAGCAGCTGCTCGGCAAGCAGCTGAGCCTGGTGGACGAGGTGTGGACCCGGCTCAACTTCGGCTGGGCCCTCGGCTTCTTCATCGCCGGCGCGCTGAACCTGGTGGTCGCCTACAATTTCTCCATGGAGTTCTGGGTCGGCTACAAGCTCATCGGCGGGTTCGCCCTGACGTTCCTTTACATCGTCATCACCATGATCTATCTGTCCCGCAAGGGCATGCTCGACGCCCCGAACGGCGCCCCGCAAAGAGAACAACCGGACACCGGAGAGTGATGCAAGCGACCCCCACCCCATCGACCCCCGGACTGGTCCGACTGCTTGCCGCAGCGCTGCTGCTGCTGGTTGCGGCGACGCTCTGGGCGCAGGAAGGCGGACAACGGATGTACGTCTCCGATGAGCTGCTCATCACCTTCCGCACCCAGCCGTCCACCCGGGGCGAGATCATCCGCAACCTCTCCACGGGCACGCCGGTCGAGGTGCTGCAGATGCGCCAGGAAGAGGAGTGGGCCCTGGTGCGGATCCGCGACGGCCGGGAGGGCTGGGTGCGCAAGCAGTATCTGCAGGGCGAGCCCGTCGCCCGCGATCGCATCCGGGCCGTCAACCGCGAAGTCACCCGCCTCACCCAGACGGTGTCCGAGCTGCGCGAGCAGCTCGGCGCTGTCCAGTCGGCGCGCACGGAAGCGGAGCAGAGCAGCAGCAGCCTGGACGCCCAGGTTTCGCAACTGACCCAGGAGCTCGCGGAGATCAAGCGGGTGTCTGCCGGGGCGCTGGAGACCGCGGCCGAGAACCGGCGGCTCGCCGAGCTCAACTCACGCCTGCGGGCCGAGCTGGACACCCTGGTGGAGGAACGGGACCGCCTGGCATCCGACAGCCAGCAGCGCGGTCTGCTGGTGGGCGGCGGGCTGGTGGTGCTGGGGCTGATTCTCGGCATCGTGCTGAAGGCCCGGCCCCGACGCAGCGCCTGGTCATGACCGTACTCAGCGTCAACCTCAACAAGGTGGCTCTGGTACGCAACTCCCGCGCCGGCAACACGCCCAGCGTGGTCGACGCTGCCAGCACGGTTGTCGCCGCCGGCGCCGCCGGCGTTACCGTGCACCCGCGTCCGGATCAGCGCCACATCCGGCCCCACGACGTTGCCGACCTGACCGAGCTGCTCGCGCACCATCCTGAAATCGAATTCAACATCGAGGGCAACCCCTTCGCCGGAGCCCGGGACAACGGCTTTCCCGGCTTCGACGTCCTGATCGAGCAGGCGCGTCCGCACCAGGCCACGCTGGTCCCCGACACCGACAACCAGCTCACGTCGGATCACGGCTGGGACCTGAGCGGGGACACCGGCCGGCTGCGCGAAACCATTGCCCGCTACCAGGATCTGGGCGCCCGGGTAAGTCTGTTCATGGATCCCGTGCCGGCTGAGATCGACCGGGCGAGAGACTGCGGCAGCGATCGCATCGAGCTCTATACGGGACCGTTCGCAGCGACGGTGTGGGCCAACGGCATCGACCATGCGAACAGCCGCGCCAGCTTCGACCGCTACCAGCAGGCGGCCCGCCACGCGGTGGGGATCGGGCTCGGGGTGAACGCCGGCCACGATCTCGATCTCGCCAACCTGCCGCTGTTCCGCCGGATCCGGGAAGTCGCCGAGGTGTCTATCGGCCACGCCCTGATCAGCGATGCCCTGAACATGGGTCTGGCCGCAGCGGTACGGGCCTACCTCGACATGCTCGCCGCACAGGAGTGACCATGACCCAGCGCCACCGTTTCCGCCGCCCGCCGCGCCCCGCAGGCAGAGGCCTGGCCACCGCCGCGGCAGCGTTGCTGCTCTGGCTGGCGGCCGCCGGCCAGGCCGCGGAAGACCCGGCCGGCAACCCGAAGGTCAGGCTGTTCACCAGCCTCGGTCAGATCGACGTGGAGCTGTTCTCGCGCCAGGCGCCGCAGACCGTCGCGAACTTCCTGCGGCTGGTGGATGACGACTTCTACGACGGGCTGATATTCCACCGGGTGATTGCCGGATTCGTGATCCAGGCCGGCGGCTACCAGGCGGACATGAGCTATCGCGAGCCGCCGGGCACCGTGGTTAACGAGTCGGCCAACGGCCTCCGCAACCTCACCGGCACTCTGGCGATGGCACGGCTGTCCGACCCGGACTCCGCCGATGCCCAGTTCTACATCAACGTCGATGACAACGCCCACCTGGACGCAGCCCCCGGAGAGCCGGGCTACACGGTATTCGGTCGGGTAATCGACGGCATGGAGGTGGTGACCGAGATCGAGCTCTCGGATACCGGGCGCCGGGCCGGCATGGCCGGCGTGCCGGAAACGCCCATCGTCCTGGAGCGGGCGGAACGTCTCTAGCCAGCGCGGACGCCGCGGTTTTCCCCCCTCAGCCGGGTTGGGTATGATGCCGGCCTTTTGACCCTTTGACGGACCCCGCCATGAGAACCCTGTTCATCGCCACGGCAAGCGCGCTGTTCTTCGCTTACGCCATCACCGAGCTGACCACGCGCCTGTGGCCCGGGCAATACCTCGCGCTGCTGATCCTCTCATTCGTCGCCCTGCTGGTCTCCGGGCTCCTCAATCTGCGCCTGGCGGCGCGGGGCGCGGCGGCCGCGGCCGGCCGGCCCACCGGCACGCGGACCGATCGCCAGCCCCGGCCGCAGGCCGACACGTCCCGACAGCGGCCGCCGCGGCGCGGCGACGGCGGCGGGCGCAACCGCTCGCGAGGCGACGCCGCCCCGCCGAAGCGGGAAGCACCCGCCGACGGCCCGCGGGAGACCGGCACCGTCAAGTGGTTCAATCGCACCAAGGGTTTCGGCTTCGTCATCCGCGAAAGCGGCGAGGAGATCTTCGTCCACCAGCGCTCCATCCGCACCGTGGGCGAAGGCGACGAGCGCCGTCGCCCGGGGCTCAAGGACGGCCAGCGGGTGACGTTCGTGGTGGCGGAACGCGAGAAAGGCCTGCAGGCGGAGGACGTGGTTCCCGCCGACGCGTCGTGAGCCGACGACACCGCGGCAACGGAACCGGCCGATGAATCTCAAGCAACTGCTCAACGACCGGATCGCGGCCGCCCTGGAAGCCTGTCTGGGAGAACCGGCACCGGCCGTGGTGCAGACGGCGGCGCGGCCCGAGTTCGGCGACTATCAGGCGAACGGCATCATGGGCGCCGCCAAGCGTGCGGGGCGTAAGCCAAGGGATCTCGCCCAGCTCGTCGTCGACAGCGCCGATCTGGACGGCATCGCCGCGAACCTGGAGATCGCGGGACCCGGCTTCATCAACATCACCGTTGACGATGGTCTGCTGGCCCGCGCCCTCGACGAGCATCCGCTGATCGAGCCGGTGGCCGCGCCCCAGACCATCGTGGTCGACTACTCCTGTCCGAACCTGGCCAAGGAGATGCACGTCGGTCACCTGCGCAGCACGATCATCGGTGACGCCATGGCCCGGCTGCTCGAGGCGCTCGGTCATCGCGTGGTGCGGCAGAACCACGTGGGCGACTGGGGTACCCAGTTCGGCATGCTGCTGACCTTTCTCGACGAGACCGGCGCGGACTCGGAGCTGCTCGGCGACCTGGAGAACTTCTACCGCCAGGCCAAGGTCCGATTCGACAGCGACGCCGACTTCGCCGAGCGCAGCCGCCGGGCGGTGGTGGACCTGCAGCGCGGCGATCCGGAAACCCGGCGCCGCTGGCAGCGGTTCATCGAGATCTCCCTGTCGCACTGCAACGAGATCTATCGCCGCCTGGGCGCGTCGCTCGGGCCCGAGCACGTCATGGCGGAGAGCGCCTACAACGACGACCTCGCTGCCGTGATCGCGGATCTCGACGCCCGCGGGCTGCTCGAGGAATCTCAGGGCGCACGCTGCGTGTTCCTCGACGAGTTCACGGGCAAGGACGGTGAGGTCCTGCCCCTGATCGTGCAGAAAACCGACGGCGGCTACCTGTACGCCACCACCGACCTGGCCGCGATCCGTCATCGGGCGGGCACGCTGCAGGCCGACCGGGTGCTGTACTTCACCGACGCGCGTCAGGCGCTGCACTTCCGCCAGGTGTTTGCCGTCGCCGAGCGCGCCGGCTTCACCCGCCCGGGCATGACCCTCGAGCACCACCCCTTCGGTGCCATGCTGGGCACCGACGGCAAGCCGTTCAAGACCCGGACCGGCGACGTGGTGAAGCTGGTCGCACTGCTCGACGAAGCCGAGAGCCGCGGGGGCGCGGGGGGGCGCGCG
>JBFISC010000181.1:0-7519 GCA_041608775.1 Pseudomonadales bacterium | reverse complement strand
GGCAGAAGCCGAAACGGGCAGCACGACGTGCCTCGGAGCTGCTCAACGCCCTCTACGGCAGCCAGCTCGTCAGCGCCCTGAGCAACGACCCGCGCCATCTGACCCGGACCCTGAAGCGGCTTGCCCGCAGCCCGGGCGTGTGAACCCACCGCGGGCCCTGGCCCGCCGGCTAGCGCAGCACGGCATGGAGCCGGCCCACCCAGCCGAGCAGCCGCTCCGGCACATGGTTGCGGCGCCAGGCGCCGGCGCTCAGCTTCACCGCCTCGGTCATGGTGGGGTAGATGTGGATCGTGCTCATCAGCCGCTTCAGGCCAAGCCCATGGCGCATGGCGACGATGAACTCGCCGATCAGCTCGCCGGCGTGGGCACCGACGATGGTGACCCCGAGAATCCGATCGCTGCCGCCTGCCGGGGTCAGAACTTTGACCCAGCCCTGGGTCTCCCCTTCCGCGATGGCCCGGTCCATGTCATTGAGCGGGTAAACGGTCACTTCCACGTCGCGACCCTCGCTGCGCGCCTGCTCCTCGGAAAGCCCCACCCTCGCCACCTCGGGGTCGGTGAACGTCGCCCACGGCACCACCCGGTAGTCCACGGCGAATTTCCGGAACCGCCCGAACAGCGCGTTCACCGCCGCGAACCAGGCCTGGTGGGCGGCCATGTGGGTGAACTGGTAGGGGCCCACGACGTCGCCGCAGGCGAACACGTTGCGGCAACTGGTCCGCAGATATCGATCCACCTGCAGCGCGCCGTTGTCCGCAAGCTCGATGCCCAGCGCGTCCAGCCCGTAGTCCCGGGTGTTGGGGCGCCGGCCCACGGCCACCAGGATCCGGTCGAACGCCAGGGTCGCCTCGCCGTCGGCCGTATCGGCTACCAGCTTGCCGGAGCCCCCGGCATCCGCCGCCACCCGCGCGGCCCGATGACCGAGCCGCACCTCCACGCCCTCGCGCCGCAGCACCCGCTCGAGGTGCGCCGACACGTCCGGGTCCTCACGAGGCAACAACCGCTGCTCCATGTCGATGAGCGTCACCTGGCTGCCGAGCCGCTGAAAGCTCTGGGCGAGCTCGCAGCCGATGGGCCCGCCGCCCATCACCAGCAGCCGGCCCGGCAGGGCCTCCAGCTGCCACAGGTTCTCCGAGGTCAACGGCGCCACCTCGTCCAGTCCGGGAATCGGCGGCACCAGCGGGCTGGCGCCGGTCGCCAGGATGATGCTGCGGGCACTGATCGTCTCCTCCCCGACCCGAACGTGATGAGGATCGACGAGCTCGGCCCGCCCAGCCACACAGTTCACGCCCAGGGACCGGTAGCGCTCCATGGAATCCTTCGGGGCGATGGTTGCCACGGCCTCGTGCACCCGCCCCATGACCCGGCGGAAATCCACCTGGGGCTCTACCGGCGTCAAGCCGAAGCGCTCCGCATCACGCAGGCTGTGGGCCACCGCGGCGGAGCGGATCAGGGTCTTGCTCGGCACGCACCCGGTGTTCAGGCAGTCGCCGCCCATGGCGTCCTGCTCGATCAGCGTGACCCGGGCGCGCACGGTGGCGGCGATGTAGGCGGCGATCAGCCCGGCGGATCCCGCACCGATCACTACCAGGTTGTTGTCGTAGCGCGCCATCAGGATTTCTCCACCACGTTGTTACGGGCCCGGCGGATCCAGCCGAGCGCTTTGCGTGCGAGCAGCGGGAACAGCCCCAGCAGCGACAGCGCGACGATGAGCCCGGGGCTCAGCACATCCCCGAGGCTGTCCACCGAGGCGAGCTGAGTGCCCGCGAACACATACACGACGGTTCCAGCGAGCATGCCGACCTGGCTGACCCAGTAGAACGTCCAGGCCCGGATCGGCGTCAGCCCCATGACCAGGTTGATCACGAAGAACGGAAACAGCGGCACCATGCGGACACTGAACAGATAAAACCCACCATCGCGCTCGAAGCCGCGGTTCACCGAGGTGAGCTGATCGGCGAAGCGTCGCTGGACCCACTCTCCCAGCAGCTTGCGGGCAATGAGCATGGCCAGGGTCGCGCCTACCGAACTCGCGAACGAGACGATGACGAGCCCCCAGACCAGCCCGAACACCGCGCCGGCTGCCAGGGTCATCACCGCGGCGCCGGGCAGCGAGGCTGCGGTGATCACGACGTAGCCCAGGAAGAACACCACGGTGGACACCAGCGGTTGCGCCTCGACCAGGGCCACCACCCGTCCGTGGGCGGACTTGAGATATTCGAGGTCCAGGTAGCGCCCCAGATCGAACAGCACGTAGGCGGCCACCAGCGCGAGCAACGCGACCACCAGCGCCAGCCGGACGTAGACGGTGCGCCGGCTGCTGCCCCCGGCCGTGTCGTTGGTTACCATGCCCGCTCCCGCTCCCGCAAACCGTAATAGGACCTCACATATGCACCGCAGTTTCCCAAGGACGCGCCTGCGGCGAAACCGCGCTCAAGATTTTTCCCGCCGTCTGGTCCGCGAGCATACGCTCAGCGCCGACGATCTGATCTATCCGATGTTCGTCATTGAGGGGACCGGGAAGCGCGAACCGGTTCGGTCCATGCCGGGCATCGAGCGCCTGTCCGTGGATGAGCTCGTCAGAGACGCCGAGCGGGCGTTGAGCCTGGGAATTCCCGCCGTGGCCCTGTTTCCCAACGTGCGCGCCGGGCTCCGCAGCGACGACGGCGCCGAAGCCTGGAACCCCGACGGGCTCGTGCCGCGGGCGGTACAGGCGGTGAAGCGGGCGCTGCCGGAGCTCGGCGTGATCACGGACGCGGCCCTCGACCCCTACACCAGCCACGGCCACGACGGCATCATCGACGACGACGGCTACGTGCTGAACGACGTTACGGTCTCCGCCCTCCAGCGCCAGGCCCTGGTGTGCGCCGGCGCGGGCGCCGACGTCATCGCGCCGTCCGACATGATGGACGGGCGGGTGGGTGCGATCCGCGAGGTGCTGGATGCAGACGGCCACGTCAACACCTTGATCATGGCCTACTCCGCCAAGTACGCGTCCGCCTACTACGGGCCGTTCCGCGACGCGGTAGGCTCCAGCGCCACGCTGGGCAAAGGCAGTAAGGCCACCTATCAGATGGATCCAGGCAACGGCGACGAGGCGCTGCACGAGATCGCCCTGGATCTCGAGGAAGGCGCGGACATGGTGATGGTCAAGCCCGGCATGCCATACCTGGACATCGTGCGGCGCGTGAAGGAGCGCTTCGGCGTGCCTACCTTTGCCTACCAGGTGAGCGGCGAGTACGCCATGCATCGCGCCGCCATGGATCACGGCTGGCTCGACCAGCGGGTGATGCTGGAGTCGCTGCTGTGCTTCAAGCGGGCCGGCGCCGACGGCATTCTCAGCTACTTCGCCCTGGAGGCGGCCGAGGCCCTGCGGGGCTGAGCGGGCGCCCGCCGGATCACCCGCCCCAGCCTTCGACGTCGAGCCGGATGCCCGCGTCGCGCAGCTGCGCGGCCTCTACGGTAAGCTCCTTGGCAGACAGCGGGTGGGCCGTCAGCCAGCCCTCGGGAAGCTTCAGCTGCAGGCGCTGCGGCTCCGTCTGCGCGCTGACGGCGGGCATGTCGGCATCGGTGTGGCTGCGGTTCAGGATCACCGCGATGCGCAGCAGCGCCAGCAGCCGCACCAGATCGCCACGAACTTCCTCGCCCCAGCCACGCAGCACCAGCCCGGGGAACGCGCGCCGGTGGCCGCGCAGCAGCAACGCCAGCTGGCTCTGCTCGGCGTAGGAGAACGCGCGCAGGTCGGAGTTCTGCAGCAGATAGGCGCCGTGCCGGTGGTAGTGCTGCGGGGCCACCGCCCGACCCAGCTCGTGGAGCTCCGCGGCCCACCCCAGCAGCGCCCGCCAGCGCCCCGGCTGCGGCCACCAGCCGGCGGTCGCATCGAACAGCGCCAGCGCCGTGGCGCGGACCCTGGCCGCCTGAGCCTCGTCGACCCGGAAGCGCTGTCTCAGCCGCGCCACGGTCTGGCTGCGCCGGTCTGCAGCCAACGCTGCAGGCTCCAGGCTCCGGCACAGCAGCCCGTCCTCCAGCGCCGCATCGACGAACCGCATGGCGTCGAGATCCAGCACCTCGAACAGCGCGTCGACGATGGCGAGCCCGGCAGGAAAGATGTCCACCCGTTCCGGGACCAGCCCGGGCAGCCCGGCATCTACCAGCCAGCGGCCGCTGATGATCGCGTCCGTCAGGGCCGCCAGGCCGTCACGACTGATCACCTCTGCGCCCCAGCCGTTCGCGGCAAGCACGGCCTGGATGGACTCCGCGGTGCCCGAGGTGCCGATGAACTCCACCGCGCCGGAGGGCTCCAGGCCCCCCAACTGTGCCTTGGCCTCGGCCCGCGCCCGGATGAAAGCCTCCGCCTGGCCCGCGTCGGCAGTGAAGAAGCGGTCCCGCAGGGCCACGCAGCCCAGCTTGAACGACGCCACCCGCACGGGCTCACTGCCGGCATCGCCGCCCCAGGCCAGCTCGGTGCTGCCGCCGCCCACATCCGCCACGAGCCGGGGCTGCTCGGGATCCGCAGACAGATGGTGGGCAACCCCGAGAAACACGAGCCTCGCCTCCTCGGCGCCGGAGATCACTTCCAGGGGCACGCCCATGAGGCGTGCCGCCAGCGCCGGAAACTCGCTGGACTGACCGGCCTCCCGCAGGGCATGGGTGCCCGCCATCTGGATGTGGCTCCGGGGCACGCCGGCCAGCCGCTGGGCGAAGCGCGCGAGACAGGCCTCGCCCCGGGACACGGCTCCGGGATGCAGGCGAACGCCGTCGAAGCCGGCCAGCAGCTGCACCTTCTCCTTGAGCCGCTCCACGGTCTCGAAGCGATCGCCGACCCGCCGTGCGAGCAGCAGGTGGATGCTGTTGGAGCCGATATCGACGGCCGCGTACAGGTCGCTCATCTCGGATCCCGTCCGCGGGCCCCGGCCGCCACCTCGAATCGCAGCATATTGTCAGGTCCCATGGTTCTTTCGGTGGGGCTTCAACCTCATGCTACACTCGCGCGATCGAGCCCATCTGACTGGAGACCCATCCATGAGCGACAAGATCGTGCATACCTCCGACGCGGACTTCGGCAAGGACGTCCTCGAATCGGACAAGCCCGTGCTGGTGGACTACTGGGCGGAATGGTGCGGCCCCTGCAAGATGATTGCACCCATTCTCGACGAGATCGCCGGCGAGTACGGCGATAAGATCAAAATCTGCAAGCTGGACATCGACGCCAACCAGGAAACGCCTCCGAAGTATGGCATCCGTGGCATCCCCACGCTGATGCTGTTCAAGAACGGCGAGGTGGAGGCGACCAAGGTGGGTGCGCTCTCCAAGTCGCAGCTGGCGGCATTTCTCGACAGCAATATCTGACCCTCGACGCCGCCGGGGCAGGATAAGCTCTCCAGCGCCTGCCGCGGCAACGATCGCAACCGCTTGACGACGGTACCCAAAACACTAAACTTGACTTTGCGTATTCTGGCGGCCCCGAATTCTTCTCTTTGAGCTGGGCCGCCAACCCACCGCCGGTTCTTGGCCCTTCCCTGCGAACTGCTATCCGAGAACCTCTGTTCCCAATCTTCAATCCAGCATTGGTCAACACATAACAACCTATGAACCTTACAGATCTGAAACGTAAACCCGTGGGCGAGCTCGTGGACATGGCCCGCGAGATGGGCCTGGAAAATCTCGCCCGTTCACGCCGCCAGGAAGTCGTCGCCGCGATCGTCCGCAAACGCGCCAAGGACGGGGAAGACATCTACGGGGAAGGCACCCTGGAAATCCTCCAGGACGGCTTCGGGTTTCTCCGTTCGCCGGACAGCTCCTACCTGGCGGGACCGGACGACATCTACGTCTCCCCCAGCCAGATCCGCCGCTTCAACCTGCGTACCGGCGACAGCATCGCCGGCAAGATCCGGCCCCCCAAGGATGGTGAGCGGTACTTCGCGCTGCTGAAGTTCGATCAGATCAATTTCAGCGAGCCGAACTCGAAGAAGCACAAGATTCTGTTCGAGAACCTCACGCCGCTGTTTCCCGACGAGCGCATGCAGCTCGAGCGCGGCAACGGCAGCACCGAGGATCTGTCGGCCCGCATCGTCGATCTCATCGCGCCCATCGGCAAAGGCCAGCGGGCGCTGATCGTGTCGCCGCCGAAGGCCGGCAAAACCCTGATGCTGCAGAACATCGCCCAGTCCATCACCGCCAACAACCCTGACGTGGTGATGATCGTGCTGCTCATCGACGAGCGCCCTGAGGAAGTGACCGACATGCAGCGCTCGGTCCGCGGCGAGGTGGTCGCCAGCACCTTCGACGAGCCGCCATCGCGGCACGTGCAGGTAGCCGAGATGGTGATCGAGAAAGCCAAGCGGCTGGTCGAACATCAGAAGGACGTGGTGATTCTGCTCGACTCCATCACCCGGCTGGCCCGGGCCTACAACACCATCGTGCCATCTTCCGGCAAGGTGCTGACCGGCGGTGTCGACGCCAACGCGCTGGAACGCCCCAAGCGGTTCTTCGGCGCGGCGCGCAACATCGAGGAGGGTGGCAGCCTGACCATCATCGCCACCGCCCTGGTGGAAACCGGCTCGAAGATGGACGAGGTGATCTACGAGGAGTTCAAGGGTACCGGCAACATGGAGCTGCATCTCGAGCGCAAGATCGCCGAGAAGCGGGTCTATCCGGCCATCAACATTCGTCGCTCCGCCACCCGGCGCGAGGAGCTGCTGATGCCTGAGGACGAGCTTCAGCGCGTCTGGATCCTGCGCAAGCTGCTCCACGACATGGACGACCTGGCCGCCATCGAGTTCATGCTCGACAAGCTGAAGAACACCAAGACCAACGATGAGTTTTTCGCCTCGATGAAGGGCCGTTAGCGAACCGGTCGAGTCGCGATCGGGCGCGGTCTTGGCGGACACCCATACCGCAACCATACTGTCCCGCACGGGCCACCCGGTGCAGCGCATCGTGCTGCGGATGCCCACGGCGTTTTCCTTCCGGCCCGGTCAATATCTCGAGGTGGTCCACCCCGAGGGGTCGATCCCCCTGTCCATCGCCAGCGCGCCGCGGCGGCTGCCGCAACTGCACCTGCACTACCTGTCCCAGCCGGGCGCCCCGGAGGCGGCCCGCATGGACCGGCTGCTGAACGCGGCCGGCAGCCTGGAGATCCGCGGGCCGTCGGGCGACGTGACGCTGCAGCTGCCGCTGCCGGCCCCGGCGCTGATCGCGGCCGGCGGCACCGGCATCGCCCAGGCCATGAGCTTCATCGATGCGTTTCGCGATGCCGCCCCCGGAGCGCACGTCAGCGTGCTCTGGTGCGCAGACCGGGAGCAGGACTTCTACCTGCAAAAGGAGCTGGAATCCCTCGATGCGCCGTGGCTCGACACCACGCTGCTGGCCGACCCGGAGCGATCCACCGGGAACCGGGGCCTGCGCTGGCTCACCGACAACGCGGCGCGCTTCCGCGACCGCACGAGCCAGGTCGTGCTGGCCGGCAGCCCGGGTTTCGTCTACGCCGCCCGCGACGTGCTGCTGGCTGCCGGCATCG
>JBFISC010000180.1:0-7627 GCA_041608775.1 Pseudomonadales bacterium | reverse complement strand
CGCTTCGGGATCGGCCGCGAACCCGATCGCGCCCCGCAGCGGAACATCGTCGAAGTGGAGCCAGCCCCAGGCGTCGCGATAGTCGAAATGCAGCGACCGGTGATCGGCGGGAAACGCCAGCCGGACGTCGGCCGGAACGACTTCGTCGGCGCGCTTGCCGAAGCCGGCCGGCAGGTCCAGCGACAGGCCTTCCAGCGTCGAGAACACGGTGATGTCGGTGATTCCATCCGGCGTCGTCGCGACGCCCAGATCGGCCTGGAAGGCGAAGCTGCCCGCCGCGAACCCCGGATCAGCCAGAGCCGTGACCCGCCAGACGTCCCGCGGTCGGGCTCGCCCGTCGAGACGCAGGTGAACCCGATCGCCAGCGACGTCTGAATCGGTGCTGGCCGAGATGGTCACCGCCTCGCCGAACAGCTCGCCGCTGACGCCGGCGGCGTCGACGTAATAGGGATAGCGGTAGCGGAAGCTGCCGGTGAGGGCCTCGAAGTCCAGACGGTAGCTCGGCAGGCGCAGGTCGACACCCTCCAGGTCGGCGCGCAGCCGGACCGCCGGTTCCCGATCGGTCCGCCCCAGCGGCACGCTGATGTCTCCGGAAAGGCGCAGCGGCCCGTCGCTGGACCAGTCCGGCTCCACGAACCCGAGCCACTGCTGCAGCGGCGTGGTACGGACGAAGGTCAAGAGGTCCGAGCCCAGGGTCTGCGCGTCGAGCGACACCCGCACCGCAGCGCCGTTGTCCACGACCCGGACCCGTGAACCGTCGATCTCGGCGCCGGCGCTGATGCCCGCGTCTACCGCCATATCCACCAGCGGTCCCGCCACCGTGAGGTCGCCCGCCAGCCCGGTCACCACCGGCCAGTCCCCGTGGTAGCGGAGCTGGCCGTCCCGAACCCGGGTGGCGAGCTCGAGGCGCCTCGCCAGCTCGCCCGGCCGCTCCTGGAACTGACCCTGGTAGGCCAAGTGCGCGTCTTGGAGAACGCCGCCCCTGGGGGCCGACTCCAGCCAGTCGCGGAGTTCGTCCGGGAGCTTGTAGGGCACGAAGCGCTTTGCCTCGGCCACACCCATGCGGCTGGTGCTGACGAGCAGCAGCAGCCGCTGGCCTTCCCGGTCGGGGGGACGGCTCATGGCGAAACCGCCGGCGGCCCGCGAGCCGAACGCCTCGGCGCGCAGATTGAGCCCGCGGATACCGAAGTAATCGGGTCCGAACCAGGCCTGAAGCACGCCCTGGGCGTACGGCAGCTGCCAGGTGTCGCGGAACACGTCGGGAAACGCCACCGCCAGGTTCTGGGCGTTCAGATTGAACTGCAGCCCCCGGCCGTACCCAAGCAGCTCGCCGCTCCCGCCGCGCACGGTCGGCACCCCTCGGTAACCGTCGATGCTGAGCCCATCCAGGGTCATCGCGTACGCGAGCCCGCGACCGCCGACACCGTAGAGCACCCGCACGTTGTGCGCCCGACCCTGGACGTTGAGGGCGCCAAGCCAGCGCTCGGCCGGACCAACGCCGGCCAGCGCCTGACCCAGAAACGAGCCCGCCCGGGTCAGATCGAGTTCCGGGAGCCAGGCCGCCAGCCCATCGGAGTCGCGGCGCAGATCGACTTCCGGCAGGATCCAGACGTCATCGCCCTGCTCTACCCGCCAGTCGCGGATCACACCGGTCTGCACGTCACCACTGCCCCGCAGGCTGCCGGTCAGCCGGATCGCCAGGGTGACGTCGCCAGGCATGTCGAACTGCTCGGCGGCGACGCTCAGGGTGCCGCCGGCGGCATCGTCCAGCTGCTGCCAGTCGAGCGCCAGGCGGGTGATCTGCAGCGGCGAGAACCCCAGCACCGTGCGGGGCAACAGGAACCCGTCGCTGCGCACCTCGAGGCGCGCCTGCGCCCCGCGCAGGGGCCACAGGCTATCCCGCTCGTAATAGTCCAGCGCGATGCTGCAGGCCCCGGCGCAGTCGTCACGATGGTTGCGAAGCTCGCCGGCGTGGCGATGCTCGCCGCCCCGGTTCAGACCCACGTAACTGAGCTGCATCTCCACCGGCGCCCAGCCCTGTCGCCGGAACCGGATCACGCCGTCGAACTCGAGCTGACTGCTGCCACGGAGGAACGGCAGCGGATTGAAGTCACCGCCGTCGCCGGTGCCCGCTACCCGCCACGGCTCACCCCAGCGTTTGCGCAGGTCGATTCGGGCGTCCGCCACCCTGAGGCGGCGCGCCAGCGGCGTGCCGGCCAGCACGCTGCCGATGGTGTCGACCTCCAGCACCAGGCCTTCCAGAAAGCCGGCCGGCAGCTCGACGCGCTCGGCGCGAAGTACCGGGTTGAGCATGCGCCAGTCGCCGGACAAACCCGTAAGCTTCACACCCTGCACCGACAGCAGCTGATTCACCGCCAGCTCGAGATCGTCGAGCAGCGCGAACGTGACCCTGCCGGCCACCTGCAGCAGGGCAACCAGCAGCATCCCCAGGGTGAGGATCACCAGCATTGGCCTGAGAACGAGTCGCAGCAAGGAGGAAAACTACCTGACGAGTCCGTTGCAGGATATATGACCGCAGCGGCCCAGACGAAATCCCCGGCTATTCCGGCCGACGCATTTCCTGTACGAGCACCACGTCGAACTGCCCCGGCAGGTAGCTGGGCTCCACCTGAATCCGCACGCCCCGGCCGATGTCCCGGGACAGCCGCGCCAGCTGGTCCGCCTCTTCGTCCAGCAACCTGTCCACAACCGGCTCCGGCGCGCGGATCAGGTACTCGCCCGGCTCCAGCTCCCGGGTCGCGCTACGCGCGCAGCGCGCGCTGGCATCCCGCAGGATGGCGCGAAAAACCTCGATGCATGTGGATTGCGGGGATTTGACCAGGCCCAGACCGCCGCACTCCCGGCATGGCTCACAAACCTGCTGGAGCAACGATTCCCGGGTTCGCTTGCGACTCATCTGCACCAGGCCGAGCGACGAAAAGCCGTCCACGCGGATCCGCGCCGGGTCACCCTCGCAGGCCTTCTCCAGCGCCCGCAGCACCTGGCGGCGGTGCTCATCGTCCTGCATGTCGATGAAGTCGACCACGATAATCCCGCCCAGATTGCGCAGCCGCAGCTGTCGCGGAATTGCCTGAGCCGCCTCCAGATTGGTGCGGAAAACCGTGTCCTCGAGGTTGCTGGCACCGAGAAACGCGCCGGTGTTGACGTCGATGGTGATCATCGCCTCAGTCTGCTCGATGATCAGATGGCCGCCCGACTTGAGGCTCACGCGCTTGGTCAGCGCCCGCGCCAGCTCCTCCTCGGCGCCGAAGCGTTCGAACAACGGTCGCGGCTCCTGGTACAGCACCAGCCGCTCGCTGAACTCCGGGAGAAAGTCGCTGACGAAGGCGCGAACCCGGTCGAACGTCTCGCGATGGTCTATGTGAATGCGCGCCAGATCCGGTCCTGCCAGATCGCGCACCACCCGGATATGCAGCGGGATCTCCTGGTAGACGATGCCCGGGCAGCCGACCTGGCGCTTCTTGTCCAGGATCCGGTCCCAGATTCTGGCGAGCACCCGTACTTCCGTATCCACCACGTCCTCGCCCACGCCGTCCGCGGCAGTTCGAGCGATGAACCCCATGCCGAGACCGTGGCATCTTCGGCGCCCATCGATGAGCTGGCGCAGCCGCTCGCGCTCGTCTTCGTCCTCGATCCGCTGGGATATCCCGAGATGTTCGTTGAACGGCATCAGCACCAGATAGCGCGAAGCGATCGCGAGCTGAGTCGTCAGCCTCGCGCCCTTGCCGGCGATGGGATCCTTGGCGATCTGAACCATCAGCTGCTGGCCGTCGTGCATCAGGTCACGGATGTCCGGCGGGCGCTGCGGCTCCTCGCCGAGCAACAGCCGCGGGCCTTCGAGGTCGCGAACATGGAGGAAGCCGGGCCGCTCGAGGCCGACGTCGACGAAAGCAGCCTGCATGCCGGGCACGATCCGCTCCACCCTGCCGAGGTAGATGTTGCCGGTCAGGCTGTAGCCATCGGCACGGGCGAGGTGCAGCTCCTGCACCGTCCCTGCTACCAGCAGCGCGACCCGCGTCTCGAAGTCGTTGACATTGATCAGCAGCTCTTCAGCCATGGGTACGCTCGTGCCAGGTTTCGATGCCGCAGGCCCGGAGCAGTCGTTCCGTCTCGGCCAGCGGCAGGCCAACCACCCCGCTGTAGCTGCCGCACAGGCCAGCGGCAAATATACCGCCAATCCCCTGAATGCCGTAACCGCCCGCTTTGTCGGCCCCCTCGCCGGTGCCCCAGTAAGCCTCGGCCTCCCAGGGTTCGATGCGGCGGAAGCGCACCTCGGTGACCACGCATTCGCTGCGCGTGCCGCTGGCGTCGCAGACCGCCACCCCGGTCATCACCCGGTGGCTGCGGTCGGACAACGCCAGCAGCATGGCGACCGCATCGGCCCGATCAGCGGGCTTGCCGAGCACCCGCTCGTCCAGCACGACGGCGGTATCCGCCCCCAGGACCACGGTTTCCGCCGCCGCACCCACCATGGCGAGCACCGCTTCGGCCTTCTCACGCGCCAACCGCTGCACGTACTCGGCCGGCGCCTCGCCCGGACGGATGGATTCATCCACATCCGCCGCGCGCTGCTCGAAGCGCAGGCCGATACGGGTCAGCAGATCGGCACGACGGGGAGAGCGCGATGCGAGAACCAGCCGCACGGACTCAGACCACCCTCACACGACCCGGAAACGCAGGCGCAGATCGCCCAGCGCCAGGGCAACGACTGGCCACAGCAGCATGCTCACCAGCGGCGGCCCCAGCAGGCCCCAGCTCCAGGCCCGGTCGTCCACCAGATCGAGAACCAGCGCCCGCAGCAGCTCGGCGCCCAGCACCAGCAGAAACACTATGCCGGACTGCTGCACCACCGAATACATCCGCAGCCGCTCGTAGAACCGCCACGCCACGTAGGTGATCGCAGCCAGAATCAGGCCATTCAGGCCGAGAGGCTCCGCCAGCAGGACGTCCACGAGCGCGCCGATCACCCACGCCGCTATCAGACCGATGCGATGGGGCAGTTCCATCACCCAGTAGAAGATCACCAGCGCCACCCATGCCGGCCGCAGCCAGCCCAACCACTGGGGCCAGGTCTCGGGCACGTGCACCACGGCGAAGATCATGGCGACGGCCACGGTGAGCAGAATCAGCCAGCCGCCGTCCGTGGGGTTCATCGCTGCGGGCCCGGAGGCGCCGCGGGCGCTTGAACCGCGGGTTGCTGTTCCGCCGCGCGCTGTTCCGCTGCGCTTCCTGCCGGCGCGCTTTCTGCCGCCGCGCTTCTCTCCGCCGCGCTTCTCTCCGCCGCGCTTCTCTCCGCCGCGCTTCTCTCCGCCGCGGGCGCTGCGTCCGGCGGCTCGGCGGCGGGCTCGGCCGGGGTCAGCACGACCAGCACGTGGCGTGAGCGGTCGAGCTCGGCCAGCGGGCGCACGGACACCGACGCGAACGCGGCGGTGGGCTCGATCACCACCGCGTCGACGACGCCCACAGGGTAGCCGGGCGGAAACCGCCCACCCAGGCCCGAGGTTTCCAGCAGGTCGCCTTCCCGGATGTCGGCAGTGACGGATACGTTTTCCAGCTGCAGCAGGTCGAGCTGGCCGGTCCCGCCGGCAATGCTGCGAACCCCGTTCCGGTTCACCTGCACCGGAACCGCATGGTTGGGGTCGGTTATCAGCATCACCCGGCTGGTGTAGCCGCCCACTTCCACCACCTGGCCGAACAGCCCTCCGGCATCGATCACCGCGTCACCAAGGCGCACGTCGTCGCCGGCGCCCTTGTCCAGCAGCACCCGGTGCGTGCCCGGCCCCGGGGTCACGCCGATGATCTCGCTGATCAGAACTTCCGACGGCAATCGGGCCCGACTGCCGAGCAGCGCGCGCAGCCGCTCGTTCTCAGCCTTCAGCGCCATGAACTGCTGCGAGACCTGGGAAAGCTCGAGCACCCGCCGCTCGAGCTCGGCGTTGCGTCTCAGCATTCCGCCGCGGGTCGCCACCACGTCGCCCACCTCATCACCCACCAGGTACGGTATCTCGGCGATCAGGATCAGGGGGGCAACCACGGAGAGCAGCGCACCCTGAACGGGTTCGAGCAGGCGGGTCGTGGATTGGAGAGCGATCAGAACGGCAGAAACCAGGGCCAGCGCCGTCAGCAGGTATCCCGCACCGGACTCTCGAACGAACAGTGCCTTAATCGGCGCGCCCCCTTACTCAGTAGAAAGCAGATCCGCGTTGCCGGCCTTGTCGATCATCTCCAGCGCCTTGCCGCCGCCGCGTGCCACGCAGGTCAGCGGATCTTCGGCGACGATCACCGGCAGGCCGGTTTCCTCCTGCAGCAGCACGTCCAGGTCGCGCAGCAGCGCGCCGCCGCCGGTGAGCACGAGACCGGTCTCAGCGATGTCCGAGGCCAGTTCCGGCGGACACTGCTCCAGCGCGCTCTTCACCGCCTGCACGATCATCGACAGCGGCTCCTGCAGCGCCTCCAGGATCTCGTTGCTGTTCAGGGTGAAGCTGCGCGGCACGCCCTCCGCCAGGTTGCGCCCGCGCACATCGATCTCGCGGATTTCCTTCTGCGGGTAGGCCGCGCCGATTTCCTGCTTGATGCGCTCGGCGGTGGCCTCGCCGATCAGGCTGCCCTGGGTCCGGCGCACGTAGGCGACGATGGATTCGTCGAAGCGGTCGCCGCCGACCCGGACCGTATCCGAGTACACCACGCCGTTCAGCGAAATGATGGCGATCTCCGTGGTGCCGCCACCGATGTCCACCACCATGGTGCCCACTGCCTCCTGCACCGGCAGGCCGGCGCCGATGGCGGCGGCCATGGGCTCCTCGATCAGGCGCACGTCCCGCGCGCCCGCGGACAGCGCGCTCTCGCGAATGGCACGGCGCTCGACCTCGGTGGACTTGCACGGCACACACACCAGTACCCGTGGGCTGGGGCGGATGAAGCTGTCCTCGTGCACCTTGTTGATGAAGTATTTGAGCATCTTCTCGGTGACGAGGAAGTCGGCAATCACGCCGTCTTTCAGCGGCCGGATGGCGGTGATGTTGCCCGGCGTGCGGCCGAGCATGCGCTTTGCCTCCAGACCCACTGCTGCCACGCTCTTCTGATTGCCCTGAACCCGGATCGCGACCACGGAAGGCTCGTTCAGGACGATGCCCTGATCCCGAACATAGATCAGGGTATTGGCCGTGCCCAGGTCGATGGACAGATCCCGGGAGAACAGCCCACGGATATTCTTAAACATGTATGAGGAGACTCAGCCTTTATGTCGGGAGTATAGAGTGCGCGGGCAGATGCGTATCCCGCAGCGCGCAGCGGCGCTACTCTATCAATTTGCATGAGCGCAAGGAATGCCGGGTGTTGGACGCGGTTCCGCGGCCGTTGGCATCCTCCAGAGCTTGCTTTACGCTTGCGCGCCTATGGCCGACATCGATCTCACCCACCTCTGCCGCCTCGCGCAACTGGCTCTGAGTCCCGCCGAGCAGACCGCGGTGCGAGCCGACCTGGAGCGGATCATCGCCATGGTGGACCAGATGCAGGCGGTGGCCACCGACGCCATCGAACCCCTCGCTCATCCGCTGGGGCACACCGCCCGGCTGCGCCGGGATGAGGTTACCGAATCCATCGATCG
>JBFISC010000179.1:0-7640 GCA_041608775.1 Pseudomonadales bacterium | reverse complement strand
GCCAGGTCGAGCCGTGGCGACAGCGCCAGGCCGGCCCCGGCAATGAGCTGATAGGTCAGCGCGGTGTCGCTGTGGTCCAGGAGCTCGACGCCGGTGATGAACTGACGCAGCTCGTAATCGATGCGGGCGGCCCCGAGGCCCGCGCCCAGAAAGGGCCGAAAGCGCCCGCCCGCGTCGAAATCCCTGATCAGGCTCAACGCTGCTCCCAGGGCGCTGATACGTGAGTCCGAGTCCGGCGCGACATCGGGCGCCCCGGAGTCGAAGAACACCACTTCGGCATCGTTGTAGCGATAGCTGGCATCCAGCTCGAACCGCCAGCCGCTCGGTCGACGCAGGCCCAAGGCGAGCGAGCCGATAGGCCGGCCGAGATCGAAATCCACGGTCGCGCCGGCGCCGTCGAGCTCGCCGTTGGCGGCAAACCCGGCGCCGACGCCGGCCTGCAGGTAGACGTCCTGCCACGGTTCCCGGGGCGTCTGCCCGTGGGCCAGCACCGCCAGAACGGCGAGCGGCAGTGCGCTAATCTGCGCCGTTCGATGCATCCGCTTGGCTCCCGCCCTTTCGCTGGCCCGGCATGCTATAACGTCGCCGACGCAACGACTACCGGAGGGATCGGCATGACGCAGGTCGAGCGCTGCGACGCCGTCGTGGTGGGCGCCGGGTTTGCCGGCCTGTACATGGTGCACCGGCTGCGCGCCCTCGGCATGAGCGTCATCGGCTTCGAGGCTGGCGACGACGTCGGTGGCACCTGGTACTGGAACCGCTACCCGGGTGCCCGCTGCGACGCGGAAAGCCTTGCCTACTCCTACTCGTTCTCACCGGAGCTCGAGCAGGAGTGGCAATGGACCGAGCGCTACGCGACCCAGCCCGAGATCCTCGACTACGCGCGGCATGTCGCTGACCGCTTCCGCCTGCGCGAGGCGTTCCGCTTCAGCCGGCGCGTCACCTCGGCGCGCTACGGCAGCGACGATCGCTGGCGGGTTGACACCGACGCCGGCGAGCGTGTCGATGCGCAGTTCTGCATCATGGCGACCGGTTGCCTGTCCGTGCCGCAGGTGCCGGACATTCCCGGCCTCGACGACTTCCAGGGAGAGCGTTACCAGGCCAGCCTCTGGCCCCACGAGCCGGTTAGCTTCGAAGGCAAACGGGTGGGGGTGATCGGCACGGGCTCGTCGGCGATTCAGGCCATCCCCGTGATTGCGGAAACGGCCGGGCACCTCACGGTGTTCCAGCGCACCCCCAACTTCAGCATCCCGGCGCGCAACGAGCCCCTGGACGAGGAGTTCGTACGCGAATTCAAGCGCCACTACCGGGACCATCGGCGCCTGGCCCGGGAAGGCAAGATTTCCGGCTTCGGCGGTCTGGAAGCCGTACCGCATGAGCAGGCACCGGCGGCGGAGCGCGGCGTCGAGCTCGACGACGCAGAGCTCGAAGCGATCCTCGAGCACTACTGGCGTACCGGCGGCGCGCGATTCATCGGCGCCATCGGCGACACCCTGATCGACGAACACACCAACCGGCTGGTCGCCGAGTTCGTGCGGGATCGGATTCGTCGGATCGTCGACGATCCGGAAACCGCCGAGCGCCTGTGCCCTCATTCCCATCCCATCGGCACCAAGCGGATCTGCGTGGACACCGACTACTACGACACCTTCAATCGCGACAACGTCAGCCTGGTGGACGTGGCCGCCGATCCCATCGAACGCATCACCGCCACCGGCGTCCGCACCCGTGGCGGCCACCACGAGCTCGACATGCTGATCCTGGCCACCGGCTTCGACGCCATGACCGGCGCGCTGCTGCGAATCGACATCCGCGGCGTCGACGGCACCCGGCTCATCGACAAGTGGGCCGACGGGCCGCAGAGCTACCTGGGGCTATGCGTCGCGGGATTTCCCAACCTGTTCACCATCACGGGACCGGGCAGCCCATCGGTGCTGAGCAACATGCTGGTTTCCATCGAGCAGCACGTGGACTGGATCACGGCGTGCATCGAGCACATGCGCTCGCATCGACTGGCACGGGTGGAAGCCGATGAAGACGCCGAGCGGGCCTGGGTCGCCCACGTCAACGAGGTCGCCAACGCGACCCTGTTCCCCCGCGGAGGATCGTGGTATCTCGGCGCCAACGTTCCCGGCAAGCCGCGGGTCTTCATGCCGTACGCAGCCGGCGTCGGGCCGTATCGCGAGGTCTGTGATCGGGTTGCGGGAAACGGCTACGAAGGGTTTCGCTTCAGCTGAGCTCCGGCCCGGCTAGCGCTCCATGAGCTGACGATAGCGGCGCAGGTGCCGCAGCGCGGCCACCTCGTCGCCGCGGATCTCGAAGATCCGGCAGAGATTGTAGTGGGCGTCCGCCACGTCCGGGGCCTTGCTGTAGCAGGCGACCGCAGCCTCGAAGTCGTCGGACTCGTCGTACAGCGTTCCCAGGTTGAACAGCGCCAACTGGTGATCCGGCATCTTCGCCAGCGCCTGCCGGTAGTGGCGGCGGGCCTGCTCCACCCGACCGTCGACCTGCAGCAGCCTGCCCAGGTTGACGTGCGCGTCCACGTTGGCAGGATCGAGCTCGAGCGCGCGTCGATAGGCATCGGCGGAGCGCGCCGGATCCACGTCCTCGAGATCGACAGCCAGGTTGTAGAAGTCGTCGCTGTCGAGCGCCTCGCCGCGCTCCTGCTCGGCGAAGCGCCGCTGACGCAGCTCGGAGACGTCTCCGGCAAGCTCCCGGACGTTGAAGTCCAGCACCCCCTGACCGCTGTGCACGTCCCAGAGCGCGGCCGCGTCCCGAACGACCACGTGCCCGCCGTCGGCGAGAATGCGCAGCGACGCCAGAGAATCAACGCCGCCGAGCTCCCCGCGCAGTTTCTGCAACGCGGCCAGGGCGCGCCTCGGCGGCACCGCGGCGTCGCGCAGCCCGCGCGCCGTGCGCAGCAGAACCATGTCCTGGAAATCGAAGCGGAACTCGCCGCGCGGCCCGCGGCGCGGCGCCAGCAGCCCGCGGCGGATGTAGCGGCGGACCTGATCGACCGTCAGGCCGACGAGCTCGGAAACCTCTCGGGTGGTATAGCCACTCATCCGCTCTTGCGTTTGGGCGACCTCTTCGTGGCGGCGCGTTTCTTCGGCGCCCGCTTGGCAGGCTTGCGGTCTTCCTGACCGGAGGCGGCCTTGCGGCCAGCGCCTCTGCCGGCCTTGACGGCTGCGCCCTTGCCGGAAGCACCCCGGCCCAGCGACGCTTTCAGCGCGTCCATCAGATCGATGATCTTGGCTTCCGGCTCGGCCGCCTTCGGCACGGCGACCTGCTTGCCATCGACCTTCTGCTCGATGGCTTCCTCGAAGCGCTTGCGCACTTCGTCTTCGTACTTCTCGGGCTCGAAGGTCTCGCTGACCCGCTGATCGATGATCTTGATCGCCAGCTCGAGCTCGTCCTTGCCCACCTCGGTAACGTCCAGCGGCACGTCGTCGAACGCGCGCAGCTCGTCGGCGTGCTTGAGCTGCTCCATCACCACGCCATCGCCGAGCGGGCGCAGCAGCACCAGGTAACTCTTGCCGCGCGCCGCGTACTTGGCGAGCGCGGCGCGCCCGGTTTCTTGGAGCGCCGCCTTGAGCAGATGATAAGAACGCGCCGCCCCCTTGTCCGGACCCAGGTAGTACACCTTGTCGATGTACAGGCGCTCGACCTGGTCCAGGGGCACGAACTCCTGGATGTCGATCTCGTTGGTGGCCGTGGCCTGGAGCGACTTCAGCTCGTCCTTTTCGAACAGGACGAACTGGCCCTTGGCGAACTCGTAGCCCTGCACCAGCTCGCCGCGATCCACCGGCTCTCCGTCGTCCGCGCGCACGTACTGCTGCTTGACCCGGGCGCCATCGGGGGTGAGATAGTTGAAGTTGATCGACTTGGTGGAATCGACCGTGGAGTAGAGCTTGATCGGAATGGACACCAGACCGAACGAAATGGTGCCGGAGGACATCGCGCGGGCAGCCATGAGCCGCTTCCCCTTGTAAGCGCTTTCCTGGGAATATAGCCCACGGTCGCAGACTCCACAACTTGCGGCGCGTTCGTCACAAGCATGCCGAAACAACCCTCCAGCAACAGCGACGGAACCCTGACGCGCTACCGCCGCAAGCGTCGCGCCGGCGCCACGCCGGAGCCATTCGGTCGCGGCGGGCCCGAGAGCGACGCTTCGACGACGCCGGCCTTCGTGGTGCAGCAACACCAGGCCCGGGCGCTGCACTTCGATCTGCGCCTGGAGATGGGCGGCGTGCTCAAGTCATGGGCGGTGCCGAAGGGACCGTCGGCAGACCCGCAGGAGAAACGCTTCGCCAGGCTGGTGGAGGACCATCCCCTCGACTACGCCGACTTCGAGGGGCGGATCCCCGAAGGCAACTACGGCGCCGGCTGGGTGATCGTGTGGGACCGCGGTACCTATCGACCGCTGAGCGACATGGCGCGGGGATTCGCTGAGGGCAAGCTGCTGTTCGAGCTCAATGGCGGCAAGCTCCGGGGACGCTGGACCCTGGTGCGCATGAAGACCGCCGAGGACTGGCTGCTGATCAAGGAGCAGGACGGCGCCGCCCAAGAACCTGGTAACGAGTTTGCGAACGATTCCGTGCTGTCGGGTCTGACCCTGGAGGAACTGCCGCGGCGCGAGCAGATCGCCAAGCGCTTCGCGTCCCGGGTGGCACGGCTGAAAGGCAGCCGCCGGCTCGACGAGGATTTCAACGCCCGGCCCATGCTGGCAACCGCCGGCGAGGCCTTCGACCGGGCCGGCTGGGTGTTCGAGCTGAAGTACGACGGTTACCGCCTGCGCGCAGCCCGGGATGGCGATGAGGTCGAGCTCCGGTCCCGCAACGATCAGCTGCTGAACGCGGCGTTTCCGGACATCGTCAGGGCGGTGGCGAGCCTGCCATACCCGCAGCTGGTGCTCGACGGCGAGCTGGTGGTCAACGACGCCGGCGGCAGGCCCAGCTTCGGCCTGCTGCAGCAACGGGCAGGCCTGTCCGGCGCGCACGAGGTCGCCCGGGCTGCCCGCCATCTGCCGGCCACGGTCTACGCGTTCGACCTGCTCGCCGTCGCCGGCCACGACCTCCGCGCCCTGCCCCTGACCCGCCGCAAGGCGCTGCTGAAGGAGCTGCTGCCCAGCGCCGGGTCATTGCGATACTCCGAGCACGTCGCCCGCGAAGGCCGCGCGGTGTTCGAGTCCGCCCGGCAGCTGGGCCTGGAAGGAATGGTGGCCAAACGCGCGGATGCGCCCTATCGCGCCGGGCGCTCGTCGGACTGGATCAAGGTTCGGGCACGGCGCACGGACGATTTCGTGATCGTCGGCTGGAGCCCAGCGCGGGGCAACCCGAACGACCTCGGTGCTCTGGCCCTGGGTGAGTACCGCAACGGTCGCCTGACCTACGTGGGCAAGGTCGGTTCCGGGTTGAAGGCCACCGAGCGCCGTGAGCTGCAGCAGCAGCTCGCCGAGCTGCCGTCGGCGCCGCCGCTCACCGATGCCGCCGACGTGCGCTGGGTGGGCCCCCGGCTCGTCTGCGAGGTGGCCTTCCGCGAGTACACGACGCAAGGCCACCTGCGCCAGCCGGTGTTCGAGCGCCGCCGCACAGACAAGGCGCCGGACGCCTGCGTCGGCCGGTTCGACGACCCGCATCCCGTCACGGCGGCGCCCGTCGCGCGCGACGTGACGGTCACCAACCCGGACAAGGTGTTCTTTCCCGAGCTCGGGCTGCGCAAACGGGACCTGGTCGACTACTACGAGCGCATCTCGCCCTGGATGCTGCCCTATCTCGAGAACCGCCCGCTGGTGCTCACCCGGTTTCCCGATGGCATTCACGGCAAGCAGTTTTACCAGCGCGACGCCCCGGACTTCGTGCCGGACTGGATCGAGCGTCAGGTGCTGTGGAGCGAGGGGGCCGAGCGGGAAGTCAGCTACTTCGTCGCCAACGACGCGGCGTCGCTGCGCTATCTGGCGAACCTGGGCACGATCCCCATTCACGCCTGGCACAGCCGCACCACCGATCTGGAGCACCCGGACTGGTGCGTCCTCGATCTGGATCCCAAGGATGCCCCGTTTCAGGCGGTGGTGGAGGTGGCGCGCGCGGTCAGGAAGTTGTGCGCCGAGATCGACCTGCCGGCGTTCCCCAAGACCAGCGGCGCCAGCGGTCTGCACGTGCTGATACCCCTTGGTGGCCAGCTCACCCACGATCAGTCCAAAACCCTGGCCGAGCTGCTGGCCACCCTCATCGTCGCCCGGGAGCCCGAGCTCGCCACCGTGAACCGGTCGGTGCGGCGCCGAGACGGCCGGGTGTACGTCGACTACCTGCAGAACGGGCACGGCAAGCTGCTGGTCGCCCCGTTCAGCGTCCGGGCGGAACCGGCTGCCTCGGTGTCCATGCCGCTGGGCTGGCATGAGGTGAATCGCGGCCTGTCGAACACCCGCTTTACGATCGTGAACGCAGTGGCGCGAATGAAACGACTCGGCGCTGACCCGCTGCGCGAGGTCCTGTCGTTGCGCCCGGACCTGCAGGGCGCGCTTGCCGCGCTCCTCGAACGGGTCGGCGAACGCTGACGCTCACATTCCCGTTACAGCTTACTTAACGATATCCGCGACAGATGGCCGTAGTGTGCGGTGCGTCACACACGAACTGTGAACTGAGCCATGCATATCCGTCATCTGCTGCCCATCGCGATCCTGACCCTGGCCCCGCTGCAGCTTGCCCGGGCGGACGAAATCGTCCGCTGGGTGGATGAGAACGGCACCACCCACTTCGGCAATCCTCAGCTCGGGCCGACCGATGCAGAGGTCGTGGAGGTCGCCCCGGCGAACGGCATGGACGTCCCCGAGCTGCCGGCAAGAGCGCCAAGCACCGGGCCGGTGACCGTGGTGCTGGAGAAGCCGCCCAACCGCACCCTCAAGGGCTGGCGCGGCCACCAGTGGAACGTCAGCCGGCGGCCGTCGCGCAACAACGGCCGCTGAGAGCCGGACCAGCGCCGTGATCCGCGTCACGGATGGAAATCCCGGATCCGGCTAGGGTTCCATCGATCGAATCGATGGGATGCAGGGATGCGACGGAACGATAACGAGCTGCGGCCGCATTTCAGAACGGCGAGCCGCTTCTACCAGCAGGACGGAGCCTGGTTCTACTCGACCCGCGAGGGCGACCATGGCCCGTTCAGCAGCCGCGAGGACGCGGAAGCGGATGCGCGCCTCTACGCAGGGCTGCACTCGCACCTGCAGCGGCCCAAGCAGACCGGGAGCGGCAGCGCCTCCTGAGCGTGACCACGGGGCGGGGTCTGGTGGGCGCGGCTGGATTCGAACCAGCGACCTCTGCCGTGTGAAGACAGCGCTCTAACCAACTGAGCTACGCGCCCGAGGGCGAGAAAGGCCGGCCAAGATACCAGGCAAATCACCTGACCGGAAGGGCCCCTCCCCATCCCACGATCACCCGTATTACCCACCCGAATTGCCGCAGGCGTGTGGCAACGGCGGGCTTGTCGTAGACTCTGCGCCGCATGACCAGTCTGTCGTCACACCCGGGCTCTATCTCGGCACCGCCTACGAGCACGCAGCTGGTCGGGTGTCCGGAGTGCGATCTGCTGCTGCGGCTCGCGCCGCCGGCGCCCGGCCACGTTGCGCGCTGCCCGCGCTGCGG
>JBFISC010000178.1:0-7654 GCA_041608775.1 Pseudomonadales bacterium | reverse complement strand
GCGGAAGATCACCGGCAGAAACAGGGCGAGAAACGACGCCGGCAGCACCTGGCCCATCTGCAGGCCGAGCACGGCGGAGAAGCGCGCGGCCGTCGCGCGATCCCTGACCAGATCGCGGGCGCTGAAGCCCGCTGCCTGCCGCTCTCCACCCATCCCCGGGACTCTACCGTATTTTCGGCCCCGGGGACCGGCCTCCGGGGCCGGCTTTCGAAATCCGTCATGGGCTCAACTACAATGCCGCGCTTCCTCCCTCGGCGCGCCGGCCATGCCCCAGATCGTGGTGGAAAACCTGGAGAAGCGCTTCCGGATCGCGGAGCGCAGGGCCGGGCTGCGGGGAGCGCTGTCGGCGCTCGTCCGACGCCGGTACCGGGACGTGTATGCGCTCCACGGCGTGTCGTTTGCCGTCGAGCCGGGTGAGCTGGTGGGCTACATCGGGCCGAACGGCGCCGGCAAATCCACGACCATCAAGATCCTCTCGGGCATCCTCACCCCCAGCAGCGGCCGCTGCGAGATCAACGGTCGCACGCCCTGGAAGGACCGGGTCGCGCACGTTGCTCGCATCGGGGTCGTGTTCGGGCAGCGGACGCAGCTGTGGTGGGATCTGCCCGTGGTCGAGTCCTTCGAGTTGCTGCGCGACATCTACCGGGTGGGCAGCGCCGACTACGTCCGCACCCGGGACGAGCTGGTGGCGCTGCTGGATCTGGAGCCGCTGCTCGACACCCCGGTTCGGCAGCTGAGCCTCGGCCAGCGGATGCGCTGCGATCTGGCCGCATCGCTGCTGCACCGGCCGGAGCTGCTGTTCCTCGACGAGCCCACCATCGGCCTGGACGCCACCGCCAAGCTCGCCATGCGCGAGTTCGTGAAGAAGCAGAACCGGGAGCGCGGCACCACGGTGCTGCTCACCACCCACGACATGGACGACATCGAGGCGCTGTGCTCGCGGCTCATGCTGATCAATCACGGCACCCTGCTCATGGACGGCACCGTCGACGATCTGCGCCGGGACGAACGGCGGGTGGTGGTGGACTTCGAAACCGAGCCGACGCTGCTCGAGGCTCACGCGGCGCTGGTGTCTTCCCGCCAGGGCGCTCGGGTCCGGTTCAGCGTGTCGCGGCAGATCCCCGAGTTCGTCGCTGATCTATCCCGCAGCTACCGGATCCGCGACCTCGTGGTCGAGCATCCGCCCATCGAAGAGATCGTCGCCGAGCTGTACCGGTCCCGGAGTGCCCCGCTCCGGGAGGCCGGCGGGTGACGCCCTATGCCGCCATCGTCGCCGCGCGTTTCAAGGTGCTGCTCCAGTACCGGGCGGCTGCGCTCGCAGGCTTTGCCACCCAGCTGTTCTGGGGCGCCATCAAGGTCATGGTGTTCGTCGCGTTCTTCGAGTCGAGCAGCGCCGCGCAGCCCATGACCCTGTCCCAGGTGCTGGTGTACATCTGGCTCGGTCAGGCACTGCTGGCACTCCTGCCGTGGAACGTCGACCCGGAGATCGCGGGCCACGTGCGCAGCGGTGCGGTCGCTTACGAGCTGCTGCGGCCGCTGGACCTGTACGGCTTCTGGTTCGCCAGGACGCTCGCATTTCGTGCTGCACCCACGCTGCTGCGGATGGTGCCGATGCTGCTGTTCGCGTATCTCGGGCTGCCCCTGATCGGGCTTGGCGAGTGGGCCCTGCCGCTGCCGGTGAGCGGTGCTGCGGCCGCCCTGTTCTGCCTGTCGCTGCTGGCCACCCTGCTGCAGAGCACGGCGATCACCATGGTGCTGCACATCGCGCTCATGTGGACCATCTCCGGCGAGGGCTTCAACCGCATGATGCCGGGCATCGTGCCGCTGTTCGCCGGTCTCGTCGTGCCGCTGCCGCTGTTTCCACAGTGGCTCCAGCCGCTGCTGTTCTGGCAGCCGTTCAAAGGCCTTGCCGACGTGCCGTTCCGTATCTACAGCGGCCACATCGCTGCTGATCAGGCGCTGGCGGAGATCGCCCTGCAGGCGGGCTGGTGTCTGGGCATCGTGGCGTTCGGCATCTGGCTGCTCGGACGCGCCGGACGGCGGGTGGTGGTGCAGGGTGGCTGAGGGGGTCGGGGGCCTGGGACTGTACGGCCGGCTGGTGTCCCAGTCGGTGCGGGCGCAGTTGCAGTACCGCTGGTCGTTCGTGCTGATGTCCTTCGGCAACCTGGTCACGTCCGGGGTCGAGGTCCTCGGCATCTGGGCGCTGTTCGACCGTTTCGGCAGTCTCGGCCGGTGGCAGCTCGCGGAGGTCGCGTTCCTCTACGGGCTGGTGAACGCCGCCTTCGCGGTGGCGGAGGGACTGGCCCGGGGTTTTGACATCTTCGGCAAGGAGTTCGTCCGGACCGGCGAGTTCGACCGGGTGCTGCTGCGGCCGCGGAGCACGGTGCTGCAGCTCGCCGGGCACGAGTTCCAGCTGCAGCGGGTCGGACGGTTTCTGCAGGGGGCGGTGGTGCTGGCATGGGCCATCTGGGTACTGCCCATCGACTGGCAGCTGTGGAAGTGGGGGCTGCTGCTGTTCGCCTTCGTTGGCGCGGTGGTGTTCTTCTATGGGCTCTTCATCGCCCAGGCGGCGCTCTCGTTCTGGACCGTGGAATCCCTGGAGATCATGAACACGCTGACCTACGGAGGGACGGAGACCGCCCAGTACCCGCTGCCCATCTACCGACCCTGGTTCCGCCGCTTCTTCACCTACGCGGTGCCGCTCGGCTGCGTGAGCTACTTTCCCGCGGTCGCCATATTCGGCATCGACGATCCGCTGGGCACGGGCATCGCGTTTCAGGTGCTGGCGCCGACGGCGGGGTTCGTGTTCTTCGCCGCTGCGCTCGGCTTCTGGCGCCTCGGCATCCGCCACTACACGTCCACGGGAAGCTGAGCCTCGGCAGGCTCCGAATTAGGGCCGGATTCTCACCTCGGCTTCGATCTCCACGGGCACCCCGAGGGGCAGCTCGGCCATGCCGACGGCGGAACGGGCGTGGGCGCCGCGTTCCCGGCCGAAGACGTCGAGGATGAGCTCCGAGGCGCCGTTGATGACCCCGGGGATGGCGGTGAATCCGGGGGCGGCGTTGACCATGCCGAACAGCTTCAGCCAGGCGGCGATCCGATCCAGATCGCCCAGCTCGCGCTCGAGGCTGGCGAACATGGCCAGTGCCACCCGACGCGCCGCGTCGTAGGCCTGCTCGGGCGTCACCTCCGCGCCCACCTTGCCCAGAGGACCGGCAATGGCGCCGTCCGGATCCAGAGGCAGATGGCCGGCGATCAGGGCGCGTTCGCCATCCACGCGAACCAGGCTGAACGGCAGGCTGCCGATCTTCATGGGTTGGGGCAGCTGCAGGCTCAGGCGCGCAAGCCGCGCGCGGGGGCTGTCGGTATCCGTCACGGGTTGCCTTCCTCCTTCGGCTGAGCCGAGGTGCCAACTGTAACGCAACTGTAAGTCGGCCACCCCGCTGTGGCACAGGTCACAGCGCCGACCCGGCCGCTTTCTATACTGGCCGCGACCTTATCGAGGCAGTACGCATGGTCAAGCATCTTCCCGCGACGATTCTGGCTTCCGCCCTGGCGACGCTGTCGGGTGCGGCACAGGCCGATACCCTTTTCGGTGTCTATGCCGGCGCCGGAACCTGGCAGCAATCGTTCTCCGGCGACGTCGCGTCCGGCGGCGAGCGGGTCGACGTCGAGGACGACCTGGATATCGGCAACGACACCAACAACGTGCTTTACCTGGCGGTGGAACACGGGGTGCCGGTGCTGCCCAACGTGCGTCTCAACTACAGCGACGTGGCCGGTGACGGTCGCAACCTGCTGACCCGGTCGGTGGAGTTCAACGGCCAGGTGTTCAGCTTGGCCGAGAACGTCGCCTCGGAAGTGAATCTCACGCAGACGGATCTGGTCGCCTACTACGAGGTGCTCGACAACACCCTGTCGCTCGACCTCGGCGTCGCGGCACGCTGGGTGGACGGCGACGTCGAGGTGGCTTCCGCCACCGACGTGGCCGCGGCCGAGTTCAAGGGCGCGCTGCCGCTGCTCTACGCCCGTGGCCGAGTCGACCTGCCCTTCACCGGGCTGTGGGCCGGGGCGGAAGCCATGGGGCTTGCCTATGGCGGCCATCAGCTGCTCGACGTCACCGCGCAGGTGGGGTGGGAGTCACCATTGGGCATCGGCGCGGAGATCGGCTGGCGGACGCTGCGGCTCGAGCTCGACAGCATCGACGAGATCGACAGCGCCGACGTCGACATCAGCGGTCCCTACGTGGCCCTGAACTTCCACTTCTGAGCGATCGGGTGCCCTATAATCGGGCACCATGACTGACGACACCGCGACACGGCGAAATCGTGTCGAATCCCTGCTCCGCGAGGTGCTTCCCGACGGGTCGCTGATCACCGAACCGCGGGCGCGCAGGATCTTCGAGACCGACGGCCTCACTGCGATCCGTGAGGTTCCGTGGCTGGTGGCGCTGCCGGAGACCGAGGCGCAGGTGCTTGCCGTGCTCCGCATATGCCGCGACCACGAAGTGCCGGTGGTGCCGCGGGGTGCGGGCACCGGGCTCTCCGGTGGTGCCAGGCCCCGGGCCGATGGCGTCGTGCTGGGCTTGTCCAAGCTTACTGCCATCCTCGAAGTCGATCTGCCGAACTGCGTCGCCCGGGTGCAGCCCGGCGTTCGCAATCTGGCGATCAGCGAGGCGGTGGCCGAGCACGGGCTCTACTACGCGCCGGATCCGTCCTCCCAGATCGCCTGCAGCATCGGTGGCAACGTGGCCGAGAACTCCGGCGGCGTGCATTGCCTGAAGTACGGGCTCACCGTGCATAACGTGCTCGGGGTTCGGCTGATCACCTTCGAAGGCGACGTCCTCGAGCTCGGCGGCAAGACCTTCGATGCGCCGGGCTACGACCTGTTGGCGCTGACCATGGGTTCGGAAGGGATGCTGGGCGTGGTGACCGAGGTCACCGTCCGTCTGCTGCCCGCGCCGCCGGAGAAGCGGGTGCTGCTCGCCGCGTTTGCCGAGCTGGCCCCGGCCGCTGAAGCCGTGGGTGCGGTCATCGCCGCGGGGCTGATCCCGGCCGGCCTCGAGATGATGGATGGACCCGCGATCCGGGCCGCCGAGGCGTTCGTCCACGCCGGCTACCCGGTCGACGCGGAGGCCATCCTGCTGTGCGAGCTGGACGGGGTGGCCGCCGAGGTGGATGCCGATCTCGTTCGGGTGCGGCGGGTGCTGCAGGCCCACGGCGCCAGCGAGATCCGGGTCGCGGTAACCCCGGAGGATCAGGCCCGGCTGTGGCTCGGCCGCAAGTCGGCGTTCCCGGCAGTGGGGCGCATCGCGCCGGACTCCTACTGCATGGACGGTACCGTTCCCCGCGCCAGGCTGGCCGACGTGCTGGTCCGCATCGGCGAGCTCGCGGCGGAACATGAGCTGGCGGTCGCCAACGTGTTTCATGCCGGCGACGGCAACCTCCACCCGTTGATCCTCTACGACGCCAACGTGCCTGGGGAGCTGGGACGTGCCGAAGCGCTCGGCGGCCGCATCCTCGAGCTCTGCGTGGCGGTGGGCGGCACGGTTACCGGTGAGCACGGCGTGGGCGTGGAGAAGCTCGATCAGATGTGCGTGCAGTTCGATGCCCCGGCGCTGGCCCAGATGCATCGGCTCAAGGCTGCCTTCGATCCAGCGGGCCTGATGAATCCGGGCAAGGCCGTGCCTTCGCTCGGCCGCTGTGCGGAACTGGGTGGCATGCACGTGCATGGCGGGCGCCTGCCGTTCCCCAACCTGCCCCGGTTCTGACGTGGACGGCGACAGGGCGGAAGCGTTGTGCGCGGCGGTTCGACGCTGCGGCGAGCAGGGCACCAGCCTGCGCATCGTCGGCTCGGACAGCAAGGCGTTTCTTACCGACGGTGACGGGGGAGGCCCGGAAACGCCGGCACTGTCAACGGCCGACCACTCCGGCGTGCTCGATTACCGCCCGGAGGAACTGGTGATCACCGCCCGGTCGGGAACGCGGCTCGAGGATCTGGAGCGCCAGTTGACCGAGGCCGATCAGGAGCTGGCGTTCGAGCCGCCCCGGTTCCACCGGGGCGGTACCCTGGGCGGGGCCGTGGCCTGCGGCCTGTCCGGACCCGGGCGGCCCTGGCGCGGATCGGTGCGTGACGCGGTGCTTGGCGTCGAGCTCTGCAACGGCCACGGGGAGCGGTTGCGCTTCGGCGGGCAGGTGATGAAAAACGTCGCCGGGTACGACGTCTCGCGACTCCAGGCCGGCGCCTTCGGCACGCTCGGACTGCTGCTCGCCATCAGCGTCAAGGTGCTGCCCCGACCCGCGGCGGTGCGGACGCTGACGTTCAGCACGAACCCCGGCCAGGCCCTCGAGCTGTGCCGCGGCTGGGCAGCCCGACCTCATCCCATCACCGCGACCTGCTACCTCGACGGCGTGCTGCACGTCCGCCTGGCGGGTGCCGAGGCCGCCGTGCGCGCTGCGGCGCGGGCGCTGGGCGGCGACGGAGCTCAGGACCCGGACTTCTGGGACGATCTGCGCGACCACCGCCTGACGTTCTTCGCGCAGCCCGGCCTGTGGCGGGCCTCGCTGCCGCCGGCGGCCGAGCGGCCGCTGAATGGCTGCCTGATCAGCTGGGCCGGCGGCGAGCGCTGGTGGCGGCCCGATGACGGGGACGCCGCTCGCGGGTTGCTCGCCGCCCTCGGTGGGCACGGGCGCCCGTGGGACGGCAGCTTCGGGTCGCGCACCGGCCCGCATCTGCCGGCGGTGGAGCAGCGCTACGGGCAGCGTCTGCGGCTCGCCTTCGATCCGCACCGGGTGTTCAATCCGGAGCTCGCGCCGGCGGAGGGTGGTCGTGCAGACTGAGCTGCCGGCAGGGTATCTCGCCACGTCGGAGGGCCGGCGCGCGGACGGCATTCTGCGCAGCTGTGTGCACTGCGGTTTCTGCAATGCCACCTGCCCCACCTACGAGCTGCTCGGCGATGAGCTGGACGGTCCCCGCGGACGCATCTACCTGATCAAGGAGATGCTCGAGACCCAGCAGGCCGATGCGCTGACCCGTCGCCACCTCGATCGCTGCCTGACCTGCCGGGCCTGTGAAACCACCTGCCCGAGCGGCGTGCGCTACGGCGAGCTGCTGGAAATCGGCCGGGAGTTCCTGGAAGCCGAGCTGCCGCGGCCGGCGGCCGCACGCTGGCAGCGCCGCTGGCTGCTGGCCGTGGTGCCGCATCCGGCGCGGTTCCGCCGCTGGCTGCGCCTGGGCCGGCTGTTCCGGCCGCTGCTGCCGGGGCGCCTGAAGCGGCAGCTGCCGCCGCTGCCGCGACGTCGCCCCGGTGCTGCGCGATCGACGGATGAAGCGGGATCCCGGCGGGTGCTGGTGCTAGAGGGCTGCGTGCAGAGCGCGACGACCCCGGACGTCAATCGGGCACTGACCGCGCTGCTGGCGTCTCGCGGGGTAGAGACCGTGGTTTCCCCGGCAGAGGTCTGCTGCGGTTCTCTGGCCCTGCATCTCGGTGTGGGCGCGGAAGCCCGGGCGACCATGGCGGCGAACGTCGCGGCCATCGACGCCGAGCTCGATGGCGTCGAGGCGGTGATCTCGACCGCCAGCGGCTGCGGGGTGACCGTCAAGGATTACGGTCGCCTGCTGGCCGCCGGGCCGGGCGCGGACGCGGCCCGGCGGG
>JBFISC010000177.1:0-7655 GCA_041608775.1 Pseudomonadales bacterium | reverse complement strand
TCTCCCTGGCGCACAATCTGCTCATGGACCACTTTCGCCGCCGCGGACGCTTCGCCGAGATCGCCGCCGAGGACGCAGAGCTGGACGAGGCCCTGGCGGACGGCGACGCCGAGACGCCGCCGGAGGCGGCGGCGCGGGAACAGCTGCGACAGAGGCTGCTGACGCTGCTGCAGCGCCTGCCGTTCCATCAGCGTGAAGCCTGGTTGCTCAAGCAGGAGTCTGCGCTGAGCGTGGAGGAAATCGCCGGTATCACCCGGACCAGCATCGAAGGCGTGCGCAGCCGCCTGCGTTATGCCACCGGAAAGCTCAAAGCAGGGTTGACCCGCCATGTCTGATGCAGACGAAGAACAGCTTCGCGACCTGTACCGCGCCGGTGCCGACGAGCAGCCGTCCGCCGAACTGGACCGACGGATCCTCGCCGCCGCCGCCGCGGCGACCCGGCAGAGGCAACGGCGCCGCTGGCTCCCCGGCTCGGGGGGTCCGCTCGCCGGGCTCGCCACCGCCGCCGTCGTCGTGCTGGCGGTAGCGGTACTGGTGCGCCAGAACGAATCGCCGACATCTGTTCCAGAAGCGCTGCAGGCTGTTCCAGAAGCGCTGCAGGCCGTTCCAGAAGCGCCGCAGGCGCCGGCGGCGGAATCCAAGGCCCGGCGGGCGACCGGGGACGCGGACGCTTCGGCACCGGTGCCCCCGGCGGCCCTGGGTGCAGCCGCCGCCGAGCGGGAGGTGCATCGCGCCGCCGGCGTCGAGCCGGCCGAAGCTCTCGCGGACAATGCCCCAGCTCGCGCGGACGCCGGGGCGGCTGCGGGCGGGCCCGAAGCCGAGCTGCAGGAGCCCGTCGCGCGGCAGGAGACGGTCGCCGCAGAGGGCCGGGTCGAAGCCGCCCGGCGGGACCGGACGGAGGCCGATCGGCCCGCGCTCCAGGCAATCCCGGCGACCGCGCCGGCGCGCACCGCGTTCGCGGCAGCCGGCTGCGCGGAGCCGTACCCGCTCCCGGACGGCTCCACGGTGCGAACCCTGGACGGCGACCTGGAGGTCAGCGTGGGTGGGGAACGCTGGACGCTGCGCTGTGTGGATGGGGCCTGGGTGCGCGAGCCCCCGGCGGATCAGAGCAACAGATAGATGCCCAGCACCAGCGTGGCGATGCCGATCACCTCCCGCGGCCGCACTCGCTCACGGAAGATCCAGCCCGAGGCGAGCAGAGCGAACAGCAGTTCCACCTGACCGAGCGCCCGCACCAGGGCCGCCGTCTGCAGGGTCATCGCGGTGAACCAGCCCACCGAGGCCGCCGCCCCGCAGACGCCGACCCAGACGCCCTGCCGCCAGACGGAACCCACCCGAGTGAGCTGACCCGGCTCCCGCAAGCACAGGTACGCGCCCATGAGCACGCTCTGCAGCGTCAGAGCCACCGCCAGGGTCAGCCCGGCCCGCAGCATCGTGGAGCCATCCGGCAGCGCCAGCGCTGCTCCTCGAAAACCCACGGCGGCGACCGCCAGACCGGCACCGGCCAGCAGCCCGAGAATCAGCCCGCGCGGATTTTGCAGCGCGTCCCGCACGGACACGCCGGACATCAGCAGCAGCACCCCGACCAGGCTGATGCCGACGCCCAGGCCGGCCAGCGGGCTGATACGGTCGTCGAGTACCAGCAGACCGATCACCGCGGTCTGCAGGACCTCGGTTTTCGACAGCGCCGTGCTGGTGGCGAAGCTGCGCAGGGTGAATGCCGACAGCAGGCAGGCGGACGCGAACATCTGCCCGAGGCTCCCGGCAGCGCAGAACGCCCAGAACGCCAGCGTCAGCCCGGGCGGCGACTCCACCAGCATGAGCCCGGCGAGATAGAGCCACGCAAACGGCAGCGCGTAGCAGAACCGC
Organism: Pseudomonadales bacterium; assembly: GCA_041608775.1. Taxonomy (GTDB): domain Bacteria; phylum Pseudomonadota; class Gammaproteobacteria; order Pseudomonadales; family Azotimanducaceae; genus UBA7803. The sequence continues at coordinate 5,786 of JBFISC010000177.1, read as the reverse complement.
ACGTAGGCGGCGCCGTTCACCGAGAGGGCGCCGGTCAGACGTTTCTGCAGTACCGAGCGCAGGTTCTGCACGAACGCGGCGGCTACGGTGAGCGGTATCCAGAGCATGCCGTCGGTTCCCCGCCTGCAGATCAGCGCTCGGCGAGCGCCAGCACTCGCGTTTCGCGCCGAGACAACCAGGCGAACCGGCCGGTGAGAACCACGGCAGCCACCGAAAGGCCGGCGAACAGACCGACCCAGAACCCGCGAACGCCGCTGAATGCCGGCCAGTCGATCCAGCCGAAGCCAAGCGCCACGCCGACCGGAAGGCCAACGGCCCAGTAGGCCACCAGCGCGATCACCATCGGCGTGCGGGTGTCCTTGAAACCGCGCAGGGCGCCGAGCGCGGTCACCTGGGTGTCGTCGACGAACTGATAGACGGCGACGAACACCATCAGCTGCATGGCGACGCCGATCACCGCCGGATCGTTGCTGTAGAGCGAAGCGATTGGACCGCGGAAGGTGAACAGCAGCGCCGCCGCGACCACCGCGAACGCGAGCGACAGCCCCAGCGCCACCCAACCGCTGCGACGGGCCGCTGCCAGGTCGGCGCGGCCGGTGTTGAAGCCCACTCGAATCGCCACTGCCATGCCCAGGGCCATGGGGATCATGAATGCGAGACCGCCGACGCTGGTGGCGATCTGGTGCGCGGCCACCGCATCCACGCCCAGCCGACCGATCAGCAGCGTGACGATGGAGAACATGGAGAACTCGAGGAACGTCGTCAGCCCGATCGGCCCGCCGAGCTTCACCAGCCGCAGGATCTGACGGACATCCGGCCGGGAAACCCGCGAGAACAGGCCGGTGGTGCGCATCCGCGAGCGCATCACGATGCCCGCGAGCACGAAGAACTCCAGCCAGACCACCACCACGCTGGCCCAGCCGCAACCGACGCCGCCCATGGCGGGCACGAAACCGCCGCCGTGAATGAACAGATAGTTCAGCGGGATCTTCAGCAGCAGACCGATGAACGCAACCAGCATCGCCGGCAGCGTCCACGACATGCCCTCGCAGAGATAGCGCAGCGCGAAGTAGCCGAGCAGGGGCAGCGTTCCCCAGGAGAGCGCCTGCAGGTAGGCCGCGGCGATGGGCACCGCCTCGGGATCGACGCCGATGAACTCGTAAAGCGCGCCGGCATTGCGGTAGCCGGCGATGAGAAGCGCGCCACCGGCCAGAGCGATCCACCCGGCCTGGCGCACCACCTCCCCGGACTCCCGGTGGCGACCGCCCCCGTGCAGCTGAGAAACCGCCGGCACGATCGCCATGATGACCCCGGAAAGGAGCATCACCGTGGGCCAGAACACATTGCCGCCGAGGGCCACGCCCGCCAGGTCGGCGGCGCCGTAGCGGCCGGCCATGATGGTGTCCGCCACCCCCATGCCCATCTGCGACAGCTGGGTGAGCACGATGGGCATGGCCAGTCGGAGCAGGTGTCCGAGCTCGGCGCGAACCACCCCTACCCCCCGCAAGCCGACCCAAAGAGCGCGGATTGTACACGCCCGATGAGAATGATTATCATAAACGGAACTTCAGGATCCGGCCTTCGCCATAGTTCTTTACTATCGTGGCGATAGCATCTTTCGAATGGCCAACCCACCCCCACGCCGTATACTCAGAGCCCAAACCGCGCTCCCGACGCCGCTCTGGCGGTGCAGGAAAACGAGACTCACACACCAGCCAAGAACGAGGTTTAGTCATGGAATTGAAGGACAGTAAGACTCTGCAGAACCTGAAGGACGCGTTCGCCGGTGAGTCACAGGCCAACCGTCGCTACCTGTATTTCGCCTCCAAGGCGGACGTGGAGGGCGAGAACGACGTGGCAGCCGTGTTCCGTTCTACCGCCGAAGGCGAGACGGGCCACGCCCACGGTCACCTGGAGTACATCGAAGTGGTCGGCGACCCGGCCACCGGCCTGCCCATCGGCAACACCGAAGCGAACCTGAAAGCGGCGATCGCCGGCGAGACCCACGAGTACACCGACATGTACCCGGGCATGGCCAAGACCGCCCGGGACGAAGGCTTCGACGAGATTGCCGACTGGTTCGAAACGCTGGCCAAGGCGGAACGATCTCACGCCAACCGCTTCCAGAAGGCCCTGGACGCCATGGCCTGAGCCCGGCCCGGACCATGAGCACAGACGAGGGGTCCGGAAGGGCCCCTCTTCGCCTCTGGCGTCAAGACAGAGCCTGATCCCGACATACCAGCGGAGCCTGAGCATGGCAAAGGAGGGCAGCCTCGAAGCCCCGGAACGCGAGCCGCTCGACTGGCAGAGCGACGCCTTCTACGACCGGGAATCGCTGTACGGCGAGCTCGAGCGCGTGTTCGACATCTGCCACGGCTGTCGCCGCTGCGTCAGCCTCTGTGATTCCTTCCCGACCCTGTTCGACCTGGTCGACGAGTCGGAGACCCTGGAGGTAGACGGCGTCTCCAAGGACGACTACATGAAGGTCGTCGACCAGTGCTATCTGTGCGACCTCTGCGCCGAGACCAAGTGTCCGTATCTGCCTCCCCACGAGTGGGCGGTCGATTTTCCCCACCTGATGCTCCGGGCCAAGGCCTACAGGTTCCGCAACAAGGACACCAAATGGCGCGACCGCCTCATCACCAGCCTCGACCCGTTGTTCGACACCCTGAGCACGCCGGGCATCGCCCAGGCCGCCAACGCCGCAGCGAACAACCGAACCCTGCGGCGGGCAGCAGACCGCGTGCTCGGCATTCACGCCGACGCGCCGATTCCACACATCGAGGCCAGAGCCCTGAGCCGGCGCCTGCAGGATCACTCGGGCGTCGGGGCCGAGCCGCGCCCGGGCACCCGCACGACCGGCAAGGTGGCCATCTACGTCACCTGCTACGGCGACCACAACGAACCGCAGGTCGTGGAGGACCTGATCGCCGTGCTCAACCACAACGGCGTGCCGGTGAAGATCCTCAAGGACGCCAGGTGCTGCGGGATGCCGAAGCTGGAGCTCGGCGACCTGAAAAAGGTCGAGGCGCTGAAAGACGCCAACCTGCCGACGTTTCTCCAGGCCATCGACGACGGCTACGACATCATCGCCCCCATTCCCTCCTGCGTACTGATGTACAAGCAGGAAATCCCGCTGATGTTCCCGAACGACACCGACGTGGCACGGGTCAAAGCAGCATTCTTCGACCCGTTCGAATACCTGATGTCCCGCCACAAGGACGGGTTGATCGAGACCGGCTTCGCGCGCGGTCTCGGCAAGGTCGCCTATCACGTTGCCTGTCACCAGCGGGTGCAGAACATCGGCATGAAGACCCGCGACTTCCTGAAGCTGATTCCGGACACGGAAGTGACGCACATCGACCGCTGCTCGGGACACGATGGCACCTATGCCATCAAGAGCGAGACTTACGAGAAAGCCATGAAAATCGCTCGACCCGTCGTCAATCGGGTCAAGCAGGCGGAGCCCGACACGTTCGGCTCGGATTGCCCGATGGCGGGCAGACTGATCGCACACGGCATGGAGGGGACTGGAGAGGCGGAACACCCGATCACCATGGTTCGCAAAGCCTACGGAGTCTGAACATGCAGAAACTGGATCGATCCAACCTCTGGAGCCTGGAAGAGTACGCGCAGCAACGCGAGGCGTTCCGGGCCGAAGTCATCGAGCACAAGAAACCCCGTCGGGTCGCTCTGACACCGAACGCCACCATGTACTTCGAAGATTTCCTCACCCTGAAGTACCAGGTGCAGGAGATGCTGCGGGTCGAGCGGCTGTTCGAGCCCCACGAGATCGAGGAGGAGCTTTCCGCCTACAACCCGCTGATCCCCGACGGCAGCAACTGGAAGGGCACCTTCATGTTCGAGTACCCGGACGTGGAAGAACGGCGCAAGGCGCTCGCGCGCATGACCGGGATCGAGCATCGCATCTGGGTCCAGGTAGCCGGCCAGGAGCGCATCTTCGCCGTCGCCAACGAGGATCTGGACCGCTCCACCGAGGAGAAGACGTCGGCCGTTCACTTTCTTCGCTTCGAGCTCGATCCGGACAGCGCCAAGGCGGCCAAGGCCGGCGCGGACATCAAGATGGGCATCGACCACGAAGAGATGAGCTGCGAGGTCACCCTGTCCGATGCGACCCGTCGCAGCCTGGTGAAGGATCTGGACTGAGGCTCAAGCCGCGGTCGCGCCCGCCCGGCTCTGCATGAACTGACTCATGGCCTTGCGCAGGACCTCGGCGAGCTGGTCCAGCAGCTCGACCCGGGTGGAGCTGGCCCGCCAGCAAAGCCCGATGTCCCGGTGCGGGTCGTCGTCCCTGAACGGCAGGTAGCGGACCGGCCCGGACCTCGAGGTGATCGCCAGCTCCGGCATCAGCGTGATGCCGACGTTGGCCGCCACCATCTGCCGCAGCGTCTCGATGCTGGTGGCGCGGAAGTTGGTGTTTTCCACGGCGTTGTGCGAGTGGCACACCTCCAGCGCCTGATCACGCAGGCAATGACCGTCCTCCAGCAGCAGCACCTGCTCGTGGTCGAGGTCATCGACGCTCACAGATTTCTTCGCGGCCTTCGGATGATGTCGTGACGCTGCGAAGTAGAACGATTCCGTGTACAGCTTGGCCTGGCGGAGGTTGTCCTCGTCGATCGGCAACGCCAGGATCATGGCGTCGAGATCGCCTTCCTTCAGCATCCGTGTCAGCACCGCGGTCTGTGCCTCCGTGAGCTGAATGCGCAGCTTGGGAAAAGCCTTTCTGATCGGGCCGAGGATCTTCGGCAGCAGGTAGGGCGCCACCGTGGGTATGATGCCGAGACGGAAGTCACCGCCGTAAGGATCCTTGTGCTCCTCGGCGATGTGCACCAGCTGGCTCACCTCCCGCAGCACCCGTTGAGCCTGGCCGACGATCCGCTCTCCCACCGGCGTCAGCATTACCTGGCGGTTGGTGCGCTCGATGAGGGTCACGCCCAGCTCTTCCTCGAGTTTCTTGATCTGGGTGGACAGCGTGGGCTGGCTGACGAAGCACGCCTCCGCCGCGCGGCCGAAGTGGCAGTGTTCCGCCACCGCCACCAGATACTTCAGATCCCGCAGGTTCATGAGCCCTGCGGCTCCAACAGCAGCGGGTCCGCGAGCTTCCGCTCGACGATCTCACCCCGCCGCATCACCGCTGCGCGCATCTCGCCTCCCCCGACTACTGCCGAACGAACTTGCAGCTATGGTACTTTGGCGCGACGTGCCGAAACCACCGCCGCGCCATCGCCCATGCCCACCAGACGCACCTTCCTGCAGCGCTCGCTCGGGGCCCTCGGCGCCACCGCCCTGCTGCACCGGGCAGAGGCCGCCGCCGCAGCGCCGGGCAGGCGCGACCGCATCATCGCCGACCTGCGCGGCTGGGACGCCATCGTCGATCACCGCACCGGCAGCGCGGGCGACGATGCCACCGCACGCTGGCTCGCCGGGCAGGTTCGGGCAGCGGGCGTCATGCCGACCCTCAGCGAGTTCGCGTTCCGCCGCCGGACCCCGCAGGCCTGCCGGGTGGAGCACGGCACCGCGGCCATCGCCGGGGTGCCCCTGTTCGACGGCGGAACGACCGGCACCGAGGGGATTCGCGGCCGGCTCGGCCCGCTGGGCAGCAATGCCGCGATCGGGCTCGCCTTCTACGAGCCGTTCGGCGGCGCGCCGGAGACGCTGGCACTACAGGCCGCGCGGCGTGCAAACGCCCATCGAGCCATCGTTGCCGTCGCCGCGGGAAAGACCGTGAGGCCCGGACTCGCGCTGCTCAACGCCGACGCCTACGG
>JBFISC010000176.1:0-7722 GCA_041608775.1 Pseudomonadales bacterium | reverse complement strand
GTGCCGGGCGTTAACCTTTAACCTTCGGACGTCGGTTGATAGCGCGAAGGTTAAAGGTTAATGCCCGGCACTGCGTCAGCGCTGGACGATGAAGTTGGTGAACAGCACGTCCTCGATGAAGGGCTCCCCTTCTTCCTGCTCGAGGATGGCACGCAGCTCCGCCAACGCCTCGGCGCGGATCGACTCGCGGCCGGCGCCGGTGGACACGGTGGATTCATTCTGCCGCGACAGCAGCAGGATCAGGGAGTTACGCAGCGCCGGCAGGTGGTACTGAGTTGCCGTTGCCGCGTCGTCACTGCTGACCCGGACCGACACGTCCGCCTTCACGAATGACAGGCGGCCGTCCACGCCTTCACCGAAGTTGGTGACGAACGCCGGCTGCAGCGGCACGTACACCACGCCGCCGCCGGAGTCGGCCGAATCTGCGGCTGCAGCGCCAAAAAGCAGCCACACCGCCGCCACGAGGCCGATGGCGCCGCTCTGGCGGCTCGTCTTCTGCATCATGCTCACGTTCTCTGCCGGGCCATTGCTGCAAGGATAGTTGACGCTGCAGACCCGGCCAGTAACCTTGTGCCTCCAGCTGAGGGAGCCCACATGAAAGCCGTACTGTGCGAGGACTTCGGTCCCCCGGAGAACCTGGTGCTCGAGGACGTCCCGGCCCCGGAGCCAGGGCGCGACGAAGTCCTCATCGACGTTCACGCCTGTGGCCTGAATTTCCCCGACGTGCTCATGATTCAGGGCAAATACCAGAGCCAGCCCCCGTTTCCGTTCTCCCCGGGCGGGGAGATCGCCGGCACCGTCGCCGGGGTCGGGGGCGGGGCGTCGCGTTTCGCCGTGGGAGACCGCGTGTTCTGCGGCATCGGAGTCGGCGGCTTCGCCGAGCAGGTGGCGGTCAAGGAACGCGCGCTGCGGCCCATCCCCGAGGGTATGAGCTTTCAGCAGGCCTCCGGCATCAGCACAACCTACGGCACTTCCTACTACGCGCTGAAGCAGCGCGCGGATCTCAAGCCCGGCGAGACCCTGCTGGTGCTCGGCGCTGCCGGCGGCGTGGGGCTCGCCGCCGTGGAGCTGGGTAAAGCCATGGGCGCCCGGGTGATCGCCGCGGCGAGCAGCGAAGAGAAGCTGGCCGCGGCGCGTTCGGCGGGGGCCGACGAGCTGGTGAACTATGCTGACGGCGAGCTGAAGGACAAAGTGAAGGCGCTCACCGGGGGCAAGGGTGCGGACGTCATCTATGATCCGGTGGGCGGCGCCCTGTTCGATCAGTGCATGCGCTGCATCAACTGGTATGGCCGGATCCTGGTGATCGGCTTCGCCGCCGGCGACATTCCCAGGGTTCCCATCAACCTGGTGCTGCTGAAGAGCTGTCAGCTGGTGGGCGTCTTCTACGGGGCCTGGTCGGCCAAGGCGCCTGAGGAGGCCGCCGCCAACTTCGAGGAGATCCTCGACTTCTACAACCGCGGCAAGATCGACCCCCTGGTGGGCGCGGAGTACCCGCTGGAAGAGTATGCCGCCGCGCTGCGGTGCCTGATGGAGCGCCGGGCCATCGGCAAAGTCGTGGTCACCGTCCGATGATCGAGGCCATTCGCCGCGCCAGCTCCGAAACTCTGGCGATCTGCGCGCTGTTCCTTTGTGGCGTGCTGCTGTCCGGCGCCCTGGTCATGGAGCACCTGTTCGCCATGGCCCCCTGTCCGCTGTGCCTGATGCAGCGCATCTGGTTCTTCGGCGTCGGGCTGTTCGCGGCCATCGGCCTGCTGCACGACCCGCGCTGGGGCATCTACCCGCTGCTCGGCCTGGGCTCTGCGCTCACCGGCGCCGGCTTCGCCGTGCGACAGCTGTACCTGCAGAGCCTGCCGGCCGATCAGGTGCCGGCCTGCGGCCCGGGCATCGACTACATGATCGAGGCCCTGCCGATGAGTGAGGTGCTGGCGGCGATGACGCGCGGCACCGGCGACTGCGCCGAAGTCGGCTGGACGTTCCTCGGCATATCCCTGCCCGGCTGGTCCCTGCTCGGCTTTATCGCCCTTGCAGTCCTCGCCGTGCTACAGCTAAGGGCCGGTAACCGACCCGCGGAGGCTCAGTGGACTTCCGAGTAGAGCAACTCGTCTTCGAGCTCGAAGCGCTCTGACAGCACCTGAGCGAGCCGCTCCAGGGCAGCCTTGACTTCCGGCACCCGCACCTCGGTCAGCGAGCCGTAGCGGTCGTTGAACTCGATCCCTGCGTGGGTGGTCGCCTCGATCATCGCGTAGGCCCGCCCGGGCACGGCCAGGCGCTGGAACACCCGGAAATGGCCGGCGGAGAGGTAATCCACCAGCGAGTCGCAGAAGCGCGACAGCAGCGCGTGGGAAAGGTCTGCGAGATCATCGTTCAAGGCGTGGTTCAGCTTGACCAGATAGCTGATCAGCCGCTGCCGGCACTGGCCGAAAGACTGATCGGCATGGACGAAGTAGCTGTCGGCGGTGGCGGTGGCGAGGCGGCGGGTGGATTCTGCTGCGACTTCCATGGGGAGCTCCTTCTCCTTGTTTGTGGGAAACATAGCAACGATTCGAAAACGTGCCAGCCGCCGCAGTTCGGGCCCGCCCAGGGTCTACACTAAAAGTGTCTGTTGCCGAACGACTCGTAACCGTGCGCCCGAAACGCCTGCTGACACTGGTGCTGCTCACCATCGCCGCGCATGGCTGCGGCGGCGCGCCCAAGCCTGCAGCCAGCTATGAGCTGGCGACCCAGGGCGTGTACACGGCTGCCCTCTCGGAAGGCTCGGAGCTCGCGCTGATCGGTTCGCTGAATCATGGCGGCAGCCTCTGGCGTACCGGCGAGCACGCGCGGGTATTCAACTGGAACCACGAGTCCGGGGCGTTCTCCGATCTGGTGGCCGCCGAGTTTTCACCCGACGGCACCCGGGCGGTCACCACCGACCCGCGCACCCTCGTGGTCTGGGACACCCGTTCGGGGGATGCCCTGGCTTACTGGACCACGCCCGGCTCCGCCCTGGACGTGGCGATCGGCAACGACGGTCGGGTGCTCATGGGTCTGACGGACCACAGCGCGGTGCTGTTCGACGCCGGTGACGGCAGGCATCTGCGCACCCTGCTCCACGAAGGCGTGGTTGGAACGGTAAGCCTGTCCGCGGACGGCCGCTGGGCGCTGACCGGCAGCGACGACGAGACCTCTGTGCTCTGGGACACGGCCAGCGGCGAAGCCGTGCACCGGTTCCGCGCGGACAATCCGGTTCGCGTCGTCGCCCTGTCGCCCGCAGCCAGGTTCGCCTTCGTCGCCAGCCAGGGGCGCTCCGTTGCGGTTTACGACGGCGCCAGCGGCGAGCGCGTGCTGGAGCTTGCGAAGCGCAACAGGGGAATCACCAGCGCGCGCTTTTCCGCCGACGAGCGGCGGCTGCTGGTCGGCTACGTGAACCGCACCGTCGAGCTCTGGGACATGACCACCGGCGCCCGGGTACAGACCTGGAACGCGCCGGCCCGCGAGCTCTGGCAGGGTTCCGGCGCCGCCATGCTGGCGGTGGGATTCTCGACTTCCCCGGATCGATTTTTCGCCCTGGCGGGCGATGGCCGGCTGCTGGAACTGCGTCGCGGCTGAGCGCCGCCGGAGGCTCCGGGCGGCCCGCGGCGACAACTTAAGGCCGTTGCTGCGAATCAACGCTAACCTCTTGTTGACAAAAAGTTCTACTCAGTGTGTAGAGATTTCGAAAAAGCCGGTGTTATAGTTATCCACAGGTTAGTCCCAGCTGCTCTGAGGCAGGCCTCGAGACCAACACATAACTCGCCGGCGCTGATGCGCACGCGCGAACGAGGCAGACTCACCTGGGGGAGCGATGGCGGCCGAGTAGCCCATCGCGACAGATTCTTGGGCTTGCGGGCAGGCACTGAACGGCACCCGATGGCCCAGGCACCGAGGGCTGCATGACAATGGAACCACAAGCGCGCCGAATACTTGTCATCAATGGTAAAGGTGGTTGCGGGAAAACCACCATCGCCACCAACCTTGCGGTCGCCTATGCCAGCGCCAAACACGTCGTGGCGCTGATGGACACCGACCCTCAAGCTTCCAGCACCTACTGGGCCGAGCAGCGCGATCCGGCACTGCCCCCCGTGCACCTGGTCCCGGCTCACCGCCGCTCCGGCATGTACCAGACCCAGGCGTTCCAGAACCGACTCCCACCGGACGTCGACCGGGTGATCGTGGACGGGCACTCGAACGCGCGGGACCGGGACCTGGAGCTACTGCTCAAGCAGACCGACGTGGTGCTGCTGCCACTGCAGCCGTCGTCCATCGACATCCAGGCCGGCAGCCGGTTCATCACCGAGCTGGTCACCCACCGGGCGTTTCGCTCGGCACCGCGACCCCTGGGGGTAATCGCCAACCGGGTCCAGCCAAACACCGAGACCCACGCCAAGCTGCAGCACTTTCTCGCCTGTCTCGACGTGCCCACCGTGGCAACCTTCCGCGACAGCCCCGTGTACATGGAGGCCGCGGAACACGGCAAGGGCATCATCGACATGATCGAATCCCGTGCCGCACGCAAGGAAGCGCCCGCGTGGTGGGAGTTGATGCGCTGGATCGACGCCCAGCCGAAGGCCGTCGCCGGCCGGCTGCGGGAGGTCAAGGGTCAGCCCATTGCCGCCAGCCGCAAGGCGCCGCAGGACCGTTCGCTGACGGCTTGAGGTAGACTGCGCGCCCAACGGGCGCACGCCATCTCCGACGATCATGCTCCAGGCCATCGACATCTCGCTGGCACGCGGCGAGACGACGCTGTTTGCACAGCTCTCCTGCACCATCCACGCCGGCCAGAAGGTTGCCCTGGTCGGGCGCAACGGCGCCGGCAAATCCACCCTGTTCGAGCTGCTGCTCGGCCACGTCCAGCCCGACGCCGGAGAGATCCGGATGCCCGCCGACTGGCGCGTCGCCCACATGGCCCAGCAGGTGCGGGTGACCGATCGCCCTGTCCTTGAGTACGTGATCGACGGCCATCGCGAGCTGCGTGAGGTACAGCGGCGGATCGCGGCTGCCGAAGGCCGCGACGCGCCCCTGGAGCTGGCCCGCCTGCACGGCATCCTGGCGGATCTCGGCGGCTACGAAGCCAAGGCGCGGGCCGGCGAGATCCTGAACGGCCTGGGTTTTACCGGCGCCGACTTCACCCGGCCGTTTCGCGCTTTCTCCGGCGGGTGGCGAATCCGCGCGACCCTTGCCCAGGCGTTGATGTGCCCGGCCGATTTGCTGCTGCTGGACGAACCCACCAACCACCTCGATCTCGATACCACCCTGTGGCTGGAGGGCTGGCTGACCCGGTTCCAGGGCACGCTGGTGATCATTGCCCATGATCGCGAGTTCCTGGATGCGGTCACGGGCTACACGATTCACCTCCACCACGGTCGCGCCGACAGCTATCGGGGCAACTACTCGGCGTTCGAGCGCCAGCGCGCGGAAACCCTGCTGCACCAGCAGGCGGCCTACGAGAAGCAGCAGACGGAGGCACGCCACATGCAGAGCTTCATCGACCGGTTCCGCGCCAAGTCCTCCAAGGCCCGGCAGGTGCAGAGCCGGCTCAAGGCGCTGGAGCGCATGCAGACGGTAGCGCCCGTGCACGCGGACTCACCCTATCGGTTCGCCTTCACCAACCCGGAAAAGATGTCCAACCCGCTGCTGACCCTGGACGACGTCAGCCTCGGCTACGGGGGCACCCCGGTGCTGAGCGGCATCCGCCGCTCGGTGCTGCCGGGGGCCAGGATCGGCGTGCTGGGGGTGAACGGCGCCGGCAAGAGCACCCTGCTGAAATGCCTGGTCGGGGCCCTCGAGCCGCTGGCCGGCGAGGTGGTCCGCGGCCAGCACGCGCGGGTCGGCTATTTCGCCCAGCATCAGCTCGAAACCCTGCGTTCCGACCGCAGCGCGCTGGCGCAGCTCGCAGACGCCCACCCGGACCGGCGCGAACAGTGGTGTCGCGACTACCTCGGCAGCTGGGGGTTCTCGGGCGCCCAGGCGGAACGACCGGTGGCAACCTATTCCGGCGGCGAGAAGGCCCGGCTCGCGCTGGCGCTGATCGCCCTGACCCGGCCCGCCCTGCTGGTGCTCGACGAACCGACGAACCACCTGGATCTGGATATGCGCGAGGCGCTCAGCCTGGCCCTCCAGGACTATGCCGGCGCGCTGCTCCTGGTGTCCCACGACCGCAGCCTGCTGAAGCGCAGCGTCGACGAGCTGTGGCTGGTGGAACAGGGTCGGGTGACGACCTATCCCGACGACCTGGACGCCTACACCGCCAGCCGCCAGTCCGGACCGGACCGGCGAGCGACGCAGCACGACCGCCGCGAGGAACGCCGCAACGCGGCCGCGCAGCGGCGCCGGGAAAAGCCGCTGCGCGACCGGATCCGAGCCGAGGAACGGCAAATGGAGTCCGTGGCGAAGCGCCTCAAGGGGGTGGAGGCCCGGCTGGCGGATCCCGACGTCTACCGCAACCTGCCGGCTCCGGAGCTCGATGCGCTGCTGGCAGAGGCCGGCCGCCTGAGGCATGCCCTGGAGCAGGCCGAAGAGGCCTGGCTCGAGGCGTCCGCCGCGCTGGAGGCGCTGACCCCCTCCTGAGTCAGGGATCGACGACGATCTCCAGGCGCAGCTTCTCGCCGTCGTCGTCCCGGTCGATCCGGATCATCCGCGTGGCGTTTAGGATCTGCAGAGATGTTTTGCGGTTCAGGGCATCGGCGTCGACGTCGATCGTGCGGTCTTCGCCGCTGCGCCGGATTCGCACCGGCACCTGCCCGGACGCGGCCGCCAGCCGGCGCATCGCGTCCCCGCTGCCCGCGACCGGCTCCCCGTCCACGGCGGCGATCACGTCGCCCGGGCGGAGCGACGACTCCCGTTCCGGCACCTCGAGCACCAGCGCGCCGTCGCTGACGCCGAAGTATTCGCCCAGGGTTCCGCGGACGGTCTCGAGCCGCAGACCGGCGGGGGCGCGCAGCAGGTGGTCCTCGAGATCTAGCGTGACGTCGTCGAGGACGTCGAGCGCCTCCAGACCGTGGAGCGCCTCCAGGTGCTCCAGCGCGCCCAGCGACCGCAGGCTTTCCAGCCACGGGCCTTTCTCCTCCACCACCTTGGCCATGTGGTGACCGCGGGCCTGGGTCACGACCTCGGTCTGCACCGTGTCCCCGTCGCGCACATAGGTGACCGGCACGCTGTCACCCGGAGACACCGATTCCATCGCCTTGGTAAGGGCATTGAGCGCGTGCTGCCCACCGCCGCCGTCCAGACGCACACCATTCACCTCCACCACGGTGTCCCCGGCCTTCAGGCCGGCCCGTTCGGCGCCGCCGTCCGGCGTCACCCCCGCGAGGGCGAGCCCGTCCGCGCTGCCCGCATCCTTCAGCAGAACGCCGAGCATGGGCTTCTGCGAGCGTGGCCCGGTGGTTTCCAGCTCCCACAGCCGGGTATGCAGCTCGGCCAGCCGCCGCGCGGCTTCGTCGAGCCGTTCCCGGGCCCGTTCGATGCGCAGCTCGATCTGTTTCGCCTCACTGTCGGCACGCTTGTTCTCCGCGGCGCTCTTTTCCTCCGCCGCGGCCAGGGCGGGGTCGGACAGGCCGAAGACCAGTGCCAGTGCCAGCATACCCATCGCCATCGATCGCATCGTCTTCTCCTAGTAGATCGCCGGCCGCAGCACGGCCTGCCCGCGCTGCACGTCCGCGAGGGATTCGAGCAGCATTACCCGCTGGCGCCAGAGTCGCTCGC
>JBFISC010000175.1:0-7781 GCA_041608775.1 Pseudomonadales bacterium | reverse complement strand
GGCATCGACTACGACATCGCGCTGGCCGGTGGGCTCAGGTCCATGCTGTTCGGGGGAGAAGGCATGTTTCTCGCCACCCTCAGCGGCCACGGTCGGGTGTGGCTGCAGTCGCTGCCGTTCGCCCGGCTCGCCGACCGGGTGCTGGAGAACGCCGTGCACCTGAAGCAGGACGATCGTGGCTGACGGCCGTGGAGGAACGATAACGGCAGAGCCATTCGAATCCGGCCCGCTGCTGGAGGTCGAACGTCTGCAGGGCGGCAGCGACCTGCTGCTGCAGCTGGTGCGGCGCTTCGAGCATTCCCGGGAGCGGGTCTGGACGGTGCTCACCGACCCGGCGCTGCTGCGCGCATGGTCGCCGTACGTGGCGGACCGGGATCTCTCCAGTCCCGGGCCTGTCGCGCTGCAGATGATCGACGGCATGAGCGATGCCGTGCTGGCCACTGAGGTGCGGCGCGCGGAGCGGCCGGTGCTGCTCGAGTACGGCTGGGGCGACAGCGACATGGCCTGGCGGCTCGACGTCGAAGGGCCCGGCACCCGGCTCACCCTGCGCCAGAGCGTCGCGGACGAGGCGATGCTGCCGAAACTGGCTGCCGGCTGGCACATCTGCCTGGCCGTCGCCGACCGGCTGCTGCAGGGGCGTCCGGTCGGTCCGATCGTCGGGGAGTCGTCCATGGACCACGGCTGGCAGGCGCTGCATGACGCCTACGCCGCCAGGCTCGACCCTGGCTAAAGCGCCGCGATCACGTCGCGCACGAAAGCGCCGAGCTGGAAGCGGGTGCCGCGCGGATCGACGCCGGTGCGCACGATCACCAGGTCGTGGCTCGGCACGATGGTCACGAACTGGCCCTTGTTGCCCATGCTGCTGTAGGTGCCGGGAGGAATGCCGTCCAGCTGGTCGAGCAGCCAGAACTGCGCGCCGTAGCCCAGCTCACCTGGCTGCGACGGCCGGCTCGGCGCCGGCGTCGCGACGAACGCCGTCCACCCTGGAGGCAGCAGCCGTCGGCCCTGCCACACCCCGTCCTGCAGGTACAGCAGGCCGAACCGAGCCAGATCCCGGGCGGTGGTGTAGATCTGGCTGGAGCCGATGAAGTTGCCCTGGTGGTCGGTCTCCATCCAGGTCTGATGCATGCCCACAGGCTCGAACAGCTCCTGGTAGGGAAACCGGAGGTAGCGGGCCTCGTCGCCGAGCACGGCCTTCAGGCTGATCAGCAGCAGCAGGGTGTCGTTGTTGGCGTACTTCCAGCGGCTGCCGGGCTGCGCCTCGAGCGGGGTGGTGGTGGCGGCGCTGACGACATCCTGACCGCCGAAGTACAGAGCGTTGGTGTTGCTGCCCTGGCTCCACAGCCCGCTCGACATCCACATGAGCTGCGACACGGTGATTGCCGCCCGCGGATCCGCCGGGTGCTGCCATTGCGGCACCGGTGCCGGATCAGAGACCTGAAGCAGGCCCTGGTGGGCGGCGATGCCGATCAGCGTGGCCGTGATGCTCTTGGCCGTGGACCAGGTTCGATAGCCGACCTCCGGGCCGAAACCGTCCCGATACGATTCCGCCAGCAGGGCGCCGTCCTTCACCACCAGCACCCCGGCGGTCAGCGAGCCTTCGCCGTAGCTCGAAGCGTCGAAGGCTGCGGCGACCACTCCGGAGAGCGCGCTGCCGGGCCGTGGCCTGGCGCGATCGCCGAGCGGGAAGTTCAGCTCGGTGCGAGGCGCGGGCTGTGGCCGCGCGAGGTAAGGCAGCCTGGCAACGTCCCCGGCATCCCAGTGCGGCGGCAGGATCGTGCAGCCCATGGTGTCGCGGAACGCGGCAATGCGGGTGTGGCCGCGGCCGTCGACGGCGGTCACCAGCGCCCGGTCGACGTCGATCTGCGGGGCCTGCAGGCCGAGCGTGCCGGTGTCGGCCAGCTCGACCGCGAGGATGTCTTCGAGCGGCCGACCCATGGCGAAATGGGCCGAGCAGGTGAACAGGGCGCGGAAGCCGGCGGCGATGAACGGGTCGGACGCCTCGGCTGCGCCCCCTGGCAGGCGGTAGGGCAGGCCCGCGGCGACGACCGGGGTCGCGCCGAGCAGCAGGATCAGCAGTGACGCGGACAGACGCGCGAGGCGCATGGCTTTCTCGGAATCGGCTAACTCGCCGGGTATTATGCGGGATCGACGGGTAAGGGCGGGCAGGGGAGCGGGTACATGAAGGTCAGCATTGGCATCGGCGGTGCCGCATCCGGCGGCAAGCGGGATTTCGACGAGCAGGTCGTCTACGTTCAGGAAGCCGAGAAGCTCGGGGTCGACACCGTGTGGACGGCGGAGGCCTGGGGCCAGGACGCGGTGACGCCGCTCGCCTACCTGGCGGCGAAGACCGATCGGATCCGGCTCGCGACCGGCATCATGCAGATCAGTGCCCGGGTGCCGGCCATGACCGCAATGACCGCGCTGACCCTGGCGGCGATCTCCGAAGACCGTTTCATCCTCGGGCTTGGCGCCAGCGGTCCGCAGGTGGTCGAGGGTCTGCACGGACGACCGTTCAAAGCCCCGTTGACGCGGATGCAGGAGACCGTGGAGATCATCCGGCTGGCCTTCGCCGGCGAGAAGCTCGAGTACCACGGCAAGTACCACGAGCTGCCGCTGCCGGGCGGCGAGGGCAAGGCGCTGCGGCTGGCGCAGCCGGGCAATCCGAACATCCCCATCTATCTGGCGACCCTCGGGCCCAACAGCCTGGAGTACACGGGGGCCGCCGCCAACGGCTGGCTCGGCACGTCGTTCACGCCGGAACACGCGGACGCTCATCTCGACCACATTCGGCGGGGCGCCGAGTCTGCCGGCCGGAGCCTGCGGGACGTGGACATCCAGGTGGGTGGCACGGTGGCCTTCGGCGACGACCTGGATGCGCTGGTCGCGCCGCTGCGGCCTGCCATGGCGTTCACGCTCGGAGCGATGGGCTCGCCGAAGACCAACTTCTACAACGAGGCTTACCGCCGCGGCGGTTGGGAAGAGGCGGCGGCGGAGGTTCAGCAGCTATGGGTGTCGGGCAAGCGTGACGAAGCCGCGGCGCGGGTGCCGGCGGAGATGATCCTGCAGGCCAATCTGCTCGGCGACGAGGCCGGCGTGCGCGAGCGGCTCAGGGCGTTTCGCGACGCCGGGGTGACCACGCTGCGCGTGCAGCCGGCCGGGCGTGGTCTGGAAGGGCGTCTCGCCACGCTCGGTCGGGTGATGGACCTGGTGCGGGAAATCGGCTGAGGGCCTCGCATGGCGAGCAGTGAGGTCACCCAGGCCAAGGTCATCTACGTGCTCTACCTGGCCGGCTTCGTGGTCGGGATCACGCCGGTCATCGGTCTGGTGATGGCCTACCTTGCCAGGGGCGAAGGCGCCGCCTGGCTCGACAGCCACTACACCTTTGCGATCCGCACGTTCTGGATCGGCTTTCTCTACGGTCTGATCGCCACGCTGCTCACCGTGGTGCTGATCGGATTTCTGCTCTACGTAGCGCTGGCGCTGTGGTTCATCATCCGTTGCGTTAAAGGGTTCCGCGCCGTGGACCAGGGCCGGCCGGTGGCCAACGTGGAAACCTGGATGGTCTGAGCCCGTCGGCCGGACCGGGCGTTGCCCACGCGGCTCGACTCAGTGCTGGCCGCTCTGACGACGACCCCGGGACTGGATCGCCGCGCGCCGCTCGGCGACCTTCTCCGGGCGCACTTCCCGTTTGCTGTGCGCGCGGCTGGCGTCGAGCTCGATCCTGAGCCCGTCCGCCAGCGTGGTGGACCAACCTGCGTCCATGATCTTCTTGATCTCGTTCCTGGTGGCCGGATCCGTGTCGAGGATGTCCCGTGCCAGGCCGCGGCAGGTGTCGAGCAGCGTATCTGCCGGCACGATCCGGTTTACCAGGCCCCACGCACAGGCGGTTTCCGCGTCGAGGAAGTTGCCCGTCAGCGACAGCTCCTTGGCACGGTTCACGCCGATCAGCCTGGGAAGACGCTGTGACAGACCCCATCCGGGGACCACGCCGACCCTGGCATGGGTGTCGGCGAAGCGGGCCTCGGGGGCGGCGATCAGGAAGTCGCACATCAGGGCCAGCTCGAAGCCGCCGGTGATCGCAAAGCCGTTGACGGCGCCGATGACCGGTTGCCGCAGGGCGCCCATCGCCTCGGCAAGGTCCTGGCTGGTGATCGAGCCGACGGCGTCGACCTCGCCGCCCAGCTCCTTCAGGTCGAGGCCGACCGTGAAGGCGCGGCCGGCGCCGGTGAGAATGATCACTTCCGTGCTGGTGTCGGCGGCCAGCTCTGCGAACACCTCGGCGAGGCGATTGCGCAGCGCGGCGGACAGGGCGTTGAGAGCCTCGGGGCGATTCAGCGTCACCAGGGTGATGCCGCCATCGCGCTCCACGAGTACCAGGTCTTTGGGGTCGCTCATCATGTTCCTCGCAACTGATGTCCGGTCGCCAGCATGCTAGCGCCGAACGGGCACCGCCCGCAGATGGGCGACGAGGGCGTCGCCGATGGCTTCGAGCAGCGGATCCGGCAGATCGTGGCCGAGCTTGTCGAATGTCACCAGCCGGGAACCGGCGACGCTGGCCGCGATCCGTTCTCCCGCCGCCACTGGCACCAGGGGATCTGCCTCACCGTGAATGACCAGGGTGGGAGCGTCGATGGCGGCGAGGGCGGCGCCGCGGGGCGCCGACTGCAGGATCGCCAGCAGCTGTCGGGCCGCGCCGGCGGCGCTGTAGCCGCGATCGAAGGCCGCCTCGGCCAGCCGCCCGAGGCCGACTTTGGCGGAATCGTAGTGTGGGCCGCCGATGGCCCGCCAGCCGGCGCTGAGATGGGCGATCGCGGCGGCGCGCCCGGCCGGCGGCGTCGAGATGAAGGCCTCCAGGGCCGCGGTCTCGGCGGCGGGCAGATCGGCGTCGCTGGTGCTGGAGGCGATGCAGGTCATGCTGAATACCCGATCCGGACGATCGAGGGCAAGGCGCTGGGCGATCATGCCTCCCATCGAGAACCCGACGACGTGGGCGCCGCTCTGGCCGAGGTGATCGAGCAGCGCGACGCAGTCGCCGGCGAGATCCGTGAGCTGGTACGGCGCGGCAAGATCCGGCGCGTTGCTCAGCACCGATTCGATGCTGCCGACGTCGAGATGATCGAGGTGGGTGGAGCGTCCCGCGTCCCGGTTGTCGAAGATCACGACGCGAAAGCCGGCGCTGCTGATCCGATCGACGAGCGGGCGCGGCCAGTGGATGGACTGGCAGCTGAGGCCGTGGATCATCAGCACCGTGGGGTTCGCCCTGGCGCCGAACTGCTGGTAGTCGAGGCTGATCTGTTCTGTCTGGAAGCGGGCCATCGTGCCTGGTGCTCGCGGTTGCCGGGATTCTAGCAAGCTCCGGGCACGGGAACGCTACGCCCGGGTACACTGGGCGCATGTGGTCGCTGCTGAACAGGTACGCCCTACCGCCGCTGGCACCGCGGCTCTCCGGCCTTGGCGCGGCGCTGAACCAGCGGGCGCAACGGTTGCTCGAGCCCGCGTCGCTGCCGGCTGCGGACGCAGAGCGCCTGGCCCGCACGCTGGCGGCCAACGCCGCGTGCTGGCAGCTGCTGCGCTTGGCGCTGCCGAAGTCGCGCAGGCGGCTGCTGCAACGGCACCTGCAGCGCCAGGCGCCGTGGCGGCTGGCCTTGCACCAGCGGGGACCGCCACCGGCCGGCAGCTTGTCCGGCCTGGCAGGGCAGGCCCGCAGCAAGACCGACCGACGTTGCCTGAAGCGGCTCGACGCCCTGGTCGAGGTGCCCCCATCACCGGCGCTGCGGCGTCGCGAGCGACGCGCGCTGGCCCGTCTGCTGGAGGCGGAGTCGACCTGGCTCGAGCAACTCGAGCAGGGCCCGGTGCCTCCGGACCCCACGTTGCTGGCGGCACTGCTGCGGCTCTATCGCCGCGCGCGCCGCGCGGTCACCGGGCAACCCCGGTCGAGCCGGGCGCATCGGCGGCTGACGCGGCTGGTGCTTGCCGAGGAACTTATCTTCGCCGGACCGGGTCCGAACAGCGGAACGGGAGCCATCGGGCTGCGGCGTCGGTTGCTCGAGCTGCTGGATCAGAACGCCTGGCTGGTCGCGCTGGAAGGGCGCTGCGAGAAGGGCGGGGACCTTCGGCGCCTGGGCAAGCTGGTAGGCCGCCGGCAGCGGGCGCTGCGGGACGAGATCGGCGCCCTCGCCGCGCAGGCCTTCGCGGAGGACGGGAGCGATTACCGACGGTGTCTGCCGTGGCGGACGTTTCTCGCGCTCGCCGATGCCGAGGTCTTCGGTGACAGAATCGCCAACCAGGGAGAACGGATGTGATCAGACGATTTGCGCGATGCCGCGGCCGGCCGTTGCTGGCCGCGGGCCTGCTGCTCGGCCTGCTGTGCGGCACCCAGACCCTCGCAGCCGAGCCGGCATACGTTGACGTGTGGGGCCCGCCGGTGGGCAGCCGGCTGCCGGTTCTGGAGGCGCCGGACCACAACGGCGCGCTCAGGACCCTGGAGAACCTGGCCGGCAGGGAGGGTCTGCTGCTGTTTCTCAACCGTTCCGCAGACTGGTGACCGTTCTGTCAGCGCCAGTTGGTTCAACTGGCAGGTTGGCAGGATCGATTCGCAGAAATCGGCGTGAACGTCGCCGCAATGACGTACGACGCCCAGGCCGTGCTGAGCGGGTTCCATCGCAAGCACGGGCTCGGCTACCCGCTGCTCCAGGATCAGCAGGCCCGGCATGTGTTGGCCTACGGGGTGCTCAACCCGGAGTACGAACCCGGACACGCGGCCTACGGCGTTCCCCTGCCGGGCGTGCTGTTCATCGCGCCCGATGGCCGGGTGAGAGCCAAGTTCGCGGTGCCCGGTTACCGTGATCGCCCGGACCTCGCCGATGTGTACGCCAGCTTGGTCGGGTTGCTTGACGAACCGCGGGACGGTTGATTTCGCCATCGGGCGCCGATTAAATGCCGTCCCTTCGGGACTCGGGGCCGGAAATACCGGCCCCGGTTCGTGTGGCGGGTGCTGATGTTGATGGCCAGGCAAGCTTCGCGGCGGCTCACGAAACTGCTCCTGGCGGGGGCTGCCGTGTGGACGTGGGGGTGCGCCAGCCTGGTGGGCTCCGTTGCCGGCGGCATGGCAGAGGATCTGGGCGGCGCCATACTCGACAACCCGGATGTGACCATGGTGCGGGACGGCGCGCCCGCGTACCTGATTCTCATCGACGGCCTGCTGGCACAGAGCCCCAACAACCCCCAGCTGCTCGGGCAGGCGGCGCAGCTGAACTCCGCCTACGCGGCAGCCTTCGTGGTCGACCGGCAACGCAACCGCAGCCTGAATGCCAAGGCGCTGGGGCTTGCCGAGCGCGCCGTGTGCGCCGGAATCCGCAACGGCTGCGGCGTCCGCACCCGGCCGTTCGAGGACTACGAGGCCTGGCTCGCGCGCCTGGACGGGAAGGACGTGCCGCTGCTGTATCGCTTCGGTGCCACCTGGGCGGGCTGGATTCAGACCAACAGCGACGATTTTGCGGCCATCGCCGAGCTTGCCCGGGTCAAGGCGCTGATGAACCGGGTGACCGAGCTCGACGAGGCGCACGACTACGGTGGCGCGCATCTCTACCTCGGCGTGTTCGAGACCCTGTTTCCCCCGGCCATGGGTGGGCGGCCTGAGGTGGGCCGGCAGCACTTCGAGCGCGCCCTGTCGCTGTCGGAGGGCAGGTACCTGATGACCAAGGTGCTCTATGCTGAGCAGTATGGGCGGCTCGTGTTCGATCGCGATCTGCACGATCGGCTGCTGGGCGAGGTGCTGG
>JBFISC010000174.1:0-7789 GCA_041608775.1 Pseudomonadales bacterium | reverse complement strand
TGGAGCTGCGTCGCTTTCGCTTTGCGGTGAAGTGGTTCTGGCTGCCGCTGCGGCTCGCAGTCGGCGTGCGCCGGCCCCGGCGACGCGCGCTCGGCGTGTACTTCTCGGGCGTGATCGAGGCGCTGGGCGCGAGGGTCAGCGGCTTCGAGCCCGGCGACGAGGTGTTCGGCTGTACCCGATTGCGCGCCAGCGCCTGCGCCGAGTACGTCGCTCTGCCGGCGCGTTTCACGATCGTCGCCAAGCCCGACAACATGACCTTCGAAGAAGCGGCCGCCGTGCCCCTTGGCGGCTTGAACGCGCTGCACTTCCTGCGCCTGGCGAAGGTGCAGCCCGGCGAGCGGGTCCTGGTCAACGGCGCCGGTGGCGCCATCGGCGCCTACGCCGTGCAGATCGCCAAAGCCATGGGCGCCGAGGTGACCGCCGTGGACATCGGCCGCAAGGAGGCCGGGGTGCGCTGCTTCGGTGCCGATCACTTCATCGACTACACCCAGCAGGATTTCAGCCGCGCCGGCCAGGCCTACGACGTTGTATTCGACATGGTGCCCGACAGCTCCTACTCCGGCTGCATGCTCGCGTTGACGCCTGACGGCCGCTATCTGTGCGGCAACCCGCGCCTGTCCGACATGGTGCGGTGCGCGCTGACCAACCGCTTCAGCCGCCGGCGGGCACACTTCGCCTTCGCCGCCGAGACCCGCGAGGAGCTCGCGGCCCTCAAGGCGCTGATCGAGCGCGGCGAGATCGGATCCATCGTGGATTCGGTCTATCCGCTGGCCGAGGTAGCGGCGGCCCACCGGCGGGTCGAGGCCGAGCAGCGGGTCGGCGCCATCGTCATCTCGATCGGCGCCCCATGATGGAACTGGATATCTGGCAGCCGCTGGCCGGCCTCGGCCTGTTTCTGTTCGCGATGAGCCTCATCGAGGGCGCGCTGGAGGCAGTCTCCGGGCGCGCGTTCCGTCTGTTTTTGCGGCGCAACACCGACCGGCCGCTGCGCGGTCTGGCCAGCGGCACACTGGCCACCGCCGTGCTGCAATCGAGCTCGCTGGTCGGGTTGCTGATGCTGGCGCTGGTCGGCGCCGGGGTGGTGCAGATGCGCAACGCCCTGACCGTGATTTTCGGCGCCAACCTGGGCACCACCATGACCGGGTGGATCATCGCCACCATCGGTTTCAAGCTGGACCTCGACGCGCTGGCCCTGCCGCTGATCGCTCTGGGCGGACTTGCCAGCATGCTGACGCGCAACGCCCAGGCTCGCCACTACGCCAAGCTCGTGCTTGGACTGGGTCTGCTGCTCATGGGACTGATGTTCATGAAGGACGCCATGGGCGAGCTGGGTACGCAGATCGATCTGGAAATCCTGCGCGGCTACAGCGCCCTGCAGTTCCTGCTGTTCGGCCTGGTGTTCGCCGCGGTCGTTCAATCCAGTTCGGCCACGATGATGGTCACGCTGAGCGCACTGAACGGCGGCATCATCGACCTGCCTGCCGCGGCGGCCGTCGCCATCGGCGCCGATCTCGGCACGACCACCACCGTGCTGATCGGCGCGATCAAAGGTAGCGCCGCGAAAAAACGGGTCGCGCTCGGCCACTTTCTGTTCAACCTCGGTACCGATCTGACGGCGTTCGTGTTGCGGGCACCGCTGCTCGCCGCCGTCGCTCTGCTGGGTCTGTCGGATCTGTTGTCGCTGGTTGCCTTTCACAGCCTCTTCAACGTGCTCGGCATCCTGCTGTTCACGCCGTTGCTCGGCCCGTTCAGCCGCCTGCTGGAAACCCTGGTGCGCGAGCAGTCGCAAAGGACCAACCGGCATCTGGCGCCGGTGGCCGCCAGCGTGCCGGAGACGGCCGCGGAGGCCATCGAGCTCGAGACCGACCACCTGCTGCAGCGAGTGATCTCCCAGACTCTGCGAGTGACCCAACCGCCAATCGAGATACATGCCGGCGTCATGCCCGTGGGCGTGATCCCCGAAGGCCGCCGGGTGCTGTCGCTGGAGCGCAGCTACGCGGACGCCTACGACGCCAGCAAGCGCCTGGAGGGTGAGATCATCGCGTTCGCCACCGATGCACAGACGTCGGCGCTGGAACCACTGCAGAGCCAGCGCATCAGCCGCTGCCAGCACATTGCTCGGGAAGCCGTGCACGCAGCGAAGTCGCTGAAGGACATCCACCACGATCTGGTGAGCTTCGGCAACTCCCCGCTCACCGCCATCAGCGACTACGGCGGGCGTTTCCGCGATTTGCTCAAGGAGTTCTACGGTGAGCTGTTCGGTCTGCGACGCGGCAGGGACGAGAACCCGCCGAGCCTGGAGGATTTCCTGCGCCTGAGTCGCTTGATACGGCAGCGCCACGACGAGGTCCACCAGGACATCTACAACGACGTTCGCACCGACCGCCTGCAGGAGCGGGACATATCGTCGCTGCTGAACGTCAACCGGGAAGTGCAGAACTCGAATCGCGCCCTGCTCCTGGCGCTGGCCACGCGGCTGCTGCCGGATGCCGACGAAGAGACCATCGAACTGGTCAGCGCGGCGGGCTGATCGACCGGCGCGACGCGGCCCTGCCATTGCCAGGCCGTTCCTGATATAAGCCTGGTATCGCTCGAAGGACCAGCAGGACACCACCATGGACATCACCCAACGCTTTGTTCAGTACGCCGACGCATTCGAGAAAACCTATGACGACGACGACTGGTCGCGCCTCGAGCCGTTCTTCACCGAGAGCGCGAGCTATCAGTTCGGCGACCAGCGCGCCGAGGGACGATCCGCCATGCTGGACATGCTGCGCGGCAGCGTGAACGGCCTCGACCGGCAGATGGACAGCCGCACCGGTGACTTCGGGGCGCCGACTGCCGACGGCAACACCGTGCACATGGACTGGAAGGTCACCTACACCAAGGCTGGGTGTCCCGACCTCGTCATCTCGGGCCACGAGACCGCCCGGTTCGAAGGCGACCGGATTGCCGAGCTGCGGGACGTCATGACGCCGGAGGCGGAAACGGCCATCGGCGCCTGGATGTCGGAGCACGGCGGCAAGCTGGCAAGCTGAGGAGATCACATGTTCAGTCACGTCATGGTCGGCGCGAACGATGTCGAGGCGTCGAAGCGGTTCTACGACGCGGTGCTCGGCGCGCTCGGCTATTCCCCCGGGGTCATCGATCCGAAAGGACGATGCTTCTACCGCACCGATACTGGAACCTTCGCCATCACCAGGCCGATCGACGGCAAGCCGGCCAGCCACGGCAACGGCAGCACCATCGGCTTCGCGGTATCGGGCCCGGCGGCGGCCGACGCCTGGCACGCCGCAGGTATCGCCAACGGTGGGGTGACGTGTGAAGACCCGCCCGGCGTCCGCGAGGGCGTGGCCGGCAAGCTCTACCTCGCCTACCTGCGGGATCCCGCCGGCAACAAGCTTTGCGCGCTGCACCGCATGGGGTGAGCACCGCCCGATCTTCGTCCCATTGACTTCAGGCAGCGCCGGCGTAGTATCCGCGCGCCCGATCCAGGGTGTCATTGAGGGCCAGGAGGCCCAAAGAAATGAGATCCATTCTTACCGGTATCGCGGTCAGCGTGCTGGTCGTGCCTCTGTCCGTCTCCGCTGCCGACGATCAGGGTTTCTACGGCAGCGTCGGCGGCGGCGCCTACCGACTCGAAGTCGACGACTTCAAGGACATCGCGCCGACCATCAATCTGCTCGGCGGCTATGACTTCAATCGGTACTTCGCCGTGGAAGGTGCCTATCGCCACCTGCTGGAAGCGAAAGATCGTACCCAGGGCGTGTCTCTCGACATCGACGGCGACGTGTGGGAAGTGTCGGCGAAAGCCGCGTATCCCCTGGCTGATCGCATCAAGGCCTTTGGCCGGCTCGGCTGGAGCTACTACAAGTTCTCCGGTGAAGCCGACTTCCTCGGCGCGACCCTGAGCGCCGACGAGGAGGACAACGACCTCACCTGGGCCCTGGGCGCCAGCTATGACCTGACCGATCGGTTGAACCTGCGCGGTGAGTTTGCGCAGATTCTGATCAACGACGGTGATGCGGACTTCGTGTCCTTCAACCTGGCGTACAACTTCTAGCGCGCCCATTCAGAGCAGCGCGGGATCGCCCGCGCTGCTCTCGTCCCGGCGCGGCTGCCACCACCCTAAAGATCGATCCCGAAGTACTCCTTGAAGCGAGCGTTGTACTCCTGATCGCTCAGGTCGTCGCCCATGCGTACCCAGTCCTCGGCGGCCAGGCGCTGACGGGCCGCCATCATGCCCTCGGCATCCGGGCCCACCGGCCAGCGCAGCCGGTAGTCGTCGGTGGTCGCCGCTTCGAGAATGGTCTCGGCGACGCGCTCCGGCGGCACGGCGCGTTTGAAGCCGGCGGCGAACACCTTGCCGTTCCGGCGCATGATCGGCTGATAGGGCGAAGTCTTGTCGTAGCGGGTCTGCTCGGCGGAATTCTCGAAGATGTTGGTCATGATCACGCCGGGCTCGACGTTCACCACCCGGACACCGAACCGATACACCTCGTGGGCCAGCGCCTCGCCGAGACACTCCAGCGCCCACTTCGACGCCGAGTAGGCGATCTGGTTGGGGGTCGCCAACAGCCCCACGGCGGAGGTGACGTTGACGATGCAGCCGGTCTGGCGCTCGCGCATCGACGGCAGCACCGCCTGGATGCAGCGCACCGCGCCGAAGTAGTTGGTCTCGAACATCTGCCGGTGCTCGTCCTCGGGGGTCAGCTCCAGGGGTGAGGCGCCGCCGATGCCGGCGTTGTTCACCAGCAGGTCCACCGGGCTATGCCCGGCAACGGAGGCGAAGGCATCGCTCACCGAGCTCGAGTCACAGATATCGAGCGCCACCACGGTAACCGGCAGCGACTCCTCCGCTGCCGCTTTCTCCAGCGCGCCCGCCTTGGCCAGGTTACGCATGCCAGCGAACACCCGGTAACCATTACGGGCCAGATGCAGACTGGTGGTGTATCCGATGCCGGTGCTCGTGCCGGTGACGACGGCTGTCTTCATATGGATCTTCGCGGATTGCTTCAGGTTGCATGATACTCGGGGCCAGGACGCAGCGAGTCAAACCGGGAGAGCACCATGCAGATCGGCATTCACGCGGCCCAGCTCGGCCGCCACGTGGACGCGGCCAGCGTCCGGGACTTCGCCACCGCCTGCGAGGCCGCCGGCGTGCACTCGCTGTGGGTGAGCGACCACGTCTGCTGGCCGGCGGACATCGCTTCGAAGTACCCCTACACCGACGATGGCTCGTTTCCGGCCTCCCACGACATGGGCTGGCTCGATCCCCTAGGCACCCTGCTGTTCGTCGCCGGATGCACGTCGCGAATCCGGCTCGGCACCACGGTGCTCATCCTGCCTTACCGGCTGCCGGTGATCACCGCCAAGCAGCTCGCTACCCTGGACGTGGTGTCCGGCGGCCGGCTGATCCTCGGTGTCGGCGTCGGCTGGATGGCCGAAGAAGCCGAGGTGCTCGGCATGCCTTGGGACCAGCGCGGGCGCCGGGCGGACGAGCAGCTGGAGATTTTCCGGCGGCTGTTCACGGAACCGCAACCCAGCTTCGACGGCGAGTTCTACCGCTTTCCCGCAGTCGGTTTCGAGCCGAAGCCGGTCCAGCAGCCGCTGCCGGTGTGGGTGGGCGGCGCCACGCCCGCGGCATTCCGCCGCGTCGCCCGCTACGGGCACGGCTTTCAGGCGGCCTTCCAGCCGCTGGACGTGGTGCGCGAGGAATGGGCCCAGGTGCGCGCGGCCTGCGAGGCGGCGGGCCGGGACCCGG
Source organism: Pseudomonadales bacterium (assembly GCA_041608775.1). GTDB lineage: Bacteria > Pseudomonadota > Gammaproteobacteria > Pseudomonadales > Azotimanducaceae > UBA7803. The sequence continues at coordinate 2,025 of JBFISC010000174.1, read as the reverse complement.
ACGAAATCACCCTGTCGCTGCGCCTCTACCTCGACCCGGACGGCGTGATGGAACCGGAAAAGTCCGTGGCCGGCAGCCCGGCGGCCATGGTCGAACGGCTGGCGGAGCTGGCGGCGGCCGGGATCGGCCACGTGGTGCTGGACCCGGTGGCCCGCGGTGGGCTGGCCGGCCGGCTGGCGGCGGTGCAGGCGTTCATGACCGACGTTGCGCCTCCTCCTGCAACCCGTGGTAGAGCAGACGAATGAACGGGCGCACCCCGACGTTGTCTTGGTCTGGGCGTGGCGCGGCCCGTCTCGACGCCCAACGCGTCCGCCCCGCACCACTTCGGACCTTCAGCGACCGGACTCCCGCCGCTTGATCCGCGCTTCGGCTCTGGCAGGCGACCGGGCGCTCAATACCCGCACCGCCAGCCAGGCGCCGAGCAGCACAGCCAGAACGGTGGGGATTGCCGCAGCGACGAAGGGGGCAAAGCTCATGTCGTAATCTCCGCTTTTGACTGCCCACATCTTCCCCGAACCGCAGTGACGGCAGGGTGAACCAGGTGTGAAGCACGCGCAGACGTGCGCTTCAGGAACTCTGCAGCGAAACCGATCGGTCCCAATATCGCGCGGCGACATAGAGCTGCCAGGCCAGCAGCGCGTTGATGAGCACCACGGCAAACACCACGAACCAGGCGCCCTGCCAGAACAGCAGCGCCGCGCCGATGGCGGCGAGGCTCGTCACCACGACGAAAGCCCCCGTGAAGTCCTTCAGCGTCGCCCGACCCCTGTTCCTGAAGAACTCCGCATTCTCCTCGTCGAGCCGGGCGCGCCGCATGGTGTCGTGCGAAACCCAGTTCATGATCGCGAACACGAACGCCATGGTCAGGAACCAGGCGCCGAGGTGCTCCGGCCCAAGCGCGGCAACCAGCACGAACTCGCTCACGCCGATGACGAAGGGGTAGACAGAATCACCGATGGAGGGCACCCAGCGGAGCCGCATGGCGCTGCTGGCGTAGACAACCCAGATCACCACGATTCCCAGGAACACCGCGCCGATTTGGCCCCACCAGAGGACGGCAGACGCCGAAAACTCGTACAGGTAGGCCGTCTCCTGAATGTGTGACCACAGCAACTCGAGAGCCAACGCCTGCACGATGCTCAACAGCGTAAGCAGCACCGACGGCAGGTGTTCCTTGACCCGGGTGCGAATCAGGCTCATGTCTCCTCCGTGGCGGGACCCTTATAGAGCTCCGGATCACGCATCATGCTACCGCGCGCCGCAGCCGATCGACGAACGCCTCCAGCGCCTTGCCGCTCGGCGCATCCACGTCGACACGACTGTGAAAGAGCACCCGTGCCGTCACCCGGCCATCGCTGAGCGAGACGGTGTAGCCGTCGAAATCCGCCTGCACGCGCAGGTCTCCCAGGCGGTAGCCGTCGTCGTCCCGCTGACCGCGGTCGACCACCGCCTGATAGGCCCGGAGGGCCAGACGAACATCAACCTTCCGCTCGCTCTCGTGCATGCTCGAAATCGCAGTTTTCACAGACCCACACTACCGTCGACCGGCTCAACAGGGCGTGAATGCTGCGCCCGGCAGCGAGGCGACATCGACATGCCAGGGTATCCGGCTGGCGCCGCGTCAGGCGCTGACCAGGGTCCACACGCCGATCGCCACGAACCCGAGCCCGGCCAGGTAATGCAGAGTCCGCTCGCCGACGTACTCGGAGATCAGGCCGCCGGCGGCCACGCCGACGGCACTGGCCAGCACCAGCGCCAGCGAGGCGCCGACGAAAACCGTGAGTTTGCTGGTCTCCTTGTCCGCCGCGAACAGCATCGTCGCCAGCTGGGTCTTGTCGCCCAGCTCCGCCACGAACACCGCGGTGAACACCGTCAGCAGAACCTTCAGCTCCACAGCGCGCTCCGATCATCGAGAGGCGGGCATGATAAGGCAGCCCTGGCGCAAACGCATGGCCTCGGGAACCGCGCTCGATCGCGCGCGACGACGCCGGATGGGGCCTCGAGCCTGTCACGGCCTGACCCACC
>JBFISC010000173.1:0-7797 GCA_041608775.1 Pseudomonadales bacterium | reverse complement strand
TTGCCGGTGCCGACCTCACCCGTGATCAGCACGAAACCACCGTGGGAGAAGCCATACGTGAGGTGAGCGAGGGCTTCCCTGTGACCTTCGCTCAGATACAGGAATTCCGGATCCGGCGCGATGGAGAACGGCGTCTGCTCGAGCTGGAAGTGGTCCTCGTACATCAGTTGGCCAGCCCGCGAGCACGCTCGAGGTGCCGGTCCTTGTCCTTCCAGAGGGACTCCACCCAGGGCTTCAGCTGCTCCCGGACCAGGTCGGGGTCATCGCTGCCGAGCGCCGCCGCCGGCAGGTCACAGATGTGCACGCTGACGTCCACCCTGGAGCAGCGACCCTGCAGCAGCTCCCAGAACGTGGGGACCCCGTCCGGATAGAAGAGGGTCACGTCCAACACCTTGTGAAGCCGATCGTTCAATGCCGTTACCACGTACGAGACGCCACCCAGCTTCGGGTTCAGCAGGTGCTCGAAGCGGGGTACCTGAGCCGCGTGCTTGGCCGCAGTGAAGCGGGTGCCTTCGAGAAATGCGAGCACGCTGCTGGGATGATCGCGGAATCCGCGGCAGGCGTCGAGGGCGGCCTCCCGGTCGAGGCGCACGAGGCTCGGGTCGGCCTCGATCTGCTCGCGCCTCAGGCGCCGCACGTAGGGAAAGCCGAGAAACCACATCGCCACGCCAATCAACGGTACCCAGATGAGCTCCCGTTTGGTGAAGAACTTGAGCGTGGGAATGTGGCCCTGGAACAGGTTCTGGAGGATCAGGATATCGGCCCAGCTCTGGTGATTGCTGACGACCAGGTACCAGTTCTCCTCCGACAGGCTTTCTTCGCCCTGCCAGTGCTCGTTCACCTGAACCACGTCGAGCAGCCTGAAGACTCCGCGATTTCCGCCTACCCAGATCTGCACGATGGCGTCCATGCTGCGATTGAGGCGCGGCCGCAGCGGCGACGGGCACAAGAAGCGCACCAGCCCGATCAGATACAGCGGCACGCACAGCACGATGGTGCTCGCGCTGATCAACAGCAGAACGGTGACTGCGCGCACTGTGTGCATTCCGGCGCTCCGGCGCATCAAGTAGGATGACCCGCATGCATTCTACCGCTTCCCGGTCGGCCTGGGCTGTGACGGCCTTGACCGTGGTCATGCTGGCTGCTGCCGGCTGTCAGACGATCGGCTACTACTCCCACGCGGCGCTGGGGCAGTGGCGGGTGCTGGCGGGCAGGGAGCCGGTGACCAGGCTGATGGAGCGACTCCGCGGCCGAGACGACCCGGCGGCCAGGCGGTTGCACCAGCAGCTCGCATTCAGCCAGCAGGTGCTGGACTTCGCCGAGGCAGAGCTCGGCCTCGAGGTCGGCCGGCGGTACCGGAGCTACGTGGAGCTCGAGCGACCGGCCGTCGTGTGGAACGTGTTTGCGGCCCCACCGCTTTCCCTGACCCCGCACACCTGGTGTTACCCTATCGTCGGCTGTGCGCCCTATCGAGGCTACTTCGACCACTCTCTGGCCGGACGCCGGGCAGCGGCTCTGGCGTCGCGGGGCCTGGAAACCTATATCGCGCCGGTGCCCGCGTACTCGACGCTCGGCTGGTTCGCCGATCCGCTGCTGAGCTCGTTCATCAACTGGCCGGAAGCGGACCTGGCAGAGCTGCTGTTTCACGAGCTGGCCCACGGCGTGGTCTGGGTGCCGGGTGACGTCGCCTTCAACGAATCCTTTGCCACGTTCGTCGGCCGCCAGGCGGTATCGCAGTGGCTGCAGCGGCAGGGGGCCGGCGACACCGTGTCCGAGCGTCGCAGGGCAGCCGCCGACCGGCTCCGGCTGCTCGACCTGCTCGAACGAACGCGCACGGCGCTGATGGCGGTGTACGACGGTGACGCTGAGCGCGAGCGCAAGCTCGAGGACAAGGCGCGGATCCTCCGCGCGGTGGCCGTATGCTACGCGGCGAATCGATCACGGCTCGGTGACGGTCGCTTCGATGCGCTGATGGACGGGCTCGACAACGCGCGGCTGGTGTCGGTGTCCACCTACGAGGACCTGGTGCCGGGGTTTGCGGCCGTCTTTGCTGCGGCCCAAGGCGGCTGGCCGGAATTCTTCACGCGGGTGCGGGCACTTGCAGAGCTGGACGAGGCGGCGCGACGGGCCGCGCTGGGCTCAGGCGATGAGCAGATAGCAGAGACTGGAGATGACCGTGGCGCCCATCAGGTTGAGTGCGAAGCCCTCGCGGGCCATTTCCTTGATGCTGAAGCGACCGGTGGAGTACATGATCACGTTGGGCGCGGTGGCCACTGGCAGCATGAAGGCGCAGGAAGCGCTCATGGCAGCGGGGATCATGAACAGCTTCGGGTCCATGCCTGCGCCCATGGCGGCCGCTGCCAGGATGGGCATGAGCAACGTGGTGGTGGCGGTGTTGCTGGTGGTTTCCGTGAGGAAGGTCACCGCCAGGCAGATGCCCAGGATGATGACGAACACGTGCAGCGTCGCGAGCCCGGAGAGCGCCGCGCCGATGGTCTGACTCAGGCCCGACTGGGTGAAGGCCTCGGCGATGGCGATGCCGGCTCCGAACAGGATCAGCATGCCCCAGGGAATCCGCGTGGCGGTGTCCCAGTCCAGCAGCCGCGCGCCCTTGCCGTCGGGGATCAGGAACAGGGTGGTGACGGCGAGGAACGCCACCATGTAGTCCTGTGACTCGGAGATTCCGAGCATGCCGGCCCAACCGCCGAACGGCTCCAGCCGCGTGATCCAGAGCAGCGCGGTCGCGGCGAACACCGCCAGCACCCGCTTCTCGGCGAGGGTCCAGGCGCCGACGGGAGGCATCTTCGGCGCCGGGTGGCTGCCGAGTCTGCGGGTCAGGTAGAAGCCGATTAAAGGGAGAAATACGAGCACGACGGGTACCGCCCAGAGCATCCAGCCGCCGAAGGTGATGCGTTCACCCACCTGTTGCTCGTACACGCCCATGAAGATCACGTTCGGCGGGGTGCCGATGGGCGTGCCGATGCCGCCAACGCTGGCGGCATAGGCCACGCCGAGCAGCAGCGGTAGGGCAAGATCCGGATCTTCGGACTTCTCGAGCACCGCCAGCGCAACCGGCAGCAGCATCAGCGTGGTAGCGGTGTTGGAGATCCACATCGACAGCACCGCGGACGCGGCCATGAAGCCGAACACGAGACGGCGGCCGCTGGTGCCACCGAATGCCCGCACCATGTTCAGCGCGATTCGCCGATGGGCGCCGTTCTTCTCGAGCGCCGTGGACAGGATGAACCCGCCGAGCAGCAGCAGGATGAGGCTGTGGCCGTAGGAAGCCGCGATGTCGGCCGGGCTCAGCACGCCCGTCAACGGCAGCAGCGCCAGTGGCAGCAGCGATGTGGCCGGGATCGGTATCGGCTCGAACACCCACCAGACGATGCACAGCGTGGTGATGCCCAGGGCTACCGCCGCGTCCCGCTCGAAGCCGGCCGCGAACATGAGGTATCCGGCCAACAGTGCCACAATAGGGCCCGCGACCATCGCGACGTTCTGCGTCCGGGTGGTGGGCGAGGTCGAGGCGGGCTGTGCGGCAGGCATGGCGAGCAAGGGTGCCAACGCCTCGAGCGCAAAGCAACTGATTGGACGTGCAGAACGCGGGGCCGATGACTCAGAGCTTCTACTGGTACGACCTGGAAACCTCCGGCACCGATCCACGCTGGGACCGCATCGTGCAGTTCGCTGGCCTGCGAACCGATCCGGACCTGAACGAGATCGGCGATCGGGTGAGCACCTATGTGGTGCTGCCGGACGACGTGCTGCCGAACCCGGATGCGAGCCGGGTCACCCGCATTACCCCTGAGCTGACCCGGGCGGAAGGCATCGCCGAGTGGCAGGCACTGACGCGGATCGGCGAGTTGTTCGCGAAGCCTCGAACCTGCGTTGCGGGATACAACAGCCTGCGATTCGACGACGAGTTCGTCCGCTACGGCTTCTACCGCGCGCTGCTGGATCCCTATGCCAGGGAGTGGCAGAACGGCAACTCCCGCTGGGACCTGATCGATCTGGTCCGTGCCGCCGGCGCGCTGCGCCGGGACGGAATCGAGTGGCCGGTGGACGAGAAGGGTCTGCCGGTCTACAAGCTCGAGCGGCTCACGGAAGCGAACGGCATCGAGCACGGCAAGGCGCACGATGCGCTCTCCGATGTTCGTGCCACCGTCGCGCTGGCACGGCTGATCAAGCGCCGGCAGCCGAAGCTGTTCGACTACTACCTCGGCTGCCGCGACAAGAAGCGGGTCCGGGCGCTGCTCGAGCCATTCGGCGCCAGGCTGTGCGTGCACGTCTCCGGGATGTACCCGCGCGATCGGTTCGGTACCGCGCCCGTGGTCTCGGTGTGCCGGCATCCAAGCAACAGCAATGCCATCATCGTCGCCGACCTGTCCCGGGACGTGGAATCCCTGCTGGAAGGCAGCGAAGACGAGATCCGCGAGGCGTTGTACCGGCCGGGAAATCCCGACCGGCCGCCGCTCAAGGAGGTGCGTCTCAACCGGTGCCCGTTCGTTGCCGGCATCGAGGTTCTCGACGACGAGAACTGGTCGAGGCTCGGCTTCGATCGCAGGGAGGTTGCGGAGCGGCAGCGGCGTCTGAAGCAGCCGGGCGTAGCGCAGAAGCTCATGCGGGTCTTTGGCCGCGGGCCGCGGGAAGCGGCCGTGGACGTGGAGGCGGCGTTGTACGAGGGGTTCCTCGGCGACGCCGACCGATCCCGCTGTCAGACCCTGCAGCGCGCGCTCGCCCGGGGCGACTGGCAGGACCTCGATTTCGCCGACCCTCGCCTGGTCACGCTGGCGGGCCGGTTGAAGGCGCGCAGCTTTCCCGAGCTGATGAGCCCCGCGGAGCGCGCCGACTGGTACGCCTTCGTCTGCGGCAAGCTGAACGAGCCCGAAGCTCCATGGCTGAACCTGCCCCGCTTCCGCGCCCGGGTCGAGGCGCTGCGCCAGGAGCACGGCGACGATGATCCGGTGCTCGAGCGGCTGGCCGACCACGGCGAACGGCTGGAACGGACCTACGCGCGGTGAGCGCTCCAGTCGCCGTTGCGCCGGCGGACGCGGGCAACGCGTGTGTGGAGTTCATCGGGGTAAGCAAGCGCTTTGCTCCCGAGCAGACGGTGCTCGACGACATCAATCTGGCGCTGCCTGCCGGCTCGACCACCGCCGTGGTCGGCGCCAGCGGCAGCGGCAAAACCACGTTGCTGCAGCTGGTGAACGCGGTGCTTGTCCCGGACAGCGGTGAGGTGCGGGTGTTCGGCGAGCCCATACCGCGGGACGATCTGGTCAGCTTCCGCCGCGGTATCGGCTACGCGGTGCAGGGCGCCGGTCTGTTCCCTCATCTCACCAACCGGCAGAACGTGGACCTGCTCGCGCGGCTGTCCGGCTGGCCGCAGGCACGCCGTGACGAGCGCTTTCGGGAGCTGCTCGATGAGATGGAGCTGCCGCCGGACATCTCCAAGCGCTTTCCCCACGAGCTGTCCGGCGGGCAGCAGCAGCGCCTCGGCCTGTGCCGGGCTCTGATGCTCGAGCCGCGACTGCTGCTCCTCGACGAGCCCTTCTCTGCGGTCGATCCGATCACCCGAGTCGGGATCTACAAGACGTTCCAGCGGGTCCAGGCTCAGGAAGGCGTGAGCACGCTGCTGGTCACCCACGACATGCGCGAGGCGGTGCGGCTGGCCGGGTTCCTGGTGATACTCAGCGCCGGTCGGGTGCTCCAGGCGGGCCCGACGAGCGAGGTCCTGGACGCGCCTGCCGACGACTACGTGCGTTCGCTGGTCACGGAGCAGCTGTGATGTGCTCCCGACGCCCGGTGGCCGCCGGTGGTCTCGCGCTGTTGCTGTGGCTGGCCGCGGCGGCCGGGTGGGCACAGACCGTCACCGTCGGCAGCAAGAACTTCAACGAGTCCTACCTGCTCGCCGAGATGGCCGCCCAGCTGCTGGAGGACACGGGCTTCGAGGTCGAGCGCCGGTTCGGCCTCGGCGGCACGCTGATCTGCTTCGAAGCGCTGAGCAACGGTGGCATCGACCTGTACATCGAGTACACGGGCACGCTGAGTCAGGCGATATTCGATCTGCCGCTGGATGCATCGCTGGAGCAGCTGCGCGCTGCCGCCCGGGGCCGGGGCGTTCGCCTGCTGTCGCCGCTGGGTTTCGACAACACCTATGCCGTCGCCCTCAAGCGCGCCCGGGCGGAAGCGCTGGGCCTCGTCAGGATCAGCGATCTGCGCGACGTGCCGGACCTCAGGGTGGTGGTGAGCCACGAGTTCCTCGAGCGCAGCGACGGCTGGCCAGGCCTGTCCCGGGCCTACGGTCTGAGTCACCGGGTAACCGGCATCGAGCACGGGCTCGCCTATCAGGCGCTGAACGACGGTGCCATCGACGTGACCGACGCCTATTCCACCGACGGCGAGGTGGTCCGCTACGACCTGGTGCTGCTCGAGGACGATCGGACGTTCTTCCCCGAGTACCTGGCGGTGCCGACCGCGCGCGCCGACGTGCCCGCGGCGGCGATCGCTGCGCTCGAGCGCCTGGCGGGACGCATCGACGACCACACCATGCAGGCGCTGAACGCCGCGGTGGTGTTCGACAAACGCTCCTTTGCCGATGTGGCCAACGGGTTCCTCGCCGCGCAGGGGCTGGCTGATGTTCGCGAGCAACGGAGCATCCTGTGGCCCACGCTGTGGCGGAACACGCTGCGGCATCTCGAACTCACCGCCGCGGCGCTGGCGGCTTCGGTGGCGGTCGCGTTGCTGCTGGCGCTGGCCGTGTTCCGCCACCGCGTGCTCGCCCGGGGCGTGGTCTACTTCTGCGGGCTGCTTCAGACCATCCCTTCGATCGCCCTGCTCGCGCTGATGATCCCGCTGTTCGGGATCGGCGTGTTCCCGGCCATCGTGGCGCTGTTTCTGTACTCGCTGCTGCCGACGTTGCGCAACGCCGTCTCGGCGCTGACCACCGTGGATCCGACGCTGCTGCGGGTGGCGGAAGCGATGGGCATGACCAACGCCCAGCAGCTGCGGCACGTCTACGTGCCGCTGTCGCTGCCGAGCATGCTGGCCGGGATCCGCACCGCCGCGGTGATCAGCATCGGCACTGCGACCCTGGCGGCCTTCATCGGCGCCGGCGGGCTCGGAGATCCCATCGTCACCGGCCTTGCGCTCAACGATACCGGCCTGATCCTGCAGGGCGCAGTGCCGGCGGCGCTGCTGGCGGTGGTCACGGAGCTCGGCTTCGAGATGCTGGAGCGGGTGGTGCTCCCCGGACACCTCCGGGCTCAGACCTAGGGTGCTGGAAAGCCTGGTTGGCGGACCTCCCCCTGCGCATGCCGAACGAGCCTCACCGCCGGCCCGCCAGCGACGCCAGGTAAGTGTCGTATGAAGAGCGCGCCGGATCGAAGTCGACGTCCGTCGCCGCGTCCCGCACCAGCGCCTCGAGCCAGGTCTGCTGCCCCACGATGCGACGTGCCGGAACCACTTTTTCCGCCCAGGGATAGGGCTCGCCGAAGTAATCAGCCGGGCTGTCGCCGCTGAACAGCCCGGCCAGCTCGCCGCGCTCGATGCCCTGGCGGATGTCCCGGGGCGCGCCGTGCTCGCGGACGAAGTCGACCTGCCGGGCGTGGGCCTGCTGATCCAGCAGCAGCAGGCGCAGTACGGTGCCGTCCGCCCGCAGCATCAGGAATCCGGGCGGGTCGGTCACCAGGTAGTACTCGGCGACGCGTTCTTCCTGCATCAGCCGCCGCGCCTGCACGGCGATCACCGGATCCACCAGGAAGCCCGGCGGATCGAGGCTCAGCGTGGTGCGCAGGC
>JBFISC010000172.1:0-7798 GCA_041608775.1 Pseudomonadales bacterium | reverse complement strand
GCTGGCGAATGCCGGCCTGGGGTTTCGCGCGCCGGCAGCGGCCGACGACGCCAGCCTGGGCCTCGGCCCGGAAACCCTGCTGCTCAAGCAACCCGTGCCCACGCGAACCCTGCCCGGGTTCGCCGAAGGCGCGGTAGCGGTGCAGGACGCCGGCGCCCAGTTCGCCGCTCCGCTGCTGCTCCAGGCGCTCGGGGACAGCGACGCGGGCGCCGACCCGGGCGCCGCCCGTCTGCGGGTCCTCGACGCCTGCGCGGCGCCCGGCGGCAAGCTGTTCCACCTGCGAGAGCGCTGCCCGACCCTGGCGCTGACGGCAATCGACAACCGGCCCGAACGCCTGGAGCAGCTGCGCGCCGAGGCGCGCCGTCTTGGCCACGACCAGATCGACGTCATCGACGCGGACGCCACCAGGCTCGACTGGTGGAACGGGGCCGCCTTCGACGCGGTCCTGCTGGATGCCCCCTGCTCAGGGACCGGCACCCTGCGCCGACATCCGGACATCAAGCTGCTGCGCACCGCGACGGACGTGGCCGAGATGAGCCGGCTGCAGGGTCGTTTGCTGGCGAATCTGTGGCAGGCACTCGCTCCTGGCGGTACCCTTCTTTACTGCACGTGCTCGGTTCTGGCCGCCGAGAACGATGACGTCATCGCCGCCTTCCTGGCTGCCCACGACGACGCATCGACCGGAGCGCCTGCGCTGGCCAGCGGACGAGCCACCCGCCACGGCTGGCAGCTGCTGCCCACAGACCCCGACACGGACGGTTTTTACTTCGCGCGCCTCGGCAAGGCGCGTTCCAACAAGGCCAGATCATGAAGATCCTGATCCTCGGAGCCGGACAAGTGGGCGGAACTCTGGCCGAGAATCTCGCGGGTGAAGGCTCCGACGTCACCCTGGTGGACTCCGACCCCGCGGTGCTGGAGGAGCTCCGGAACAAGCTCGACATCCAGACGGTGAATGGCTGGGGCTCGCACCCGGACGTGCTGCGCCGGGCCGGCGCCGACGATGCCGACATGCTGATCGCCGTAACCTCGAGCGACGAGGTGAACATGGTGGCGTGCCAGGTCTGCTACTCCCTGTTCCGCACCCCGACCAAGATCGCGCGCATCCGCTCCTCTTCCTACCTCGATCGGGAAGGCTTCTTCAGCGGCGAGCACATGCCCATCGACGTCCTCATCAATCCGGAGCAGGTGGTCACGGACAACATCCGCCAGATGCTGGAGCACCCGGGCGCCCTGCAGGTTCTCGACTTCGCAGAGGGACGCATTCAGCTGGTGGCGGTAAAGGCCTACTACGGCGGGCCGCTGGTAGGTCAGGAGCTGCGCTTCCTGCGCGAGCACATGCCCAAGGTCGACACCCGGGTCGCCGCCATCTATCGCCGCGACCGGGCGATTCTGCCGAAGGGCAACACCGTCATCGAAGCCGACGACGAGGTGTTCTTCATCGCCGCCCGGGAACACATCAACGCGGTGATGGCCGAGCTGCGACGGGTCGAGCGTCCGTTCAAACGGGTAATGATCGCCGGGGGCGGCAACATCGGTCTGCGGCTCGCCAGATCCATCGAGCCGTACTTCTCCGTGAAGGTCATCGAGTACAGCAAGGAGCGCTGCGATAGCCTGGCGGAGACCCTGCACCAGAGCGTGGTGCTGAACATGGACGCAACCGACCGGGAACGACTCCTGGAAGAGAACATCGAGCAGTGCGACGTGTTCTGCGCCGTCACCAACGACGACGAGGTGAACATCATGTCTTCGCTGCTGGCCAAGCGTCTGGGGGTACGCCAGGTCCTGACGCTGATCGGCAAGCCCGCCTACGTGGACCTGGTGCAGGGCGGCGACATCGAAATCGCCATCTCACCCCAGCAGGCCACCATCAGCTCGCTGCTGACCTACGTGCGCCGGGCGGACGTTGCCCGGGTACACAGCCTGCGACGCGGCGCGGCAGAAGCGATCGAGGCAATCGCCCACGGCGACGCGCGCAGCTCGAAAGTGGTGGGACGCGCGATCCGCGACATCGATCTGCCCGCCGGCGCAACGATCGGCGCGCTGGCCCGCGGCGACCAGGTGCTCATCGCCCACGATGACGTGGTGGTGGAACCGGGCGACCACGTCATTCTGTTTCTCGTCGACAAACGTCAGGTAGCCGCGGTCGAGCGCCTGTTTCAGGTCGGCATCACGTTCTTCTGACACGATGCATCTTTTCGTCATCCTCCGCGTCACCGGCATCCTGCTGACCCTGTTCAGCCTGGCACTGGTTCTCCCGATCGTGGTCGCGCTCATCTACCAGGAAGACACCATAGCCACGTTCGGCATCGCGTTCGCGATCACGTTTCTTGTCGGGCTGGCGCTCTCGCTCGGAAGCCGCGACAGGCGGGAGTTGCGCAGCGGCGATGGTTTCTTCATCACGGTGCTGTTCTACACTGGTCTCGGCCTGTTCGGTGCGATTCCGTTGTATCTGGCCGACGGCGTGCACGCGAGCTTCACGGATGCCGCGTTCGAGTCCTTGTCAGGACTGACCACGACCGGCGCCACCGTTCTGACGGGCCTCGATCAACTGCCGAAGTCGATTCTCTTCTACCGCCAGCTGCTGCAATGGCTCGGCGGCATGGGAATCATCGTGCTGGCCGTAGCGGTGCTGCCAATGCTGGGGATCGGCGGGATGCAGCTGTACCGGGCGGAGTCTCCGGGCCCGGTAAAAGACAACAAGCTGACTCCCAGGATCACGGAAACGGCAAAGGCGCTCTGGTATCTGTACCTGGGCTTCACGATCGCCTGCGCGCTCTCCTACTGGGCCGCCGGAATGTCGATCTTCGACGCCATCTGTCACAGCTTCTCCACCGTCGCCATCGGCGGGTTTTCCACCCACGACGCCAGCATCGGCTACTTCGCCAGCCCCGCGATCGAAGCGGTGGCAGTGGTGTTCATGATCTTCGCCGGCGTCAACTTCAGCCTGCACTTCATCTCCTGGAGCCGCGCCAATCCGTACTACTACTGGCGTGACCCGGAGGTACGCCTGTACCTGCTGATTCTCGCGCTGGTGTCGGTGATCGTCGGCGCGATCCTCGTCCAGCATCCCGACGCCACCAGCAGCCCATGGCGCGACAGCATCTTCCAGGCGGTCTCCATCGCCACCACCACCGGGTTCACGACCAGCAACTTCAGCCTCTGGCCATCCGCCGCGCCGGTGCTGCTGCTGTTCGCGGCATTCGCCGGAGGCTGCGCCGGTTCCACCGCCGGAGGCATCAAGGTGGTGCGGGTGTTGCTCATCTATCTTCAGGGCATGCGCGAAATCCGCCGCCTCATCCACCCCAACGGCGTATTCACCATCAAGCTCGGCGCGCAGCGCGTTCCGGACCGCGTGGTCGATGCGGTCTGGGGGTTCTTTTCCGTGTACGTCATCGTCTTCCTGACCATGGTCTCGATGATCATGATCATCGCGCCGCTGGATTTCACCACCGCCTTCTCCGCGGTTGCGGCCTGTCTGAACAACCTGGGGCCGGGGCTCGGCGACGTCGCGCTCAACTACGCGGGCCTGCCGGCGGGCGCCAAATGGCTGCTGATCGTTGCGATGATGCTCGGCCGGCTCGAGATCTTCACGCTGCTGGTGCTGTTGACGCCGGCTTTCTGGAGGCGCTGATGCGCCTTTCGCCGCAGGCGCTTTGCCGGCGCTGACGCGCCTCTCGCCGCAGGCGCTTTGGCGGCACTGATGCGCCTTTTGCCGCAGGCGCATCGCAGGTGACCGTGGGTTCAGCTGCGGGGGTAGGGGTTGGCGGCGCCGCGTGGCTGGCGCTTGAAGCGCTTGTACTCCCACTGGTACTGGGCCGGGTCGGTGCGCACCAGCGCCTCGATGGACGCGTTCATGGCGGCTGCCGAGACGGCGGGGTCAGGGTCGCGTATGGCCGCATCCAGCTCGCTGAAGCGGATGTCGAAGCCGCCGTCACAGCGCACCGCGGCACCGAGCACGGCGCGGGCGTCGGTGCGGCGCAGCAGCCGATGAGCGAACGTCATGGTCAACGCCGGCACGCCGAAGAACGGTGCGTACACGCCGGCACGGCGTTCCGGCACCTGATCCGGGAGCAGGGCCGTGACGCCGCCCGACCGAAGCGCATGATAGAAACCGCGCAGGCCGCCGGCGTCGATCGGCAGGAGCGTCGCGCCCGCGCGGGAGCGCGCCTCGCGAATCAGCGGCTCCAGCGCCGGCTGGCGCGGCGGATCGTACAGCGCGGTCACGGAGTACTGCCCGAGAACCAGGGCCAGGAACTCCCAGTTGCCGTAGTGCGGCACCAGGATCAGGACCCCCCGACCGTCACGGCCAGCCAGCAGCTGCTCGCCTTCGACCGAGCGCGCCAGCCGCCGCCACTCCTCGACGGGCCAGGTGAAAACCGTCCCCATCTCGGTGAGCAGCATGGCGCTGTGCTGCAGGCTGGATCGCGCCAGGTCCTTCAGCGCACGGCGGTCGAGCTGCGGAAAGCAGCGCCGCAGATTCATCTCGGTGATCCGGGCCGGCTCGCTCCGCACCAACCAGGCCAGCGACCCAAGCAATCGCCCCAATCGTCGCTGTCCGGATAGTGACAACCACCCCAACGCCTTGTTGAGAAGGACGAAGGCCGGACCGGTCAGACGCTCCACGCCACGCCCAGTTCCGCGCACGCCCGCCTGCGATGACAGCCAGCCATGTGGTCGTTCACCAGACCGGCGCTCTGCATGAAGGCGTAGCAGATCGTCGGGCCGACGAAGCGAAAGCCGGCCCGTCTCAGTGCTTTCGACATGGCGGTGGATGCATCCGTCGCGGACGGCACGTCGGCCAGTGAGCGCCAACGATTCTGCTTGGGCGCGCCGTCGACGAACGACCAGACGAATCGCGCGAGGCCCTCATCCAGCTCGAGGCTCGCTCGGGCGTTGCCGATGAGCGCTTCGAGCTTGCCGCGATGGCGGATCAACCCCGGGTCCCGGAGCCAGGATGGCAGCGCGCCCTCACCTTGCTCGGCCAGGCGTCGCGCATCGAACTCGAAGAAGCGTTCCCGCATCCTGGCACGCTTCTTCAGGACCGTCAGCCAGGACAGGCCCGCCTGCATTCCCTCGAGATTGAGGCGCTCGAACAGCTCCCGATCATCGCTGACCGGCACGCCCCATTCGTCGTCGTGATAGGCGACGTAGAGCGGGTCGATGCCGCACCAGTCGCAGCGCTGCGTTTTGACCATGAAGGCGAGATACCGTAGATTGCGCCGGCGATTTTACCTGCCCGGACCACGATGGCCAGACTCATCCTGCTCGACCGAGACGGCGTGCTGAACGTCGATTCGCCGGACTTCGTGAAGGATGCAGACGAGTGGCTGGCGATCCCGGGATCCGTCGAGGCAGTGGCCAGGCTCAAGGCCAGTGGCTTTCTGGTGGCGGTCTGCAGCAACCAATCCGGCGTCGGCCGCGGCCTGCTCGACGAGGCCGCCCTCGAGCGCATCCATCGGAAGCT
Source organism: Pseudomonadales bacterium (assembly GCA_041608775.1). Lineage (GTDB taxonomy): Bacteria > Pseudomonadota > Gammaproteobacteria > Pseudomonadales > Azotimanducaceae > UBA7803. The sequence continues at coordinate 2,334 of JBFISC010000172.1, read as the reverse complement.
CGGCGAGGCCCTGGCCGCGCAGGGCGCCAGCCTGGACGCGCTGCGCTACTGCCCTCACCATCCCGACGCCGGCTGCAGCTGCCGCAAGCCACGACCCGGCATGCTGCTCGAGCTGATGGCGGAGTTCCGGGTTGATCCGCAAGCGACGATTATGGTGGGGGACGCCATTCGGGACGTAGAGGCGGCGCACGCGGCAGGATGCCACGCCGCGCTGGTGAGAACTGGCCACGGTGCCAGCGTGGAACCGATCGCCCGGGCCATGGGTGTCCGCTGGATCGGCGACGATCTGGCTGCCTTCGCGGAGTGGGCGACGGGAACCCGGGCATGGTGATGCTGCGCGCGGCCGCCTTCTACGTAGGCTACACCCTGGCGACCGTGGTCTGGGGCAGTCTCGGCACGTTGTTCGGCTGGCTGCTTCCCTACCGCCTGCGGTTCAAGGTGATCGTCGGGTGCTGGACCGGCTTCTGCCTCTGGTGGCTCAAGCTCACCTGCGGCATCCGCCATCAGGTCGCGGGTCTGGAGCACCTGCCGGACCGGCCCTGCATCGTGCTCTGCCGGCACGAGAGCACTTGGGAAACCCTGTTCCTGCAGCAGCTGTTCTCGCCCCAGGCCACGATCATCAAGAAGGAGCTGCTGCACATCCCGTTCTTCGGCTGGGCCTACCGCACCCTTCGCCCCATCGCCATCGATCGCCGCCAGCAGCGACAGGCGCTGCGCACCCTCATCGACGAGGGCCGACAGCGTCTCGCGGCCAGCGTCTGGGTGCTGCTGTTCCCGGAGGGAACGCGGATGCCGGCCGGCAAGCTCGGGCGCCTCCAATCCGGCGGCGCGGCGCTCGCAGCGGCCACCGGAGCGCCCGTGCTCGTGGTGGTACACAACGCCGGCTCGTACTGGCCGGCCCACGCGTTCCGCAAGCGCCCGGGAACGATCCAGGTGCTGATCGGCGAGCCCGTGGAAACCGGGCAGCTTGCCACGAAAGAGATTCAGGCCCGCTGCGCGCAGGCATTCGAAGCGCTGATGGCGCAGCTGCCGCGGCCGGAAACGGCCGACGCCGATACCGACGGCCCGGGTGGGACCGCTCCCGCCGGCGGCGAGGCCTGAGGATCAGACGTCGAGGTTGACTACCTGCAGGGCGTTGGCCTCGATGAACTCCCGCCGCGGCTCTACCTGATCCCCCATCAGGGTCGTGAACATCTGGTCCGCGGCAATGGCATCGTCCACGGTAACCTGCAGCATGCGGCGCACGTTCGGATCCATGGTGGTCTGCCAGAGCTGATCCGGGTTCATCTCCCCAAGCCCCTTGTAGCGCTGCACATCGAGGCCACGCTTGGCTTCGGCGAGCAGCCACTGCAGCGCCTCGCCGAAGGACGCCACCGGATGGCGTTTGTCTCCTCGCTGAGCGAACGCGCCTTCCTCGAGGAGCTCGAACACCTGCTCGCCGAGCGCGGCAATGGCCCGATACTCCGGGCTCATGAAGAACGCGTAGGGCAGCCGGATCTGCTCGGTGATTCCCCGGACCCGCAGCTGCACCACCGGCACGTAGACCTGATGCTCGGAATCGAACTCCAGCGCTACCGTCGGATTATCTCCGTCGATCATACCGATTGCGGTTTGTAAGTGCTCACTCCAGCGCTGCATCTCGAGTTCGCTTGCGAGCATCTGCGCATCCACGGTGGGCAGGTCCACGAGACATTCAGTGATGGAGCGCGGGTAGACGCGGTTGCGCCTGTCGAGCCGGAGCATCAGCCGGGAGTACTCCTGGGCCAGACTCTCGAGCTGGGCGTCGTCGACGGGCGGCGCATTGGGATTGACGTGCAGCTTGGCATTCTCCAGCGCCAGCTGCAGGATGTAGTCGTCCAGCTCCACGTCGTCTTTGACGTAGTGCTCCTGCTTGCCTTTCTTGACTTTGTACAGCGGCGGCTGGGCGATGAACACGTGACCGCGCTCGACTAGCTCGGGCATCTGCCGGAAGAAAAACGTCAGCAGCAGAGTGCGGATGTGGGAGCCGTCGACGTCGGCATCGGTCATGATGATGATACGGTGGTAGCGCAGCTTGTCCGGGTCGAACTCGGTGCGGCCGATGCCACAGCCCAGGGCAGTCACCAGGGTGCCCACCTCGGCCGAAGACAGCATTTTGTCGAACCGCGCCTTCTCCACGTTCAGAATCTTGCCCCGCAGCGGCAGGATCGCCTGAGTGCGCCGGTCGCGGCCCTGCTTCGCCGAGCCGCCGGCGGAGTCGCCCTCCACGAGATACAGCTCCGACAGCGCCGGGTCCTTTTCCTGACAGTCCGCGAGCTTGCCCGGGAGGCCGGCAATGTCGAGCGCCCCCTTGCG
>JBFISC010000171.1:0-7811 GCA_041608775.1 Pseudomonadales bacterium | reverse complement strand
TCACTGCCATCAACCCGAACGCCACCGGCTACCGGCTGCCCACGGAGGCCGAGTGGGCCTGGGCGTCCCGTCAGACCGGAATACCCGGCGAGCAGCTGCGGTTTCCCTGGGGCCTGAACCTGCCCCCTCCGGACCGCTACGGCAACTTCGCGGACCGCTCGGCGTCTCACCTGGTGGGCCGCATCATCTTCGGCTACAACGACAACCACATCGTCGCAGCGCCAATCGGCACGTTCGCGGCCAACGCGGTGGGCATCCACGATCTGTCGGGCAACGTCGCCGAGTGGACCAACGATTTCTACGAGATCCCGGACCCGGCGCCGGTCACCAACCCGCTCGGACCCGCCGCCGGCGAGTACCATGTGATCCGCGGTTCGAGCTGGATGCACGGCACCATCACCGAGCTGCGCCTGTCGTTCCGCGACTACGGCAACGATGGGCGCCAGGACCTGGGCTTCCGGATCGCCCGGTTCGCGGAAGCGCAATGAGGGCAGGCAGAGAGGACAAGACCATGAGCATTCGAATCTGGGGCCTGGCGATCCTGACCCTGGGGACCCTGCTCCTGCCGGCACGCCTCACGGGCGCGGCGGAGGCGGAGCCAGCGCCGACGGCCGCAGAGCAGCCGCCGGGGCAACCCAGCGACCAGCAGGCGGCCGACGCCGAGCGGCCGGCAGGCGGCAGCGGCCCCAGCGCCGAGGTATTCGTGCCGACCGAGGAGATTTCCGAGGATTACGCAGTCTCATTTCCCGTCGACATCTGAGGAGCTCCATGCAGAACGGGCGGAAAGATTCATGAAGCGGCAGATTCCCTTCGAGCTGATCTACCAGATCACGGCCCTGGTGGTCTCCGTGGTGATCGTGCACCTGGTCTACATCACCGTGATCCGCCCCAACGCCGACGCGATTCTCGAGCAGCAGGCCCAGCTCGCCGCCCAGGGCGAGCCCTACGTGCAGGACCGTTCGCTGTACGTGGTGCTGAAGGACTACGAGCAGGAAGCCTGCTTCGTGCTGATGTTCTGGGCCATGGCGATCATGGGCTACAAGGGCCGGCTGGCGTTGCGGGAGCGCAGCCTGCTGCAGCAGGATATCGTCCCGGTAAGCGAAGGCATGAGCGTGCTGCCGGAGGACACCCGGGAATACGCCCGCTCGATCCAGGCGCTGCCGGAGGACACCCAGGGCTATCTGCTGCCGCGGACCCTGCAGGCGGCGCTACATCGGTTTGCCTCCACCCGCAACGTCCAGGACGTGTCCGAGGCCGTGCAGTCCAACTGCGAAGCCGAAACCGATCGCCTGGACAGCGAGCTGTCCATGGTGCGCTACATCGCCTGGGCCATTCCATCCATCGGCTTCATCGGCACCGTGCGCGGGATCGGCGACGCGCTGGGTCAGGCATACCGCGCGGTCGAGGGCGACATCGCCGGCGTGACCGCCAGCCTGGGCGTGGCGTTCAACTCGACCTTCGTGGCACTGGTCATCAGCATCGTCATCATGTTCCTCATGCACCAGCTCCAGCTGATCCAGGAACGGCTGGTGCTCGATGTCCACACCTACTGCGATCAGCGCTTGCTGCGCCACATGCAGGTACGTGAAGCATGACCTGCATCCTCGAGCTCAACGACGCCGCCATCACCGTGTACCGGGACGAGACCGTGCTGCATCGTTCTCCTGGCATCGCCGTCGTGCTCGACGATACCGTGCACTTCGGCGACGACGCGGTGCGCCTGTCGCGCATCCACCCGCGCCAGGCCAACCAGCAGTACTTCGCCCGCCTCAACGCCGACCCGCTGGCAGCGCCCGGCCGGCGGGCACGCAACCACGCCGATCTGGTATACCTGCACCTGCTCGACCTGAAGCCGCTGATCGACGCCGAAGGCGGCAACGTGCTGCTGGCCGTGCCCGGCGTTCTGACGCCGGATCAGCTGGGCGTCCTGCTCGGCGTGCTCCAGGAGATCGACGTCGGGGTCAGCGGGTTCGTCGACGCTGCCGTGGCCGCCTTGTCGACCCGCGACGTCGGCCCCCGGGCCTATCACCTGGACGTGATGATGCAGCGCGCCGTCGTCACCACGGTGGAGGGCAACGGCCAGGTCCGCAAGTCCGGCGCCCAGGAGGTGCTGGAGTGCGGGCTCAACCGGCTTCTGGACGGATGGATCAACGTCATCGCCGACCGCTTCGTCAGGGAGACCCGGTTCGACCCGCTGCACGCCGCGGCTACGGAGCAGCAGCTGTTCAATCAGGTCTACGACTGGATTCAGGCCGGCGCCGACACCCCGGAGCTGATCGTCGAGATCGTTCACGCCGAACACACCCGCCGGGTGGAGCTCGCCCGCAGCCTGCTGGAGGACAAATCCGCGCAGCGCCTGGGCCAGATCTCCGACGCGGTTCCCCGGGGCGCGCATCTGTACCTGAGCGCGCGGAGTGCCAGCCTGCCCGGCCTGCGCGCCGCCCTGGACACCCTGCAGGTCGAGGCCGAAACCCTGCCCGCCAACGCGCTGGCGCGGGGATGCCTCACCCACCTCGAGCAGATCGTGCCCGGCGACGGCGAGCTTCGGCTGGTGACCCGCCTGCCGGCGGGGACCTCCAGCGGCGGGCAGGCGCGGGCCCCGGCCCGGCCAGCCGCCCGTTCCCTGACCGCGAGCCATGTGCTCCGAGGTCACGAAGCCTGGCCTCTTTCGGCCTCGCCCCTGCCGCTGCATCGGGACGGTGACCAGGTGCTGCTCCGGGCCGACCGCGACGTCTACCTGAATGGCGCGCCGGTACTGCAACCCGAGCCGGTGAAGCCCGGGGACCGGGTCACCCGGAGCGGCGACGACTACCTGATCATCCACGTCTCGGGCTGACCAGGCGGTCATGGCACGCCGACAGCTCAACGTCTTCTCGCTCTCGTTCCTAGACGTGATGTCGTGCGGGTTCGGCGCGGTGGTGCTGATCTTCCTGATCATCAATCACGCCACCGAGGAAGAAACCAAGACGGTGAACCAGGATCGGCTCGCCGAGGTTCGGCTGCTCGACTACCAGGTGCAGACCGGCGAAAAGGAACTGTTCGCGCTGCTCGAACGCATGGACACCCTGGAGCAGCGCCTCGATGCGTCCGACGCCAAGCTTGTCAGCACGCGCCGCGCGATCGAGCGGCGCCGGGAGGACTTCGAGGAGCTGGAAAAGGAATCCCTGGCGCAGAAGGAGAGCCTGGAGGCCCTGAAGACCGACGTCGACACCCGGGAACAGGAGCTGGAACGGCTCCGGGCGCTCGAGGCGGCGAACGCCGGCGGCCGCATCCGGACCTTTACCGGCGAGGGCGATCGCCAGTACCTCACCGGCCTGAAGGTAGGGGGAAAACGCATCCTCATCGCCGTGGACACGTCGGCCAGCATGCTCGACGACAGCATCGTCAACGTGATCCGGCGCCGCAACATGGACGACGCGCGCAAGCGCATGGCGCCGAAATGGCAGCGTGCCGTGCGCACGGTGGAATGGCTGGGCGCGCAGCTGCCGCTGGACGCGGATTTCCAGATCTACGGCTTCAACACCGAGGTGACGTCGCTGATACCCGGCGGCGACACCGAATGGACGCCCCTGGCCGAGGGCCGCGAGCTGGACGGCGCGCTGCGCGGGCTCAAAGAGCTGGTGCCGGCGAACGGTACCAGCCTGGTGAACCTGATCGACGCCATCAACCGCCTGAGCCCGCTGCCGGACAACGTCTATCTGATCGTCGACTCGCTGCCGACCCAGGGCACGCGCTCACCGCGGGGCGCTACGGTCACCGGCCGGGAGCGGTTGGAGCTTTACAGCGACGCCGTGCGCAAGCTCCCCTCCGAGGTGCCGGTGAACGTCATCATGTTTCCCATGGAGGGGGACCCGATGGCGTCTGCGGCGTTCTGGAACCTGGCCCGCAGCACCGGCGGCTCGTTTCTGTCACCCTCGCGGGACTGGCCATGACCCGGCGTCGCCACGGCCGCCGCGCCATTGCCGAGTTCGGTCTGTCGTTCCTGGACGTCATCTCCTGCGGCTTCGGCGCCATCATCCTGCTGCTGATCATCTCCAAGACCGTGGAACCGAAGCTGCTCGAGGAGAGCCGCATCGATCTCGACGGGCAGATCGCCAAGCGCGAGCAGGTGCTCTATGAGATCCGCGGCCGGATCAGCGAGCTGCGGCGCCAGGTCACGGACGCGGAGTCCCAGCTGGAGGACAACCTGCTGCAGGTGGCCGCCCTGCAACGCGAGCTCACCGAGATCCTGGGCCGCTTCGCGACCACCGTGGACCGTCAGGACGAAGCTCTGGAAGCGACCCAGCAGCTGGCCGCGGCCAGGCAGAGCCTCACCGACGAGATGCAGCGCCTGCTTGGCGTGGACTTCCAGCGCAAGACCGAGCTGGTCGGCGGGATCGCCGTGGACAGCGAGTACATCATCTTCGTGATCGACACCTCCGGCAGTATGTTCAACGCCGCCTGGAGCCAGGTGCTGCGCAAGGTGGACGAGACCCTGGCGATCTATCCCCAGGTCAAGGGCATCCAGGTCATGAACGACATGGGCGACTACATGTTCCCGCGCTTTGCCGGCGAGTGGATCCCCGACTCGCCGAGCCGCCGCAGCGCCATCATGGAGCGGCTGCAGACCTGGAACCCGTTCTCGAACTCGAGCCCGGTCGAGGGCATCGAAGCTGCAATCAGCACCTTCTACTCACCGGACAAGCTGATCAGCATCTACGTGTTCGGCGATGACTTCACCGGCCGGTCCATCGAGGAAGTGGTCGATCAGGTGGACCGTATCAATCGCGCCGACGAGAGCGGTCGCCGGCTGGTGCGGATCCATGCGGTGGGTTTTCCGGTGTATCTCGATCGCCCGTCCGGCCGGGTCTATCGCTTCGCAGCGCTGATGCGTGAGCTGGCCTACCGGAACGATGGAACTTTTGTCGGCCTTTCGGAATTCGAGTAGGCTTTTGAGGTCTCTTACCCTATGCGGGAGGCATGTCTGAGCACCCATCCGGCGTCTCACCGCCGCCGTGGCGTGGTGGCGGTCGCAACGGTCGTTGCAGCAATCGCCGCCCTGTTCCTGACCGGTTGCGGTGGCGCCAGCGTGTCCGTGCCACCGGCGCTGCCGGTGCCGCTGGTGGATCGGCTGCCGCTGAACATGGGCGTCTACCTGTCCGAGTCCCTGCTCGGCTACACCCACCGCGAGGAGCTCGAGAACAGCGGCGAGTGGGCCATCGAGTTCGGCAGTGCCCAGACCCTGATGTTCGACAATCTGCTCGGTGGCATGTTCGCTTCGGTGTGGCCGGTGGCTCAGCCGGAGGCGCCCGGCGGCGAGGTGGACGGCGTGCTGGTGCCGAACATCGAGGAGGTCCAGTTCTCCACACCTGACCAGACCCGCAGCAACTATTTCGAAGTGTGGGTCCGCTACCGATTCCAGCTCCACGGCCGGGATGGGGCGCTGGTGGGTGAGTGGCCGCTGACGGCCTACGGCAAGGCCAATGCCCGCAACTACGGCATGAACAGCCGAGAACCGGCGCTTCAGGCCGCGGCACTGGCGGCCATGCGGGACGCCATGGCATTCTTCACGGTACAGTTTCGAACCGTGCCCGCCGTGCAGGACTGGTTGAGCGCGGAACTGAGGGGCTCATCATGAGCAATCGCTCCGGCATCCCGGTGATCATGGCACTGCTCGCGCTGGCGGTTCCGCTCGCCGGCTGTGTCACCGCTACAGTCCAGGAAGTCAGGGAAGCCGCGACCGGCATGGAGTCCCACGAGTCCATCGTCGTGCTCGGCCGACGTACCCTGCCCTCGACCCAGGAGACCGAGTTCGGCTTCGTCGACTGCGTGAGCAAGAACATGCGTGGAGGCTCCCGGGGCATCAACGTCATCGACGAGCAGGAGTTCCGCGACGCCATGTTCCCATGGTTCGAGCCGCGCACCGCTCCGGCAAACACCTCCGACCTTCCGGAGATCATCAATCAGCCGAACCTGGCCAGGCGCCTCAAGGAGCTGGGGCTGCGATATCTGGTGTGGGTCGAGGGCGACACCGACCGCACTGATGCCGGCGGCTCGCTCACGTGCAGCGTCACCACCGCCGGCGCCGGGTGCTTCGGCTTCCTGACCTGGGAGAACGACTCGTCCTACGAGGCCTCGGTGTGGGACATCCGCTCCGGTGCCTCGGTCGGCAAGATCAGCTCGGACGCGGTGGGCACCAGCTACATGCCCGCGGTCGTGGTTCCGCTGCCGTTCATCGCGCGGGTCCGCTCGTCCGCCTGCAACAGCATGGCCGACCAGCTGAAAACCTTCCTCACCACCAAGAGCTAGGCTGCGAAGCCGACGGCCTATCGGGCCCCCGCTTTCGTCGACTTGCCTTTGCGCCGCTTGCGCTGCGGGCGGATTTCCACGACCTCGCCGGCGAAGTACTCCGGCTCGGGGGCGTACCACTCCATCAGCTCCACCCGGTGACGCTTGCGCGCCAGATCGCAGAACTCGTAAAACGGCGGCCGACCCGGGTCGGTGATCACCACCCGCTTCACGCCGGCCTCGAAGGCGCGGTTCACCAGGCGGTTCAACGGCTTGATCATCTTGTCCCAGAAACAGATGTCCGAGCCCACCAGCACATCGAAGCGGGCCAGGTCCTCGACCGACAGCTTCTCGAACCGCGAGGTCAGGGGCTCGACCTTGACGTCGTTCAGAGCGGCCAGCACGTCGAGGAACGGAAACACGTCCTTGTCGACGTCCAGGGCGGTCACCCGGGCCTTGAAGCGGCTGGCGCAGAACACCGCGCCGGGCCCCCAGCCGCAACCCACCTCCAGCACCCGGGCGCGCTTGGCCAGCGGTTCGTGCTGCAGGTAGTCCATCAGCAGGAAGCTCGCGTTCCAGGCTTTGTGGCCATGCACCGAGGGCTGATAGGCCTTCTTCAGGCGGCGGATGAGCCGGTGCTTGGACTCGAGGAAGTAGATGCCGTATGCCTGATAGATGTTGGGTTCCGGGAGTCGCTCCAGCTTGGGCATACGCAATCGCTTTCCGTGCGGCCAGAAAGCGCCGCATGTTAGCCGTTCCTCACCGGCCCTGCATAGACAACGCGGCTTTGCAGCTGGGCCGAGGTAATACCTGACTAAAATACTCTGGTATTATCCGGGGACCGCCGGGTACAATGTGCGATCGCAACATCAGCAAGCGAGCTGCCCCACGTGACCGACCGTTCCGTAGAAGCCCTGGTAAAGCGCGAGTATCGAGCCGGGTTCGTCACCGACATCGAGTCGGACACGCTGCCGCCCGGGCTAGACGAGTCCGTGATCCGGTTCATCTCGGAGAAGAAGCAGGAACCGGACTGGCTCACCGAGTGGCGTTTGCAGGCCTATCGCGGCTGGCTCGAGATGACACCCCCCGGCTGGGCCCACGTGCACTTTCCGCCCATCGACTTCCAGTCCATTTCGTACTACTCCGCGCCCCGCCAGAGCGGCGACGGCCCGAAATCACTCGACGAGGTGGATCCCGAGCTATTGCGCACCTACGAGAAGCTCGGCATCCCGCTGCACGAGCAGGAGGTGCTTGCCGGCGTGGTCAGGGACCGCGCGCCCGGCGATGCCGACCCGGACCTCGCGGGACCGGCAGCCCCCGGCAGCGGCAACGTGGCCGTGGACGCCGTGTTCGACAGCGTGTCCATCGCCACCACGTTCAAGGACAAGCTGCGCGCTGCCGGCGTGATTTTCTGCTCGATCTCCGAAGCCGTCCGCGAGCATCCCGAGCTGGTGAGAAAGTACCTGGGCAGCGTGGTCCCCGCCGGCGACAACTACTTCGCGGCGCTCAACTCCGCCGTCTACAGCGACGGCTCGTTCGTCTAC
>JBFISC010000170.1:0-7866 GCA_041608775.1 Pseudomonadales bacterium | reverse complement strand
GACGCAGGCCGCCGACATGAACACGTTTCTTGCCGGCGTGGAGAAACGGGCCTTCAACATGGCCCGGTTCGCGGTTGGAGATACGGAGGATGCCTTGGACATCGTGCAGGACACCATGCTCACCCTGGTTCGGCGCTATGGCGACAAGCCGCGGGAAGAGTGGCAGCCGCTGTTCTACCGCATACTGCAGAGCCGGATCGCGGATCATCACCGCAAGAGCACGCTGCGTCGGCGCTGGTTCGGCTGGCTCAGCAGCGATGCCGGTGAAGACGGGGAAGACGCCCTGGCGCAGGCACCGGATCCCGGCGTCGCCGATCCTTCCGCCCGGGCCGCCCTGGACGGGACCGTGAGTGCCCTCGATCTTGCGGTGCAGGCATTGCCGGTCCGCCAGCAGCAGGCGTTCCTGCTGCGCACGGTGGAAGGCATGTCGGTGGCCGAGACCGCCGCCGTCATGGATTGTTCCGAGGGCAGCGTGAAGACCCACCACTCGCGCGCGCTGAGCGCGTTGCGCGTGCAACTCGAGGATCACTGGTCATGAGCGGCGAGCACGACGACAGAGAACCCGGCGCGGCGCCCGACGACCCAGCACCCGGCGACCCGCTCGAGCAGGCCGTCCGGGAGCGCGCCGAGCAGGTACCGCCCGAGGTTGCACAGCGTCTCGGTCAGATGCGCCGGGCGGCGGTGGCGGAGCTGGATCGCCGGGAAGCCCGGTCGGTCCGGCGCCGGTCCCCGGGGCGGTGGGTCGGCGGGCTGGCGGCCGCGGCGGCGGCGGTGGCGCTCACCGTGGCGCTGCTGCTGCCGCAGCCCGGTGATCCGGGCCCGGACGCACTGCTGCTGGTGGATGCCGAGGAGCTCGAGGCCATCGCCGAGCTGGAGGTCCTGGAGGAACTGGAGTTCCTGGCGTGGCTGGAACAGGAACAGCTCGATGCCGGGCAGGGCTGAGCTCGCCGCCGGCACGCTGCTCGGGCTGGTGCTCGCCGCCCCGGCGCTGCCTGCGGAACCGGCGCCTGATGGCGGCTTTCTCGAGTTCCTGGGCCTGCTGGTGGAGGACGATGGCGAGTATCTGGACCCGCTGGACATGGCAAACATTTCCCTGCCGGAAGCGGACGGGCGGGGAGCCGACGGGCCGGAGGATGAGAGGCTCGATGACGAGACGGCGCGCCATGAATGCGATGCCGCTCAGGAGAACGACGATGAAGACGCGGAGTAACCGTCAGCGCTGGTTGCGCCCGAGGCGGTTCCGGCACCTCCTGCTGGGATTGCTGCTGATCGGCATGCCGGCGATGGCCGTGGAATGGCGTGAGCTCAGCGTAGAGCAGCAGCAGCTGCTCGCGCCCTACGAGCAGCAGTGGTCGGGGCTACCGGAGGAGCGTCAGCAGCGTCTCGCTCTCGGCACCGAGCGCTGGCTGGCCATGAGCCCGGAGCAGCGTGGCGAGTTCCGCGAACGCTATCAGCGCTGGCAGTCCCTCAGCCAGGCCGAACGCATGCAGCTGCTGCAGCGGCTGCGCGACTTCCGCGAACTCAGCCCGGCGCAGAAGCGCCGCCTGCGCAACAGCCTGCGGCGTTTCAACTCGCTGCCGCCGGAGCGACGCCAGGAGCTGCGCCAGCGCTTTCAGCAGCTCTCCCCGGCCGATCGGGCCCGGGCGCTTCAGCGCCTGCGCGACCGCCAGCGCCGCCGGCGCTGATTCCCGGCGGGGCTTCGGCCGCCGCCGCCGGCTCAGGTCTGCCGCGTCGGCGGCCCCGCTTTGGTATAGCGGGTGCCGGGGGGATCCACGGCCCAGTCCGGCGGCGTCTCCCAGGATTCACCGAACACCAGCTCCTCGAGCGGCCGCCGCCGTACCGGCCCGTGGCTGCCTTCCGGCTTGCCCAGGGTGATGGTCGCGGCGATGAACACCTCGTCCGGAATCCCGAGCAACGCCTTCAGCTCGTTCGCTACGCCGCCATGGAATCCCGTGATCACCCCACCGTAGCCGAGCGCCCGGGCGGCGAGCAGCAGGTTCTGCACCGCCGGATAGACGGATGCGCCCTCCATGGGGTTGGGTTCGCGGTAGCGCACCAGACACGGCAGCACCAGCACCGGAACCGACTCGAACTCGTCCACGTAGCGCTGCATGGTCCGGGCCATGCGCGCCTTGGGCGAGTCGTCCCGGGTGCCGGAGCCCTGGTCGTAGCCATCGTGCTTGCGTTTGGCACCCCACATCCTGCGTGCCTGCTCGCCGATCAGCGCCTTGGCGGCGCGGGCGTTGGGACCGTCGCAAAGCACCACGAAGCGGAACGGCTGGCGGTTCGATCCGCTGGGGCCGCGGGTGGCGGCGAACAGCATGTCGCGCAGATCCCGCTCGGGGATCGCCTGGTCGCGGTAGCGGCGGATGGCCCGGGTGCTGGCCAGGCCCTCCATGAGGCTGATGCTGTCGGTCTGCAGCGGCAGGTGGCGAAGATCTTCCTGGGTATCCGGCATGTCGCTGGCTCGGGTGCGGTTGGTATGGCCACTATGATGGCGGCGGCGTGAAGCCGATGCCACAGCCGAGGCGGCGCGCCATCGCGTGCACGGGTCAACCTCAGTAAGCTCGTCCCTTCGATTCCGGCAGGAGACCACCGTGGCCGCGCAAACGCTGTACGAGCTGATGAGCACCCAGCGGGCGATCCGACGCCTGAAGCCGGATCCGATCCCCGACGAGGTGCTGGGGCGCATCATGCAGGCGGCCGCCTGGGCCCCGAGCGGCGGCAACCAGCAGCCCTGGCGCATGGTCATGGTCCGCGACCCGACCCGCAAGGCGCGCCTCGGCGAGCTGTACCGGAAGCGCTGGGCCCGTTTCGCCGAAGGCTACCGTCAGCGGTTCGCCGACGCGGAGCCCGAGGTGCAGGCCCAGGAAGCGCGCACCATCGCCGCCGGCGATCACCTCGGCGAGCACTTCGGCGACTGCCCGGTGATCGCGGTGGTCTGCTTCAACCCGGACCAGATGGCCATCACCGATGCGCGGCTGGATCGGGTCTCGGTGGTGGGCGGCGGCTCCGTCTATCCGGCGGTGCAGAACCTGCTGCTGGCCTGCCGGGCGGAAGGGGTGGGCTGCGTGCTCACCACCCTGCTGTGCCTGGACGAGCCGGCGGTGAAGGAACTGCTGGAGATCCCGGAGGGCTGGTACACGGCGGCGGCCATACCGCTCGGCTATCCGGTCGGCGGCTACGGTCCCACCAGCCGGCGGCCGATCTCGTCGCTGTTCTTCGAGGATACCTGGGGCAACCGGGTCCAGTGATTCGATAACGGAGGAAAGGCCATGGCATTCGCCGACTATCAGCGCATTGAGATCAGCCGTCAGGGTCGCGTGCTGACGCTCGCCCTGGACAACGGCAAGGTCAACGCCGTGGACGCGCAGATGCACCGGGAGCTGGCCCGGGTGTTCCTCGACGCCCAGGACGACGAGGACAGCGATCTGGTGATTCTCACCGGCAACGGCAGGGCGTTCTGCGCGGGAGGCGACACCGACTGGTTCCGCAGCCAGATCGAAGATCCGCGGCGCTTTCGGGCCATCGCGCCCGAGGCGAAGCGCATCGTCAACTCGCTGCTGGAGCTGGAGAAACCCCTGATCTGTCGCCTGAACGGCGCCGCTGCGGGACTGGGCGCGACCCTGGCGCTGATGAGCGACGTCATCATCGCCGCCGACACCGCCGTCATCGGTGATCCGCACATCAAGGTGGGTCTGGTGGCCGGCGACGGCGGCGCCATCATCTGGCCGCAGCTGATCGGTTTCGCCCGGGCCAAGGAGCTGCTGCTCACCGGGGACCTGCTGCCCGCGCCTCAGGCGGCGCAGATGGGGCTGATCAACTACGCGGTGCCCGCCGACGAGCTGGATGCCAAGGTCGACGAGCTGGTCGGCAAGATCCTCGGCAACCCGCGCTGGGCGGTGCGCTGGACCAAGACCGTGGCGAACATCCCGCTGCGCGAGCTGGCGGCGCGGCTGGCGGATCCCGCCATTGCCTACGAAATCCTCAGCAACATGACCGAGGACCGCAAGGAGGCGGTGGAAGCGTTCATTGCCCGGCGGGCGCCGGATTTCAACGGCGAGTAGCGCCATGCAGACTTTCGTCGACGAGCCCGACCACGTCGCCGAGCTGCGCCGCCAGCTGAAGCGTTTCGTGGCGGAGAAGGCGCCCCGGGAGCTGCGCCGCCAGTGGGATCGCGAGCACACGTTCCCCCGCGCCCTGTACCGCGAGCTTGCGGACATGGGGCTGATGGGTCTCACCATCGACGAGGCCTACGGCGGCAGCGGCCAGGATATCGTCGCCGCGGTCGCCGCCATCGAGGAGTTGTCCCGGGCCGGCGCGTTTCTCGCAGGACCTTTCATCCACACCGCCTTTTACGGCGGCATGAACCTGTCCGAAAACGGCTCGGAAGCACAGAAGCGGGAGCTGCTGCCGCGCCTGGCCCGGGGCGAGATCACCCTCGCCTACGGGCTGTCCGAGCCCAACGTCGGCGGTGACCTCGCCAGCGTCGAGACCCGGGCGGAGATCCGTGGCGACCGGGTGCTGGTGAACGGCGCCAAGCGCTGGTGCACGGGTGCCGACTTCGCCGACTACATCTACTGCCTGGTGCGCTCGGGGCCGGCCGAGGCGCGCCATCGCAACCTGTCGTTCCTGCTGGTGCCCACCGACGCACCCGGGCTGTCGATGACCCCCATCGAGCACGTCAACCTGCGCTACACGCTGTCGTCCGACGTCTACTTCGAAGACGTGTCGCTGCCTCTGGATGCCATCGTCGGCGGCGAGGAGAAGTGGAATCAGGGCTGGGTCATGCTGGCCGGCCGGGCCCTGGACGTGGAGAAGCTCGAGGTCGCCGCGGTGACCTTTGGCATCGCCCAGGCGGCACTGGAGGAAGCCTGGCGGTATGCCGAAGAGCGGGTCCAGTTCGGCAAACCCATCGCCCATCATCAGGCCATCCGTCACAAGCTGGTGGACGCCCGGACCCGGCTCGAGGCCTGCCGGCACCTGGTCTACCATGCGGCCTGGCTGGCGAACGAGGGCCGGTCTTGTGCTGCCGAGACCAGCATGGCCAAGCTGTTCTGCGCGGACACGGGCGTCGAGATCGCGCTGGCCTGCCAGCAGGTCATGGGCGCGTACGCGCTCTCCGACGGCTACGACATGGAGCGCCACGTGCGCGACCTGCTCGGCATGCCCATCGTCGGTGGCAGCTCGGACATGCAGCGCAACAACCTGGCCGGCATCTGGCGCCTGGGAAAAGGTTAAAGGTTAATGCCAGGCACCTCCGGAATCGGCGTAGACTGGGGCTCGGCAAGGAGGAGGACGTCATGAACATCGCCATTCGATCCCTGATCCTGTCTGTGGCGCTGGCGATCAGCGCGCCCGTGCTGGCAGCGCACCACGAGGTGCCCGCGTTGGCCGACATCCTCGCCGGGATGAATCACTTCCCGAGCGAGGCGCAGCAGGCCACCCTGACCGCGATCGGCAACGACGAGGCCGTGGCAAGCAATCTGCGCACCATCGCCATGGCGGTCGTGCACATCCAGCACAAGGTGCCGGACAGCTACAGGGCGAGGCTCGATGCCATCGTCGCCGATCCGGACGCCAGCGACGCGGAGAGGACCCTGGCGGGCGCTGCGCTGCGCTTCAACCACAAGGCCACCGCAGAGGATTCGGCGGCGCTGATGGCGCTGACCGAGTAGGGAAGCGAAAGCCTGGGCGCGTTCACGCGCGCCGCAGGTGCTCCAGCAGCAGTTCGGTGACCCGGGTGCCCGCCTGATCGGTGACGAAGTGCCCGACCCCGGGCAGCACCTCGAACCGGTAGGGTCCGGTGACGAATGCGCTCGTGCCCTCCGCCGCCGTGCGTCCGACCGTCGCGTCCGCGTCGCCCCAGACGTAGAGGGTAGGTACCGACACCGCCGGCGTGTTCTTCGGCGCCAGCGGTTGATCGCCGCCGGCCAGCAGCGGCGCTCGGTACCAGTTGATGGCAGCATCCAGCGCCGCCTCGTCACCCAGGATCTGCAGATAGGCGTCCTGATCGGCGCGCGCCACCCCTTGTCCTCCGAACAGACCGCGCAGCCGACGGGCGTCGTCCTCCAGCAGCAGCCTCGCGCTGGCGGGATCCTGAAACGCCCGATGGTGCTTCGAGCGCTCGCTCTGGGCGGGATCGCTGCGCATGGCGGCGAGAAACGCCTGGGGGTGGGGCCGGGACAGCACGGTCAGCGTGTCAACGCGTTCGGGATGATGGGCCGCCAGCAGCCAGCTCAGCTGCCCGCCCCAGTCGTGGCCCACCACGTGGGCGCGCCGGTAGCCCAGGGTTTCCATCATGCCGATGGCGTCGGCGACCAGGTTCTCCGTGGCGTAAGCGGCAATCCCGTCCGGTCTCGCGCCCGGCGAGTAGCCGCGCTGGTTCGGCGCCACGGCGTAGCAGCCGGCCGCGGCGAGGGGTTCGAGCTGGTAACGCCAGGTGTGACTGGTCTGGGGAAAGCCGTGGAGCATCAGCACCAGCGGCGCGCCGGGCTCCCCGCGCGCCGCGGCGTTGAACGTGAGGTCGCCGACTCGGATGTCCATTTCAGTCCGCCCTTTGCCTGCGCTGGCTGACGCTCCCCTGCCGCCTATTGCGTGCCGCCGATCGAAGGAGCGTCAAGCATAGCCGATGTTGCGCCGGACTCAGTGCCGGGTCAGCCGGGCTGCAGCTGGAAGCCTTCGCGGGCGGCCGCGGCGCTGAGTCCCTCGTCGAGCGAAACGAGCGCCAGGCTGCCCGGATCCTGCTCGGCGGCGATGACGGCTGCAGCCAGCTGCAGGGCATCGGCGGCGCGCAGCGGATGCACGCGCAGCATTCGTTCGGCCAGGTTCCGCAGGGACCGGGTCGGCAGGATCTCATGCCAGCCGTCGGCAAGGAGACGCAGACGCGCTTGAGCATCCTGCACGGCCGACTCGGCGAGCGAGCCCTCCCGTGCCCGGCGCGCCAGGGCGGAAACGCATTCGACCGGGCTCGCCCAGCAGACGAGCATGACCGGGTCCGCCTCGAGCACCGACATGAGCTCCATGCGCGGGGCTTCGTCGATCGGCTAACGGGCGCAAAATCAGGGCGGGGATTCGTCGTCCACCTTGCGGCTCGCGTTTTTCCGCGCCACCACGTCGAAGACCATGCCGGACACCGGATGAATCCGGGTGACGCGAAAGATCAGCCCGCTCATCGACATCGGCCGGGCGCGGCGCACCTCCTTCAGCCGCGGCAGGAATGCGGCGGCCACCACCAGCCGCGCCAGGGTCGAGATCACGAACACGCCGTAGAGTGGCGACAGCCAGCTGATCTCGTCGCCGAGCAGGCGGCTGCTGGTGGGTAGATGGGTGCCGAGCCAGCCGCCGAGCGCGGCGCCGACGAACACCGCGGCGGCGGCGAGCACGTTGTGCACCGCCATCAGGCTCGCGCGGCGGGCCGGCGGGGTGAGGTCGAAGACGAAGTTGGTGGCACTCAGGGTAAAGCCCGCCCATACCAGGCCCGACAGCGCCTGCACCGCCAGCAGGTAGAAGTAGTTGGTGGACAGCAGCCAGAGGGACGGCAGCACGGGGATCACCACCCCGGTGGTGAGCAGGATCAGCCGGTTGCCGAACAGATCCGACAGCCGTCCCCAGCGGTTCAGGGTCAGGAACTGCACGCACACCGAGGCTGCAGTGTTGATCGTGAACTCGAGGTAGCTGAAGCCGAGATCGCGCAGCATGTAGAGCACGAAGAACGGCGAGGCGATGCCTACGGCGAGCTGCATGCTGGCATGAAACAGCGAGAACGGCAGCAGCCCGGTGGCGCGCAGCCCGTGCCACAGGTCGGCGTGCCACGGCGCCTCCAGAGCAGCGACGTGCCCGCCCGGGTCGTGCATGCGCTCGAGG
>JBFISC010000169.1:0-8036 GCA_041608775.1 Pseudomonadales bacterium | reverse complement strand
TACGGCAAGCAGCTGCTCTACACCCAGGTGCTGAAGGAGACGCTCGACGAGGTCCTGCAGGGCGCCAAGGGCTTCGCCGAGTCGGTGGGACGGCTGCACGAGTTCGGCGACATCTTTTTCTCCGAGGAATTTCTCGAGCCGCGGCCGCTGATGAAAGCACTCAAGTCCGAGGAGGGCTGCGTGCTGCTCATCGACGAGGTGGACAAATCCGACCACGAGTTCGAGTCGCTGCTGCTGGAGATGCTCTCCGACTACCAGCTGTCGATCCCAGAGATCGGCACGCTGCGGGCGGCCAAGGAGCCGCCCATGGTGTTCCTGACCAGCAACAACACCCGGGAGATCTCCGACGCGCTCAAGCGCCGCTGCCTGCATCTGTACATCCCTTTCCCCGACGTGGAGCTGGAGCAGCGCATCATCAACGCCCGCGTTCCGGAGATTCCGAAGGAGCTGCGGCGCCAGCTGGTGGCGTTCATCCACGAGCTGCGCGACATGGACCTGAAGAAGGTGCCGGCCATCAGCGAGACCATCGACTGGGCCCGCACCCTGCTGCTGCTCCACGCGGACAGCCTCGACCCGACCCTGGTGCGCGAAACGCTGAACGTGATTCTCAAGTTCCAGGACGACATCGAAAACGTGGACGCAGAGCTGACCACACTCACCAGCAAGGCGGTGAAGCCGTAACCCGGATCCCGTGGACCGCACGCTCACCAACTTCATCCGCGCGCTGCGCAACTCGGAGGTCAGGATCTCCACCGCGGAGACCCTCGACGCCCTGTCCGCGGTCGAGCTCGTCGGCTACGAGGACCGGGGGACCCTGAAACGTTCCCTGGCCCTGGTGCTGCCGAAGACGGCGGACGAGAAGGAGGCCTTCGATCTGTGCTTCGACAAGTTCTTCTCGGCGGAAGACGTCTCCGGGGAGCGCAGCGCGGACCCATCCACCCGGGACAGCGGCGCCGAGGCCGGCGACGGCGAGGATGGCGAGGGCGCCGCCGAGGGTGAAGGAGACGGTGGTGGCGGCGGCAGCGAAGCCCGCCAGGCCGGCCAGGCAGGAAGCGGGAAGAAGAAAAAGACAAAATCGAAAGCCGAACCCGGCGATCACGCGGATCAGCAAGAGGAAGACCTGGGACCGGGCGAGACCAGTGATGCGGAGTCGGCACTCGGCAAGCTGCTGATGGCGGATTCCAAGATCGAGCTGTCCATGGCCATGGCCAGCGCCGGAGAAGCCGTCGACGTGCGCGACATCCAGGTGTTCACCCAGAAGGGGCTGTACACCCGCCGGATCATGGAAGAAATGGGGCTCGGCGAGCTGAACCGGGAGATCTCGGGGCTGCGCGACAGCCGCCGGATTCCCGAGCGGCGTCTCGGTCAGGCGCTGCGGCAGCGCCGGGAGTGGCTGCGGGAGCAGGTCCGCGACTACGTGGAGCGGCAGTTTCTGCTCCACGCCGACGCCGACGGGCGTCGGCTGCGCGAGGAACTGCTGCGCAAGGTCAAGCTCTCCAACGTGGAGCAGCGCAACTTCCGGCTGATCCAGGAAGTCGTGCTGAAGATGGCCAAGAAGCTCACCGCCCTGCACTCCCGGCGCAAGAAGGTGTACAAACGCGGCCAGCTCAACGTGCCCCGCACCCTGCGGCACAACATGGCTTACGACGGTCACATCTTCGATCTGCAGTGGAAATCGGTGAAGGTCGATCGCCCCAAGGTGTTCGCCATCTGCGACGTGTCGGGGTCCGTGGCCGCCTACGCCCGCTTCATGCTGATGTTTCTCTACAGCCTCGATGAGGTCATGCAGAAAGTGCGCTCCTTCGCTTTCTCCTCGGACCTGGCGGAAGTGACCGAGCTGTTCGAGCGAAACGACATCGAGGATGCCATCGCCAAGACCCTGCGCGACTATTCCGGCGGCTCCACGGACTACGGCCAGGCTTTCACGGACTTCAAGAAGCACTGCCTGGACGACGTGGACAACCGCACCACCATCATCATTCTCGGCGACGCGCGGAACAATTACGGCGATCCGCGGACAGACATCCTCAAAGAAATGTACGATCGCTGCAAACGTCTGATCTGGCTGAACCCGGAGCCGCGCAACTCCTGGTTCGTCGGCGACGCGGAGATGCGCCGCTACAGCGCCTACTGCCATCAGACCGAGGAGTGCAACAGCCTGATGCACCTGGAGCGAATCGTCGGCAATCTGCTGCGTACGGTACAGTAGGCCCAGCCATGCTACGGAGCCCGCAAGCTTGAGCGACATCGCCAACAACCAGGACGATTTCACCCGTTCCGCCGGCCGGCAGCTCGCGGTCTTCGGCGCGCTGTCGGTCACCGGCGTGGCCGCGCTGATGGTGGCCCTGTCCTGGGCATCGAGCCTCACCGGGTCCGGCGGTGTGAGCGAGGGCGTGGACCCGGCCACCGGCACCGTGACCCTGGTGCTGCGAGAGGAACCGCCGCAGCTCGACAGCACCCTGTCCACGGACCAGGTCAGCGGCATGGTGCTCGGACACGTCATGGAAGGCCTGCTGCGCTACGACGCGCACAACCACCTGGCGCCGGGAGTGGCGGAGCGCTGGGAGGTGACCGACACCACCGCGACCTTCTGGCTGCGCGAAGACGCCCGCTGGAGCGATGGCCGGCCGGTCACCGCGAACGACTTCGTGTTCGCCTGGCGCCGCGCCGTCGACCCGGCCAACGCCTCGGAGTACGCGTCGATCATGTTCGCCATCGACAACGCCGAAGCGATCAATCAAGGTGAAATGGCCCTGGAGGAGCTCGGGGTGCGGGCCATCGACGATCGCACCCTGGTCGTGGACCTGGAACGCCCCGTCCCCTACTTCGACAAGCTGACCGCGTTCTCCACGTACTATCCGATCCGCGAGGATTTCTACCGCGCCACCAAGGGTCGCTACGCGGCGGATGCGGACAAGCTGCTCTACAACGGGCCGTTCACCATCTCCCGCTGGGTGCACGGCGCCCATGTCCGTATGCAAAAGAACCCGGAGTACTGGGACCGGGCGCGGATTCAGATTCAGACCCTGGATTTTCCCTACGTCACCCAGGATCCGAACGCGTCGCTGAACCTTTTCAAGGACGGCAAGATCGCCTACACGACTCTCACCGAAGAGAACCTGAACGAAGCGCTGGTGCAGCGCTGGGACCTGAACCGGTTCATGGACGGTTCCGTGTTCTACATGGAGTTCAACTTCCGCGAAGGCCGGATCACCCGCAACTGGCATCTGCGCAAGGCGATCCAGCAGGTGCTCGACCCGTCGGAGCTGGTCTACCGGGTGATCAAGCTGCCGGGCTATCTGCCCGGCGAATCCCTGTTCCCGATCTGGCTGCAGGGGCGGGAACGGGCGTTCCGTCAGGAGTACCCGGCGCCGCCGCGGGAGATCGATCCGGACTCGGCCCGCGAGCATCTGAAGAAGGCCAAGCAGGAGCTCGGGCTCGCGAAGATACCTCCGCTGGTCATGCTCACCGGGGACAGCCCCATCGCCAACAAGCAGGCCGAGTACTACCAGGAGACCCTCAACCGCGAGCTCGGCCTGGAAATCCGCATCGACCGGCAGATCTTCAAGCAGCGTCTCGCAAAAATGACGGCCGGGGACTTCGACCTGGTGATGGCGGGCTGGGGGCCGGATTTCGACGACCCCCTCACCTTCGGCGACCTGTTCGCGTCCTGGAACATGAA
The DNA here is from genome assembly GCA_041608775.1 of Pseudomonadales bacterium. GTDB lineage: Bacteria > Pseudomonadota > Gammaproteobacteria > Pseudomonadales > Azotimanducaceae > UBA7803. The sequence goes on along the minus strand of JBFISC010000169.1, from coordinate 4,354 downwards.
CAACCGCGGCCGCTACAGCAATCCGGAGCTCGATCGCCTGGTTCGCGTGGCTCAGGGTTCCACCGACCCACGGGTGCGCATGGACGCGTTCGGGGAGATCCAGCGCATCCTGATGGAGGACGCCGTGATCCTGCCGGACTACGAACGCGGCCTGGTGTACGTGGTGGATCCGCGCCTGAAAGGCATGGTGAGACGCGTCGTCGGCCCCGATCCGGATCTCACCAACGTCCGCATCGTCGAGGGCTGACCGGACCATGTGGCATTACACCGCTCGACGGCTGCTGCAGGGGGTCATCACCGTCTGGTTCATCGCCACGGCCACTTTTCTGGCCATGCACAACGTGCCCGGCGATCCCCTCAGCTCGGACAAGGCCGTCACCGCCGAGATCCGCGCCAACCTGGAAGCGAAGTACGGCCTCGACAAGCCCATGACCACCCAGTATCTGATCTACATGGGCAACCTGCTGAAGGGCGACTTCGGCATCTCGTTCACGCAGAAGAACCGGGAGGTGAACGACATCATCCGCGAGCACTTCCCGGTGTCGGCGACCCTGGGCATTCTCGCCATCGTCTTCGCCGGGCTCGGCGGCGTGCTCTGGGGCGCGCTCACCGCCCTCTACCGCAACCGATTGCCGGACATCGTGATCATGTTCCTGGTGATTCTCGGCATCTCGGTGCCGAGCTTCGTGTTCGCGGCGCTCGGTCAGCTCACCCTGGTGAACATCAACGACCTGCTGGGCTTCTCGGTGCTGCCGGTGGCAGGCTGGGGCACCATCTGGCACATGCTGGTGCCGTCGCTGGTGCTGGGCCTGTCCACGATGGCCTACCTGACCCGGCTGATGCGCTCGTCGATGCTGGAAATCGTCAGCTCCGACTATGTCCGCACGGCCAAGGCCAAGGGGCTGCCGCCGTCGCGGATCTTCACCCGGCACCAGCTGCGCAACGCGATCCTGCCGGTGGTGACCGTGCTCGGGCCGTCCATCGCGGCCATCACCACCGGTGGCTTCGTGGTGGAGCTGGTTTTCGCGATCCCCGGCCTCGGCCGCTATTTCGTTCAGGCCGTGCAGCAGCTCGACTACACCGTGATCATGGGCACCACCGTGTTCTACGGCGCGTTCCTGGTGCTGATGGTGATCCTCGTGGATCTGCTCTACGGGCTCATCGATCCCCGAGTCCGGCTGGAGTAGCCCATGGCGGAGATGTCACCCACCGTTCACGAGCCGAGCCCGGGCGCCTTCGAACCGCTGATGGGCCATCAGCGCGCCCAGGTGCTGTCGCGCCCGTCGCTGTCCTACTGGCAGGACGCCTGGATCCGGCTCAAGGCCAACCGCCGGGCGCTGATCTCCCTGAACATCGTGATCGGTCTGATCCTGTTCACCGTCGCGGGCCCGTGGCTGTGGCCCGTGGATCCCGCCGCCCAGGACCTGGACCAGATCAGCCAGCCGCCGGGCGCCGACCGGACCGCCACCCTCGTCGAACGCTACCAGCCATGGGACGGCACGTCGGTGCTGCCGATGGCGAACGGCCTCCGCCTGGCGGCGCCCCCCACCACCCAGGCGGTGCGGCTGCTCTGGGACCCGATGCCGGGGGCATCCGGCTACCGCGTCTACCGCAACATCTTCCCCATCGGCCCCGCCGACGCCCTCGGTCTGCCGCTGGCCGAGACCTTCTCGGCGGACGATACCCGCTTCGAGGACCGCCTCGACCTGCAACCGCAGACCTACTACTACACCGTGGTGGCGCTCGACGAGGCCGGCGACCAGACGCCGGCGCGCCAGACCCTGGACGTGGACGTGACCCGGGTGATCACCGTCGCGGACGCCCGCCAGCGCGGGCTGATCGAGCCCGGCGCCGATGCCCGGCCAGGCGATGCCGTCAAGCTCGCGCTGCACCCTCTGGGCACCGACTATCTCGGACGCGACATGCTGGCCCGGCTCATGTACGGCGCCCGGGTGTCCCTGTTCATCGGCATCGCCGCGCCGTTCATGTTCGTGCTGTTCGGCGTCATCTACGGCAGCACGGCAGGCTTCATCGGCGGCCGGGTCGATCAGGCGCTGATGCGCTTCGCCGACTTCGTGATCGCGCTGCCGTTCCTGCTGTTCATGATTCTGTTCAAGATCGCCTTCGGCATCGGCCCCGGCGAGAGCGGCATTCTGCCCATGGTGGTGGCGCTGGTGCTGCTGCTGTGGCCGGGCACCGCGCGGCTGGTCCGCGGCCAGATCCTGCAGGTCCGCGAGGAAGGCTACGTCAACGCGGCGCGCCTGCTCGGCGCCCGCACCGGCTACCTGGTGATGCGCCACATGATCCCGAACACCATGGGCGTGATTCTGGTGACCCTCACCTTCGCCGTGCCGAGCGCCATCTTCACCGAAGCGTTCCTGTCGTTCATCGGCATGGGCGTGGCGCCACCCACGCCGTCCTGGGGCAGCATGTGCAACGAGGGCCTCAAGACCATGCTGACCTACCCTCACGAGCTGATTTTTCCCGCCGCGCTCATCAGCATCACGGTGCTCGCCTTCAACCTGCTGGGCGACGGCCTGCGCGACGCCCTGGACGCGAAGATGAGGTCACGGGAATGATCGAAGCGCCGCTTGCAGCGCCGGCGACCGCCTCGGCAATGCCAGCAAGGGCGGTGCGACCATGACCGCACCATTGCTCCAGGTCGACGATCTGCGGGTCGAGTTCGACACCTACGGCGGCACCGTGCAGGCGGTGCGCGGGATCAGCTTCCGGGTTGACGCCGGCGAGACCCTGGCCATCGTCGGCGAGTCCGGCTGCGGCAAATCGGTGACGGTGCAGAGCCTGATGGGTTTGACCCCGATGCCGCCGGGGCGCATCACCTCCGGCAGCGCCCGGCTGCGCGGCCACGAGATCCTCGGCCGCACGACTATCGATGGCCGCGACATCCGCGGCCGCGAGATCGGCATGATCTTTCAGGACCCGATGACCTCGCTCAATCCCACCATGTCCATCGGCGATCAGATCGCCGAAACGCTGGAGGTGCACCGCGGCTGGAGCCACAAGCGGGCCCTGGCCCGGGCGGTGGAGCTGCTCGACATGGCCCGCATCCCGGAAGCCGCGCGCCGGGCGAAGCAGTACCCGTTCGAGTTCTCCGGCGGCATGCTGCAGCGGGCCATGATCGCCATGTCCATCGCCTGCGAGCCCGCCATCCTGATCGCCGACGAGCCGACCACGGCGCTGGACGTGACCATTCAGGCCCAGGTGCTGGACCTGATGGGCGATCTGCAGCGCGACACCGGCATGGCCATCGTCCTGATCACCCACGATCTCGGCGTGGTGGCGCGCATGGCCGACGAGGTGGTGGTGATGTACGCCGGACAGGTGGCCGAGCAGGGCACGGTGGACGACGTGTTCTACCGTTCTTCCCATCCGTACACCCTGGGGTTGCGGGCCGCCATGCCGAGCAACGATCCGGCGCCGGCCGGTGCCGGCGAGCCGAAGCATCGACTGGTGCCCATCGAAGGCAGCCCGCCGGACCTGTTCCATCCGCCGAAGGGCTGCGCCTACGCGGCCCGCTGCCCGTACGCCATGAAGGTCTGCAGCGAGCAGGATCCTGCGCCCCACTTCCAGACCGAGCAGCATTTCGCCCGCTGCTGGCTGCACCATCCCACCGCGCCGCGGGTGCCCGAGCTGTTCCAGCAGCAGCGTGCCGAGGCTGGCGCATGAGCGAGCGCAAGCCGCTGCTGGTCACCGAGGGCCTGACCAAACACTTCCCGCTGCGCGGCGGCCACGCCGTCCACGCCCTGGACGGGGTGACCCTGACCATTCACGAGCAGGAGATCGTCGGCCTGGTGGGCGAGTCCGGATCCGGCAAGTCCACCTACGGCAAGACCCTCATCGGCCTCCACGACAAGACCGCCGGCACGGTGACCTATCGGGGCGAGCAGCTGCCGCAGAAGTATCACCCCAGGGACTTTCAGCGCCTGGCAAAGAAGATGCAGATGATCTTCCAGGACCCCTACTCGTCGCTGAACCCGCGGATGACGGTGGGCGAGATCATCGGCGAGGGTCTGAAGCTGCACTCCGACGTGCCGTCCCGCGAGATCCGGGATCGGGTTGCCGACTGGTTGAAGCGGGTCGGCCTGGAGCCCGACCACATGTCACGCTACCCGCACGAGTTCTCGGGCGGCCAGCGCCAGCGCATCGGCGTTGCCCGGGCGCTGGTCCTCGAGCCCGAGTTCGTGGTCTGCGACGAGCCCATCTCGGCGCTGGACGTGTCGGTGCAGGCCCAGGTGGTGAATCTGCTCGACGATCTCAAGGCCTCCATGGGGCTGACCCTGCTGTTCATCGCCCACGACCTCTCCATGGTCCGCTACGTCAGCGATCGGATGGC
>JBFISC010000168.1:0-8048 GCA_041608775.1 Pseudomonadales bacterium | reverse complement strand
GGCCGCCAGCGCCCCGGCCACCCGCATCGCGTCGGTAATCGGCGGCAGCTGCCCGCGAACCAGCTCCTGGGCGGTCTCTCTGAGCGTGCCGGTCGGCTCCCCGGAGGCGTCCCGCTCGATCACCCCGAGCGGCGGATCCTCGGTGTCGGCGCTGATTCCCGCCCGGGCCAGCGCCTCGGAGCTGGCCCAGCCGCTGTGCCCATCCTCGCCTTCGAGGTAGACGGGCCGGTCGCCGACGATGTCGTCCAGCAGGCGTTTGCTCGGATTGGCGTCCGGGAACAGGCCCAGATTCCAGCCGCCGCCCACCAGCCAGTCGTCTTCAGCCGCCTCGGTGTCCGGGAAGTCCCGGTGGCAGGCCGCGATGAGCGCCAGGGTCTCGGCTACGGTCGCGGCGGCGGTCAGATCGCACTGCAGGCTCTGGATGCCGCCGCTGATGGGGTGCGCATGAGCATCGTGAAAGCCTGGCAGCACCATGGCCCCCTGCAGATCGCGCACCTCACCCGCGTACCGTCCCGTCACTTCCGCCGTACTGCCGACCGCCAAGATCCGGCCATCGGCGATGGCCAGCGCTTCCGCCCAGGGTGCGTCTGGCACCAGGGTGTACACCGCCGCGTTGACCAGCAGCAGATCCGCCGGCTCGCGCAGCGCGGGGTCTGCCGCGGTGGCAGCCGTGTCCGCCGGTTGCGAACAGCCGGCAACCGCCCAGGCGAGCACCAGCGCGCCGATCCAGTTTCCGTCCCGTCGCCCCATGACAGCTGCTCCTCCTCTTCAGAACCGGTCGAGCATGGCGTAGTAGAGCATCCCGGCCACCAGCGCCGGCCAGCGCAGCAGCCGGCCGCCGGGGAAGCGCACCTGGGGCAGGCGCGCGAACAGGTCGAAGCGCTCGGCGCTGCCGGCCAGCGCGTCCGCGATGAGCTTGCCGCCCATGTTGGCCATGGCGATGCCGTGGCCGGAATATCCCTGGGCCCAGAACACCTGACCGCTGCGGCCGAAGTGGGGCATCCGCTTCAGGGTGATCGCCAGGGTTCCGCCCCACGCGTAATCGATGGCGACATCGTCCAGCTGGGGGTACACCTGCAGCATGAACCGGCGCACGAAGCCCTTCATGTCCCGGGGAAACCGCGGGCTGTAGTTCTCCCCGCCGCCGAAGATCAACCGGTGATCCGGAGAGTTGTGAAAGTAGTTCACCACGAAACGCGAGTCCACCACCGCCACGTCGTCACGATTGATCTGCCGCGCCCGCGCCTCGCCCAGGGGCGCCGTCGCCAGCACGAAGTTGTTGATCGGCATCTGGTAGGACTCGATGCGCCGGGCGAGCCGACCCAGGTAACCATTGCAGGCCAGCACCAGATACTCCGCATCCACCTCGCCGGCTGAGGTCTGTACCTGCACCCGCCCGCCGCGTTCTTGATAATCCAGCACCGTCGATCGGTCGAACAGCAGGGCGCCATGCGACTCCGCAGCGCGGCCGAGGCCGAGAGCGAGATTCAGCGGGTGCAGGTGGCCTGCCCCCTCGTCCAGATAGCCGCCGAAGTACGTGCGCATGCCGAGCATGTCGGCCATTTCCTCGGCATCGACCTTGCGGCAGCGGTGGTAATCATAGCGCTCCGCCAGGTGGTCAACGTACGACCAGTAGCCGGCAACGTGGCGCTCGCGGTGCGCGGCATGCAGCTCGCCGTCCTTGAGGTCGCAGTCGATCCCGTAGCGATGAATGCGGTCGCGGACCAGGGCGTTGGCGTCCAGCGCCACCTCCCAGAGCCGGCGCGCAGTCTCGGCGCCGAGCCACTGCTCGAGCTCGTCCTGGTCCTTGCGCTGACCCATACCGAGCACGCCGCCGTTGCGGCCACTGGCGCCGGCCCCGACCCGGTGACCTTCGAGCACCACCACCTGGTACCCGCGGGCGGCCAGCTCCATCGCCGCAGACAGCCCGGTGTAGCCGCCGCCGACCACGCAGACGTCGGCACGCAGCCGTTCGCTCAGGTGCGGGCGCTCGGTCAGACCGCGGGCGCTGGCGTAGTACCAGGAATCCTCAAAGCCGGCGGCGGCGTCCATGTCGCGACTCATGGCCGTGCCGGGGCCGGCCTCACGCCAGCGCTTGCGCCGTGGCGGTGAGCACGCGGTCGGCCTTCTCCAGCAGCTCGTCGATTTCCGCACGGCTGATCACCAGCGGCGGCGCCACGATCATGGTGTCGCCGACCGCGCGCATCACCAGGCCGTGCTCGATGCAGAGGTCACGGCAGCGTTCCCCGGCGCGGCTGTCCTTGGGGAACCGGGTCCGACCTTCCCGAACCAGCTCGAGCGCACCCATCAGGCCGAACATGCGCGCTTCGCCGACGATGCCGTGATGCTCGCCCAGCGCCAGCCAGCCCCGGGCGAAGTACGGGCCGATGTCTTCCCGCACCCGCTCCGGCAGACCCTCACGCTCCACCACGTCCAGGTTGGCCAGCGCCACCGCGCAGGCCACCGGGTGACCGGAATAGGTGTAGCCGTGGGCGAACTCGCCGCCGTCGGCCGCCAGCACGTCGGCCACCCGCCGGCCCACCAGCACCCCGCCGAGGGGAATGTAGCCGGAGGTGACGCCCTTGGCGAAGGTCAGCAGATCCGGCTCGAAGCCCATGCGCTCGTGGCCGAACCAGCGGCCGAGCCGGCCGAACCCGGTGATCACCTCGTCGGCAATCAACAGGATGTCGTGCCGCCGGCAGATTCCCTGGATCTCACCCCAGTAGCTCTCCGGCGGGATGATCACCCCGCCCGCGCCCTGCACCGGCTCGCCGATGAACGCCGCGACCCGGTCGGCGCCGAGGCTCAGGATCTTCTCTTCCAGGCGCCGGGCCACTTCCACGCCGAACGCCTCGGGCGTGGCATTGCTCCCGCTGTCGAAATAGTAGGGCTGGTCCACGTGGACGATGTCCGGTATCGGCAGGCCGCCCTGCTCGTGCATGGGCTTCATGCCACCCAGGCTGGCCGCGCCGATGGTGCTGCCGTGATAGGCATTGGTGCGGCTGATGATGACTCTTTTCTCCGGTTTCCCCATGAGCTGCCAGTAGCGGCGCACGAGGCGGATGTTGGTGTCGTTCGCCTCCGACCCGGAGCCGGCGAAGAACACGTGAGACAGCCGGTTGCCGGTGAGCTCTGCCAGCCGCTCGGCAAGGTGAATGGGCGGCTCGGTCGTGCACTGGAAGAAGCTATTGTAGAACGGCAGTTGCTCCAGCTGCCGGGTAGCCGCATCGATCAGCTCGCGCCGGCCATACCCGACGTTGACGTTCCACAGCCCGGACATGCCGTCGAGGAGCTTGTTGCCCTGGTGATCCCAGATGTAGACGCCCTCGCCACGGACGATGACCCGGGTGCCGCGTTCTGCGAGCGCCTTGAAGTCGGTGAAGGGGTGGAAGTGATGCGCGCGATCGCTCTGCTGAAGCTCCGCGAGTTGGCTGGACATAGGTATACTCGTGCGTTCGACGTTTGGGGGTATGGAACCGGCAAGCCCTGAGGCGCAGCATATCACCGCACAGGGGTTCGCCCCCAGCCTGCGCCATGCCTATGATAGCCGGAAACGAGGCCGCCCCTTGCCACAGCCGAGCGACGACCCCTTCATCAACGAGCCCTGGAAGCACGGAGACGGCAAGCCGTTCGTGCGCATCGACGGTGTGAGCAAACGCTTCGGCGACTTCGTCGCCGTCGACAGCGTCAGCGTGGACATCTACGAGCGGGAATTCTTCAGCCTGCTCGGCGGCTCCGGCTGCGGCAAGACCACGCTGCTGCGGATGCTGGCGGGCCTCGAGCTGCCCACCGCCGGCCGCATCTTCATCGATGGTCAGGACATGACCCGGACCCCGCCCTACGAACGTCCGGTGAACATGATGTTCCAGTCCTATGCCCTGTTTCCCCACATGAACGTCTGGAACAACGTAGCCTTCGGCCTGCGCCAGGACAGGGTCCCGAAGCCGGAGATCCGCGACCGGGTAGACCAGACCCTGGAGCTGGTGGAGATGGACCGGTTCGCGAAGCGCCGGCCGGACGCCCTGTCCGGCGGCCAGCGGCAGCGCGTCGCCCTGGCCAGGGCGCTGGTGAAGCGGCCGAAGCTGCTGTTGCTCGACGAGCCTCTGGCGGCGCTGGACAAGAAGCTGCGCGAGCGCACCCAGCTCGAGCTGTCGCGGATCCAGGAACGGGTCGGCATCACCTTCGTGCTGGTCACCCACGACCAGGAGGAAGCCATGAATCTGTCCACCCGCATCGCCGTGATGCGGGAAGGCCGGTTCGATCAGATCGGCACGCCGCGGGAGATCTACGAGACCCCGGCCAGCCGTTTCGTCGCCGGGTTCATCGGCTCGGTCAACCTGCTCGAGTGCGAGCCGCTGGCCGCCGACCGGCTGCGCAGCGCCGGCGGGGTCATCAGCCTCGCGCTGCCGGAGGCGCTGCCCGCGCACCGCGACGACACCCCGGTGTGGGTAGCCATTCGGCCCGAGAAGATCCGCCTGCAGCGCGAAGCCCCGGCCGAGCCGGACAACGCGATGGCCGGGCGCATCGAAGAGATCACCTACCTCGGCGCGCACTCCATCTACCACGTGACCACCGACGCCGGCACCGAGCTCACCGTTACCGTGCCCATGCACAGCCGCCGCAACGAGGCCGCCTTCACCTGGGACGAGTCCGTGTGGCTGACCTGGGCCCCGGAGAGCGTGGTGGTGCTGCCGGAATGAGCGGCGCGCTGACCGCGGGGCGCGGCCGCTGGCTCGTCTACGCCATCCCGCTCTCGTGGCTGACCCTGTTCTTCCTGCTGCCGTTCTTCTTCGTGCTGAAGATCTCGGTGGCAGAGTCCATCATCGCCCAGCCGCCGTACACACCCCTCATCGGCGAAACGCCCGACGGCGGCTGGTCGCTCCAGGCGACGCTGGCCAACTACGCCTACCTTCTCGAGGATCGGCTGTACCTGCTCTCCTACCTGTCCTCCCTGCGCATCGCCCTGGTGTCGACCATCCTCTGCCTGCTGATCGGCTACCCCATCGCCTATGCCATCGCCCGGGCCCGCGGCCGCGCTCAGCTGATCCTGCTGATGCTCGTGATCCTGCCCTTCTGGACCTCGTTCCTGATTCGCGTCTACGCCTGGAAGGTGCTGCTCCAGGGCGGCGGCGTGGTCAACGGCGTCCTCATGTGGCTGGGCCTGACGGACGCGCCGCTGAACATGCTCTACACCGAGGGCGCGGTCTACGTCGGCATCGTCTACTCCTATCTGCCGTTCATGATCCTGCCTCTGTACGCAGCCCTGGCGCGCCTCGATTACTCCATCGTCGAGGCGGCCCTGGACCTCGGCTGCCGGCCGTGGCAGGCGTTCTTCAAGGTGACCGTGCCAATGTCGCTGCCCGGCATCGTCGCCGGTTCGCTGCTGGTGTTCATTCCCGCGGTGGGCGAGTTCGTGATTCCGGAACTGCTCGGCGGGCCGGACAGCATCATGATCGGCCGGGTGCTGTGGAACGAATTTTTTGCCAACCGCGACTGGCCCATCGCCTCGGCGGTGGCCATCGTCATGCTGCTGATCCTGGTGCTGCCCATCGCCCTGCTGCAGAATTCCCGCCGGGAAGTCGATGCGTAACTTCTTCGCCAGGCCACTGACGTTCATCAGCCTGGTGCTGTTTGGCTACGCCTTCCTGTACCTGCCGATCCTCACCCTGGTGGTCTACTCGTTCAACGCCAGCGACCGGGTGACCGTCTGGCAGGGCTTCTCCACGCGCTGGTACGCGGCGCTGCTCGAGGACGATCAGATCCTCGGCGCCGCCTGGCTGTCGCTGAAGATCGCCGTGATGAGCGCCAGCGTCGCCACCGCGCTGGGTCTGCTTGGCGGCTACGTCATGGTGCGCTACGGGCGGTTCCGCACCCGCACCCTGTTCTCCGGCATGCTCGCAGCGCCGCTGGTGGTACCGGAGGTGATCACCGGGCTGTCGCTGCTGATGCTGTTCATCGCCCTCGAGGCACAGTTCGGCTGGCCGTCCGGACGCGGCGTGACCACGATAAGCATTGCCCACATCACTTTCTGCACCGCCTACGTAGCCGTGGTGGTGCAGTCGCGGCTGAGCCAGCTGGATCCGTCTCTGGAAGAGGCCGCCATGGACCTCGGCGCGCGTCCGGCCCGCACCTTCTTTCTGGTGACCGTGCCGCTGCTGGCACCGGCTCTGGTGGCGGGCTGGCTGCTGGCCTTCACCCTGTCCATCGACGACCTGGTGATCGCCAGCTTCGTCTCCGGCCCCGGCGCCTCGACCCTGCCCATGGTGATCTTCTCGAAGGTCCGGCTGGGCCTGTCACCGGAGATCAACGCGCTGGCCACCCTGCTGATTCTGGCAGTGATCACCGGCGTCACGGTGGCGATGCTGATCAGCACCCGGCGGCGTGCCCCGGCCCCCTCCGACTGATCCCAGCCGGCCGCGGAACTTCTGCGGAATCGATCTGCCCAAAGGCGAGCGTGACCGGGTTGGGAGGCGGCAGTGTAGCTGGGGAGAGTGAACGCGCACCGAGCAACGAGAGGAATGCCATGCATCACCGAACCACAGCGCTGACCACCCTGTTCCTGCTCCTGCTGGCACCGGGCCTCAGCACGGCCCAGGTGGAGGAGTCCAATGCCATCGAGAGCCTCCGCGAGACCGGCAAGGCGTTCGCGTCCGTGGCCCGCGCGGTGTCGCCGTCGGTGGTCTTCATCTCCGTGGAAGGCAGCCGCGAGGCACCCGCATTCGCCCCCGACGACTTCCTGCGTCGCTTCTTCGGCGACCAGTTTCCCGGGACTCCCCGCGGACGGGCGCCTCAGCGGGACAACCGGGTGTTCGGCCAGGGCTCCGGCTTCGTCTTTCAGACCGATTCCGGGCTGGTCTCGGACAAGTCCTACATCATGACCAATAACCACGTCGTGCAGAACGCCGACCGCATCACCGTCCGCTTTCAGGATGGCCGGGAGTTCCAGGCCACGGTGACCGGCACCGACCCGCAGTCCGACGTGGCGGTGATCGAGATCGACACCGACGACGTGACGCCGCTGCCGCTGGCCCGATCGTCGGAACTCGAAGTCGGCGAGTGGGTAGTGGCCATCGGCAGCCCCTTCGGACTCAGATCGACGCTGACCGTCGGCGTCGTCAGCGCCACCGGCCGCACCAGCATCGGCATCAACGACTACGAGGACTTCATCCAGACCGACGCCGCCATCAACCCGGGCAACTCCGGCGGGCCGCTGGTCAACCTGAACGGTCAGGTGGTGGGCATGAACACCGCCATCTTCAGCCGCAGCGGCGGCTACATGGGCATCGGCTTCGCGATTCCCATCGATCTGGCGAAGAGTATCGCAAATCAGCTGATCGACGGCGGCAGCGTCAGCCGCGGCTTCCTCGGCGTGTCCATCCAGCCGCTCACCCAGGAACTCGCCGAGTCCTTCGGCATCGATCGCAACGAGGGCATCGTGGTGGCCCAGGTGTCCAAGAGCTCGCCAGCCGAGCGCGCCGGAGTCGAGGTGGGCGACATCATCGTCGGCTACCAGGGCAAGTCGGTGACCGACACCGGTGACTTCCGCAACCGGGTCGCCCTGACCCCGCCGGACTCCCGGGCGGAGCTGACCGTGCTGCGCGACGGCAAGCGGCGGACTCTGAAGGTAACCATCGGCGCGCTGGATGACGCCGGCAGCGTCGCCCAGAGCGATGGCGCTACGGCCCGTGAGCTCGGCATGGCGGTGCAGACGCCGACCGCGCAGATGGCGGAGCAGCTCGGCATCGAGCCGGGCGAAGGCGTGCTGGTGACCCAGGTCACGCCGCAATCGCCAGCCGCCCGGACGGGGATCACCCCCGGCACCCTGGTCCTGCAGGTGAACCGCAAGCCCGTGAATACGGCAGAGGCCTTCTACGCCGCCATCGAAGCCAGCGCCAACAATCGCGCCGTGCTGCTGATCCGCTCGGGTGACTCGCAACAGTACGTGGTGCTGAACTGGTAGAGCGAGCTTAGCCCGGACGACGAGCGTAGCTGGTCTATTCCGGGCGAAGCCCGGACGAACAGCGTAGCTGGTCTATTCCGAGCGTAGC